>NZ_JBXWNT010000003.1:0-486227 GCF_059610505.1 Ruegeria sp. CDSC079
GACCGACCAATCCCATGGCATTTCTCCCGCGATTTTGACCGACTGGAACTGTCGCTGCTGCCAAGCCTGGACAATGCGCATATCGGTTGGGGTTTCCTTGAAACCGGGGGCACCCACGAACACGGGGACGAATATCGCCCCTACAGCCTGAATTTCGACGTGGTCGCACATGAAATCGGCCACTCAATCATTTACAGCGTCGTGGGCATGCCCACCGACGGAGATGTCTCGGGTGAATATTACGGGTTCCATGAATCAGCCGCCGATATGGTGGCGCTTCTGGCCTCTTTGCATTTTGGCTCGGTGGTAGAGGCGCTGTTGGAAAACACCAAAGGCAATCTCTACAGCTTCAACCGGCTGAATCGCTTTGCCGAGCTTTCGGAAAATGCACAGATTAGAACGGCCGCAAACAACCGGTCACTATCGGAATTCGCTGCCGGATGGTCCAGTGAACATGCACTTTCCGAGCCACTGACAGGTGCAATGTTCGACATTTTGGTGGACATCTATCATGAGCGCCTGTTGGTTCATGACCTTATCACACAGGCCGAGGAAGATCTGTCCGATCAGCTAGAGGATTCACCCGATTACAGCGCGGTCATGCAGGGTATTTTTGACAAGCGATATGCCGAAAACCCTGATGGATTCCGCGTAGCACTTCTTGAGGCGCGCGATTTCCTGGGCACCTATCTGGCCGACGCCTGGAGCATGTTGGACGCCGATATGCTCAGCTATTTCGGTGTCGAAAAGGCCATGCTGGCGGTGGATCAGGAAATTACCGGGGGTGCCTTCCGGCGGATCATCGAAGGAAACTTTCGGATGCGTGATATAGGGGTGGCAACTGCCGGTCCGCGGCTGCCGGACCCCGATGAAGACAGTCACGCACACTCCGTCCGCACGCAGGTTCCAGACTGATGACAGCAAAATTCTTTTTTTTTCGGCAGATTTATGGCATTTAGAGGCGGGGTGATTTTTGAGGAGACACCGATGCGGTCATCCTCGGGATTTAATCGAAGGGGGTTCGGGTGATGAACCCATATTTGGGAGATGAGTTTATGGCGGAATCCTTGCTCAGTTTTTCGGAAGTGTTGATTTACGGCAGAGTTATCGACGATTTGGATTACGACCCTGCGAAAAAGAAAAGCAGAGGCAAAGGCAACAACAAACATCTTGATGAGCAACTCGCGAGTTCAGGAAATGACGAAGCAAAATTTGCCAAGATTTACGGGTTTGCCTATGAAGGCACCTATTACGACCTGCCCGAGCCGGTGATTTTCCTGGTTCACGGCAATGGTCAAGACGTCGCCAAGAAGGGCGAGCCACCAAACCAGGCCTCGCGCGCGCCCACGGATCCTTCGATCGGCGGTGTTGCGGCGGCGGACTATCAGGTCGCTGACGGTATCAAGTTCTGGAGCTATGATAAGTCCGATCAGACCATGCGCATGGATGTCACGACAGGCCAGTTCGAACAGGTTCTTTTAGACCTCTATTTCGGCTTTGACAGCCCTGCTATCAGCGGTGCAAAGGTCAGCGGTGCCAAGGTAAGTGGCGCCAAGGTCAGTGGCGCGAAAGTCAGCGGAGCCAAGGTCAGTGGCGCCAAGGTTAGCGGAGCCAAAGTACGCGGCGGCGACTGATCTTCGGACAAAGTCAGCAAAGAAGGCGCGGGTTCTCGCGCCTTTTTCCGTTCTAAAATCCCGCTTTTTTCAGCCCTTCGACAAAGTGCTGCGTGTCGTCTTCCAGACGGTCGGGCAGCACCTTGGCCCAGCGTGACAAAGAAAAGTTCGGGTGTGCGGCGCGGTGCTTTTCAGCAATCATACGTGCCATATCCATGTTGCCCAGCTGCGCATGGCTGGCGGCCAGCATCCGTTGACCCTCGGTCGGATTGTTCATCTTGTTGACGGTTTCGATAACATCTTCATAGCGCCTGAGATTGTAATAGGCGCCGCCGAGGTGCCAGAGATACTGATCCGGAAAGTACGGGTTCAGACGCATGGCCTGTTGCAGATGCGTGATGGCAGTCTCATTTTCCCCTGAATGTGCAAGCGCATCGGCGAAATCCGAATGCATATCCGCATCATTGGGGTTGAGAGCCAAAGCACGTTGGTAAGACTGTAGCGCCGCACTATGTTCCTTGCGATACAGATGGACAAATCCCAGCTCGCCAAATCCCCGTGCGTCTGTTGGGTCCAATTCGATCGACCGCTGTGCCAAAGACAGTGCCTGCTCGAAAGCACTGCCTGGATCTTCGGTCCACGAGTATCGCCAATCCAGATTCAACGTTCGGGACAAGGCGGCGGCGGCACGGGCATAGTTGCCGTCCCGTTCCAGCGCAGATTGATAGAAATTCTGTGCCTTGCGGTTGTCGTTGCGCGTGTATTTGAAGATGTGCTGCTGCCCCTGCAGGACAGAGCCATATGCCTCTAGATCTGAAGGAACGGCCTGAACCATAACTTGGCGCTCATGGGATTCGATCATTACGGCCGTGGCCGCGACGATACATTCAGTCACCTCGTCCAGAATATCAAATATATCGTCAATGTTTCGATCAAACCGCTCACCCCAAATCGTGCGTTCAGTGTTTGCATCGACCAGTTCCGCAGTAATGCGGATTCGACTGGAAGAGCGACGCACACTGCCACGGGCGATATACCGGACATTCAGCTTTCTTGCGGCTTCCTTCGGTGGCATGGACTGCGCCCTGAAGAAGAATGATGAGTTTCGGGCGATGACGAAAAGGTTTCTGAATTTGGAAAGGTTCAGAATGATGTCGTCGGTCAGACCATCGGCAATCCAGCCGTCAGACTCATCCCCACCGCTGATGCTGAACGGTAGCACAGCGACCGACGGAGTGTCCGGGCGTTCCAACAGATCGACAATAGCGTCGGGACGCATAGTGCCCGCCAAAGTAGCACCGGCAACCTCGCTGCGGACACAGTAGGTTGAAACCGGCGAAAGAATGTTCTTCAGATGCTGCGGACCAAGAAATTCGTACCCATACCGCAACCGGTTACAAACCTGATCATACACCGCAGAGCTGACATAGACCCGCTCGGGTTCCGCAATTTCTTGCAATCGCGCTGCAATGTTGACGTTGTCGCCATGAATTCCACGCTCATCTATCAGGATCTCTCCAAGATGGATGCCAACGCGAAACTTGATTTGCTGTTGATCTGATCCTGAATCGTTGTGCTGGGCAGAAATTTGGTGCAGCTCAACACCAAATTCGACCGCGCTGGTCGCTGTTTCAAACAGGGCCAGGATGCCGTCACCGCGCACTTCGACAACACGCCCCTGATAACGGGCGCATGCGGCTTCGATCTGCGATAGAAGTGTCTTCAAAGCGTTGTAGGTGTCGAGTTCGTTCTCACTCATCAGGCGAGAATAGCCGACGACATCTGCAAATAAGACTGCACCCAGCTTCT
Source organism: Ruegeria sp. CDSC079 (assembly GCF_059610505.1). Lineage (NCBI taxonomy): Bacteria > Pseudomonadati > Pseudomonadota > Alphaproteobacteria > Rhodobacterales > Roseobacteraceae > Ruegeria > Ruegeria sp. CDSC079. Next base: position 3,423 of record NZ_JBXWNT010000003.1, read on the forward strand.
GAGTGATTGATGAATTCGGGTTAACTGTATTCACTGGCGGTACTCGATTCCTGAGTTCTGAACGAACCCTAACTTTTGTATAACAAAAAAAGATTTGAAATGATTGGTAATAACGTCTCTTAGTCCGACCCAGTCTCTTGCGGGGGCCAACACCAGCAATCCGAGGCATTATTGCCAAGCTTAACGATGGTTTCACCGCCCAATTCTTTCGCCAGTGAATTTCGGTTTTCGAACCAATCGCTGCTCAGCAACCCGACCACAACCATATCGTGAAATTGACCATCTGCAAACCAGGCCTGACGCATCGACCCCTCGATCTGGCACCCCAGTCTGGCAACCAGGTCTCTGCTGCTGACATTATCCGCCCTATAATACGAAGTCAGCCGGTTCAGCCCCAGTTGTCGGAAGGCGAAATCGGCGACCAAAGCCGTCGCCCTGATACCAACTCCATGGCGGCGCACCGAATGATCGACGAACATCGCAACGACAGCATCGCGATTGATCGGCGATATCCCCTCGAGGCCGCTCATGCCGACCAGTTTTCCCGCCGAATTCTCAACAACGAACCAACACCTGCGGCCGATGGCTGAGCCGGTGAACATGTCGCTCCAGCTTTCCTCTGTCTGTGCAAGATTAAGAGGGATGCGGGACACGCGTTCGAATTTGGCTAAATCCTCTACATTTTGAAACCAGGGCAGAATTGTCTCAAGATCGGATTTTTCCAGAGGACGAAGGACATAGGTCTTGTTGCTGGGCTTTTTTTTCACCGGAATTTCAACCTTCAATAAACATCAAAAAAATAACCCGTAGAGGATAGCATGAAAACGCCACAAACAGAAAAGATGATTGTTGCAACCCAGTAAAACAAAAATACCGGCCCGCCGATCGGGCGAACCGGTCCGTATTAAGCTGTCAGGCTCTTAGTCGTAAAGAACTGCCGCGATCTTCGGATCGTCAATATTGGAAGCATCGTAATAGTAAAAGCCTGTGTCGATTAAGGCCGGGACTTCTTCGCCTTTCATCGCCGCGACGGCCGCCTTGACCGTTTCATAGCCGATACCAACCGGGTTCTGGGTGATTGCCCCGGTCATCAGACCACTTTTGATCGCGTCTTTTTGGGCTTTGCCGCTGTCATAGCCAATGATGACAAGGCCTTCGGTGCCCAATTCCTGAACCCCGTTCACGACACCAATGGCAGAGCCTTCATTGGTGCCAAAAATACCATCCAGATCGGGGTTTGCAGTGAGGATCGCTTTTGTCACCTCGGTTGATTTCAGATGGTCGCCCTGCCCGTACTGAACGGTGACAACCTCGATATCAGGGTATTTTTCCGCAATGCGGTTCACAAATCCATCGCGGCGGTCAATGCCAGTGCGGCTGGTCTGGTCGTGGGCTACCACTGCAACTTTGCCTTTTCCACCAATCTTTTCGGCCATCTTGTCAGCGGCAAGCCCCGCTGCAGCTAGGTTATCAGTTGTGGCAGTAGAAACAGGAATATCACTGTCGACACCGCTGTCAAAAGCGATGATCGGGATACCCTTGTCATTTGCCTGCTTCAGCAACGGAATGGCGGCCTGACTGTCGAGTGCGGCAAAGCCGATGGCTTTTGGATTGTTTGCCAGTGCTGCGGCCAGCATGTCGATCTGACGGTCAACCATCGTTTCGTTGTCCGGTCCTTCGAATGTGATTGTGACGTCAAACTCTTCGGCCGCCTGTTCGGCGCCCTGCTTTACCGCCTGCCAGAATTGGTGCTGGAACCCTTTGGATACCAGCGGAATATAGATTTCTTCCGCCATGGCCATCGAGGCCGGAGCTGCGAGGGTGGCTGCGCTGAGCGCCCCCAGAACGAAACGACGTGTTAACATGATATTCTCCTCCAGTTGGTCGTTATCTTCTTTGGTCCTAAAAATTGTTCACCCGGTCTTTTTGCGCCGCGCCATGTCGGCATAGACGGCCAGAATGATGATCGCGCCAGTGACAACGGTCTGCCATTCCTGCGCGACAGACAGAACGCGCAGCCCATTGGTCAGGACAGCCATGATAAGCGCGCCGATGAGCGTTCCCAGGATCGTGCCGCGCCCGCCGGACAGAGAGGTTCCGCCAATGACCACAGCCGCGATGGCCTCAAGTTCGTATCCCAGCCCCAAAGCGGGTTGTGCCGAGTTCAGGCGCGAGGCGATCAGGATGCCGCCGATGCCGCAAATTCCCCCGGCCAGCGCGTAGATTCGCATCTTCCAGGCGTCGGTGTTGACACCCGACAAGCGGACCGCCTCTTCGTTTGATCCCAAAGCGAACGTATAGCGGCCCAAAACAGTGCGGCTGAGGATATAGGATGCTGCAATCGCGACCAAAAACAAGATCAGCACGCCGTTCGGGATAGGCACCGAGGGAACGATTTCTCCGATCAGAGACCCGCGCGAGATCTGATCGAAACCAGGCGTGTCATTGAAATAGATCGGTCGTGTGCCCGAGATAACCAGCGATAGACCCTTGAGGATCAGCATCATGCCCAGCGTCGCGATGAAGGGCGGGATTTTCATTTTGGCCACAAATGTGCCCGAACACAGACCACAAAACGCACCCGCTCCAATGGCTGCAGCAACACCCAAAAGCAGGGGCATGCCGAGATAAGTCAGGGCCACGCCCGCAATCACGGCACAGAAGGTCATCAAAGTGCCAACAGACAGGTCGATTCCGCCCGTGATGATCACCAGAGTTGCGGCAACGGCCAGTACGCCGTTGACCGAAGTTGCCTGCAGAATGGCAATCATGTTCGAGGTTTGCATGAAGTTCGGCGATGCGATCGAAAAGCCGATCAACAAGGCGATGAGACTGGCAAAGGCCAGCAGCTTTTGATACGCGCCGCTTTCCGACAGGCCCGCCAGGGGCTTTTTCTTGTCTATTTCCGTTGCTGTGGTCATGTTGCTGTCCCTGTGACCTGCATCGCCGCCGTGCGTTGGGTGGCCAGATGCATGATGTCTTCCTGAGTGGTGTTGTTTCCGCCGGGCAGAATTCCGGTCAGCCGGCCTTCGCACATGACGGCGATGCGGTGGCTGAGGCGCATGATTTCCGGCAATTCGGATGAGATCACGATGATCGTCTTTCCCTGCGCGGCCAGTTCTTCGAGCAGTTTGTAGATTTCCGATTTTGCACCGACATCAATACCGCGCGTGGGTTCGTCAAAGATAAGGATGTCGCAATCTCGCAAAAGCCATTTTGCGATGACTACCTTTTGCTGATTGCCGCCGGACAACAGGCGCACCTCTTGCACATCCGAGGGTGTGCGAATGCCAAGCTGGGCGATATAGCCTTTGGCCGTAGTGCTGATTTCGCCGTCGTTCAGAACACCGGTGGCACTGGTAAACCTATCCATCGAAGCCAGAGCGATATTGTCGCGGACGTTCATTCCCGTGGCGAGGCCGAAATGCTTGCGATCCTCGGACAGGTACCCGATCCCGGCACGCACGGCATCCACAGGGGAACGGATGGGCACGATCTGCCCATGTACCCGGATTTCACCGCCATCAATAGTGTCAGCCCCAAAGATTGCCCGCGCAACTTCGGTCCGCCCTGCCCCCATCAGCCCAGCAAAGCCCAAGATTTCACCCTTCCGGACCGAAAAGCTGACATCTTTCAGATCCGTGCCCCGCGTCAGTCCTGCGACTTCCAGAGAAACCTCGGCATCGCTCAGGTCCGGCACATCCAGAGGGTCTTCGGATACTTCGCGCCCAACCATCATCGCAATGATTTTGCTGATCGGCGTGTCACTGGCACCGACAGTGCCAACATATTCACCGTCGCGCATGACAGTCACACGGTCGGCGATTTGTTTCAGCTCGTCCATTTTGTGGCTGATATAAACAATCCCCACCCCCTCGGCCCTCAGGCGGCGGATGATGACGAACAGCTCGGCAATCTCAGCGTCGTTCAGGGCTGCGGTCGGTTCGTCCATGACCAGAACCTTGGAGCGATAGGACAGCGCCTTGGCAATTTCGACCATCTGCTGCTTGGCAATGGTCAGCCCGCCGACCAGTGCTTTGGGATCAAGGTTCAGGTTCATCGCCCCGAAGATTTCGGCGGTTTGAGCGTTCAGCGCAGCCTCGTCCAGGCGACCAAAACGTTTCCGGGGCTCGCGTCCGATAAAGATGTTCTGCGCTACGGTCAGATCATTCATCAGGCTCAATTCCTGATGGATGATCCCGATGCCAAGATTCTGAGCTTCGCGCGGGGAGGTGGGGCTGGCTGATTGGCCTTGAATGGCCAAGTCGCCGCCATCGCGCTGATAGATCCCGGACAGGATTTTCATCAACGTACTCTTACCCGCCCCGTTTTCCCCCATAAGCGCGTGGACTTCGCCCGAAAACAGATCGAACTGCACGGATTTCAGCGCGTGCACCCCGGGGAAATACTTTTCAATCCCCGTCATTTCGACCAGTTTTTCCATCTCTCCTGCCATTTTGCCCCTCCCTCGGGCGAAACTGCGGCTACATCACAGCGCCGATTTGCCAGGGGACGAATTCAACACCCCCAAAACCAAGCTCTTCGCTTTTTGTTTGTTCGCCCGATGCGACACGGATCAACATTTCGAACAACTCTTCGCCTTTGGCCTCGATGCTGACCCCGTCAGTGACGATGTCGCCACAATTCAGATCCATGTCTTCGGACATGCGGGCGTACATTTCCGAATTCGTCGCCAGCTTGATGCAGGGCGTGGGTTGATATCCGGAGACCGACCCCCTGCCTGTGGTAAACACGATCAAATTGGCACCGGCCGCCACCTGACCAGTGACTGAGCAAGGATCGAACCCGGGACTGTCCATGAAGACAAAGCCCTTTTTGTCGATAATTTCGCCAAATCTGTAGACGTCGCGCATCGGGGCCGTGCCCCCCTTGGCCACCGCACCCAGAGACTTTTCAAGAATGGTCGTCAGTCCACCGCGCTTGTTTCCGGGGCTTGGATTGTTGTCCATCTCGCCGCCATTGCGCTTGGTGTAATCTTCCCACCAATGAATACGGTCGATCAGTTTTTCGCCGATTTCCGGCGTTTCTGCGCGCCGGGTCAAAAGATGCTCGGCGCCATAAATTTCAGAGGTTTCCGATAGGATTGTTGTTCCGCCATGGCGCACAAGCAGATCAGAGGCATATCCAAGCGCCGGATTGGCGGTGATGCCGGAATAACCATCCGAACCTCCGCATTGCATCCCGACCGTAATCGCACTGATCCGAGCGGGCTTGCGCACCGCCTGATTGGCCAGCCGCGCGATCCCCTCCAGCTCGGCAAGCCCGCGCTCGATCGTGCGGCGCGTACCGCCTTCGTTTTGGATGGTCATATAGCGCAAGGCACCGTCCTCGCGGATGGGGCGGCCATCAACCAGACTGGCCACTTGCATGACCTCACATCCCAGCCCGATCAGCAGAATGCCGGCAAAGTTCGGGTGCTGGGCGTACCCGGCCAGGGTGCGCATCAACGTAGCATAGCCGTCATCCTTGGCCGACATACCGCAGCCCGTGCCATGCACGATGGGCACCACCCCGTCCACGTTGGGATATGGATCAAGCAACCCGCTTTTTGAGGCCGCTTCGGCGATGAACCGGGCTACTGAACCCGAACAATTCACTGTCGTCAGAATTCCGATATAATTGCGCGTGCCAACCTTCCCATCGGACCGGTGATACCCAAGAAAACTCCGCTCTTCGTCGATATGCGGCAAAGGGGTATTTGTGGTCGCATGGGCATAGTCCTGCTGATGGGCACCCATACCAAGATTGTGGACATGGACGTGATCTCCGGCTGCGATATCTGCCTTTGCCTGACCAATGATCTGACCATAGCGAATGACGTTTTTTCCGGCAGAAATTGGGGTAATAGCAATCTTGTGCCCACGCAGAACCTGATCCCGAAGCGGGACATTCAGCCCGGAAGGCTGCGTGCCGATCTTCAGATCTCGGAGTGCAATGACGATATTGTCGTCCGGGTTCAACCTGACTGTATCGCGCGCTGCGGGCTGAGAAGCCTTTATTTTCTGATCTGGTTGCATCATTTTCCTGTTTGCTGATCCCGACTGCTAATCGTCGGGCACGCACTTGTCAACTAACATGTTAGTATGCTAGGTCGCTAGATATGAATAAACCACAGGACATAAACGCTCTGCACCTGCGCGATATTTCTACGTCTGAGGGCTCTTTGTCTCAGCGCGTTTACCTCTCAATCAAGCATGCAATCCTGTCGCTGGACTTCGCGCCGGGCGACAACCTCAGGAAGGCGCCGATATGCGAACGCCTTGGCGTTTCGCGTGCGCCCGTGACCGAGGCGATTGCCCGACTTGCTTCCGAGGGTCTGGTGGATGTCGTGCCCCAATCCGGCACGCGCGTATCCTATTTCTCGATGTCCGAAATTCGCGAGGGTATGTTCCTGCGTGAAGCACTTGAACTTGCGACGGTCGCCAAAGTCGCGCGCGATTTGACCGAGGATCAGCGCAAGATACTGGGCCGCAACATGCGTCTGCAAGAGCTGCTGATCGAAGATGAAGATGTCCCCGGCTTTTACGAGGCGGATGAAGAATTCCACGGCCTGCTGATGAAATTCACAGGATTCAACAGGTTAAGCGACGTCGCGCAAACCGTTTCACTGCAAGTGACCAGAGCGCGAATGCTGCTGCTGCCTACCCCGGGCCGGGTGGTGGAAACGCTGGCCGAACACCGCGCCATTTTCAACGCGGTTCTTGAGAGAGATGAAAAAGCTGCACAGGACGCCATGCAACGTCATCTGGGGCAGTTGATGCCTCGGATTCAACGCTTGCAGCAGGAACAGTCCCACCTTTTCACGGACTCCCCTCATCCAATACGCGAGGCAGGATGACAGTTACCGCAACAGAGCTTCTAAATGGCCGCACGGCGCGACCCGTTCCGCTGACTCGGATGGGATTTGGTGGCGCGCCTTTGGGGAATCTCTATCGCAAAGTATCAGACGAGGATGCGCAGGCTGCGCTGCAGGCAGCCTTTGATTTGGGTATCCGATTTTTTGACACCGCACCGCAATATGGGTTGGGCCGCTCCGAGCAACGATTTGGCCAGGCTATTGCCCGGTTCGGACGCGAAGAGATTCAACTTTCGACCAAGATCGGGCGTCTGCTGCTGGATTGCGCACCGCATCATGTCACACCCGAAGCCTTTGTTGATGTGCCGCAGAAACGTATCGTTTTCGACTATACCTATGACGGGGTCATGCGATCCTACGACGCCAGCCGCGACCGGTTGGGTGTCTCATGCGCCGATATCCTGCTTGTGCATGACGTCTGTGCGTTCAGTCAGGGCAGTCAGGAGGCATCTGATGCCAAGATCCGGGAACTGTTCGATGGCGGCGGATACAAAGCTCTGGTCGAACTTCGTGAAGCCGGTGAAATTGCCGCCATTGGAGCCGGTGTAAATGAATGGCAGGTCTGCGAAAGATTATTGGGCTTGGGCGACTTTGACGGGTTTCTTCTGGCAGGCCGTTATACCCTCTTGGAACAAGACGCTTTAGACAGCTTTCTACCCCTTTGCGAAAAGCGGGACGTGGGCATAATTCTTGGCGGGCCGTACAACTCGGGTATCCTGGCAACCGGCGCTGTTCCCGGTGCGAAATACAATTATGCTGATGCACCCGAAGACATCCTTGCCCGAGTTCGCCAGATCGAGGCTGTCTGCTCAGCCCATGATACACCACTGATCGCTGCTGCCTTACAATTTGTCCTTGGCCATCCCTGCGTCAAAACCGTTGTCCCCGGCGCGGTGAATGCTGCCGAGGTGCAGGCCAATGCGGCCCTGCTCGAACGTCAAATCCCCGCTGCGCTTTGGTCTGATCTGTGTTCGGAAGGATTGATCCGTTCCGACGCCCCCCTTCCCGGAGAGGCTGCCTATGCTGCGTAATATTGATCCCATCCTGTCGCCTGACCTGTTGTACACCCTGCGCGCTATGGGGCATGGTGATGAAATCGTGATTGCGGATGCGAATTTCCCCGGCTCCAGCTCTGGGCCGGGCTGCATACGTGCCGACGGGTCAAGCGCCAGCGAAATCCTAAGAGCTATTTTGTCTGTCATGCCGTTGGACACATTTGTCCCTGACCCGGCCCTGACCATGCAGGTTGTTGGCGATCCGGATGCTATACCTGAGGCCATCGCCGATTTTCAGACCATTATCAGCGAAATAGCGGACCACCCGGCCACGATACAGGGCATTGAACGTTTCGCCTTTTACGACCGGGCGGCCACAGCTTTTTCGATCGTGCAAACCGGCGAACGTCGGCTGTATGGCAACATCATCCTGAAAAAGGGTGTTCTTGGATGAAGATCGACGCCCATCAGCATTTTTGGACATTGGCGCGCGAAGACTATGGCTGGCTGACACCGGATCTGGGGCCGATTTACGCGGATTTCGCGCCCGCGGATCTGGCCCCATTGCTGAAAGGAGCGGGAATTGACGGTACGGTCTTAGTACAGGCTGCGCCGACAGCTGCTGAGACCGAGTATCTGCTGTCACTCGCCGAGCAGGCCCCGTTCATAAAAGGCGTTGTCGGATGGGTTGATTTTGAGGCCGCCGACGCACCGGAACAAATCGCACGACTGGCTGCCCACCCGGTTTTTGTCGGTTTGCGCCCCATGGTTCAGGACATTCCCGACCCATTATGGATGCTCAGGGATGGGCTGACACCGGCTTTTGACTCTCTGCAACAGGCAAACCTTACCTTTGATGCGCTGACCCTGCCGCGACATCTGGGGCCGCTTCAACAGCTGCTGGAACGGCACCCACATATGCGCACGGTAATTGATCACGGTGCCAAGCCCCTGATCCGGGAGGGAGTCATGGAGGACTGGCAAGAAGACATGTCGACATTGGCCCGAAATACAAATGCCTGGTGCAAACTTTCCGGGTTGGTGACCGAGGCCGGGGCGAATTGGACGGTAGAAGATTTGAAGCCCTATGTGGATCACCTGCTGAACACATTCGGGCCCTATCGCCTGATCTGGGGCAGCGACTGGCCGGTTTGCACATTAAACAGCAGTTATGAAAGATGGCTTGAGGCGACCGATACGCTGTTAACCGGTCTGGCACCACACGAGCATCAGGCGATACGGGGCGGTAATGCTGCCCAAGCCTATGACCTCAGGGACTAGATTGATCTTTCCGAGGCTGTATGCCGATCGGATTTTGCCGTCGTGGTTCCCCGAAGCTTGGATTTTAGAAGGAGAGTGAAATAGATATGATATCATCCGAAAACCTTGGCCGTCTGGCTGGAAAAACTGCTCTGATCACCGCCGCGGGACAGGGCATCGGGCGTGCAACAGCCGAATTGTTCGCCGCCGAAGGTGCACAGGTTTTTGCCAGCGACATCAATGATACCTCTCTGGCAGAGTTGCAAAATATCCAAGGCGTTACGTCGGTAAAACTTGACGTAACCGATGCGGCGGCAGTGCAGGCCTTCGTCGCGGACACGCCCCCGTTGGATGTTTTGTTCAACTGCGCAGGATATGTGGCTGGCGGGTCCATTCTGGAATGTGATGAACGTGACTGGGTTTTCAGTTTTGAGCTGAACGTCAAATCGATGTACCGGCTGATCCAATGTGCCCTGCCAACCATGCTGGAACATGGTGGCGGGTCTATCATCAACATGTCTTCGGTCGCCTCTTCGTTGAAGGGCGTTCCAAACAGGTTTGCATACTGCGCCTCGAAAGCCGCCGTAATCGGACTGACGAAATCGATCGCAGCCGATTTCGTCACACAAGGCATCCGGTGCAATGCGATCTGCCCCGGCACTGTCGATAGCCCCAGCTTGCACGACCGGTTGCGCGCAACTGGGGATTACGAGAAAGCAATGACTGATTTTATTGCGCGGCAACCCATGGGCCGCATCGGAACCGCAGATGAGATCGCGGAACTTGCGCTCTATCTGGCCAGCGATGCCAGCAAATACACAACCGGACAGCCCTTTGCCATTGATGGCGGCTGGACGATCTGAAGCAAATGAGGAATGTGAAATGAAATTGCTACGATACGGCCCAGCAGGCGCGGAAAAGCCGGGCATCGTTGATAAAGACGGCACTATCCGGGACCTGTCGGGGGTCGTCGCCGACATTGCTGGGGAAGCGCTTAGCGATGAAACCCTAGCACGGCTGCGCGCGCTGGATCTTGAAACCATGCCACCCGTCGATGCCGACAGCCGTATCGGCGCCTGTGTTGGACGTGTCGGAAAGTTCATCTGCATCGGTTTAAACTTTGCCGATCACGCGGCCGAAAGCGGCATGGACCTACCTGCTGAGCCGGTGGTCTTTTTCAAAGCGACATCCGCCATCATAGGCCCCGATGACACGGTTGAAATCCCCCGCGGGTCAGTCAAGACCGACTGGGAGGTGGAACTGGGCGTCGTCATCGGAAAAGAAGCAAAATACATCTCGGAGGATGAAGCACTGGCCCATGTGGCAGGATATTGTGTGATCAATGACCTGTCAGAACGGGATTTTCAACTGCACCGTTCAGGTCAGTGGGTCAAAGGTAAATCCGCAGATACGTTCGGCCCAATCGGTCCCTGGCTGGTAACACGGGACGAAATCCCTGATCCCCAAGACCTGCCAATGTATCTTGAGGTGAACGGGCATCGGTATCAGGATGGCTCGACCAGAACGATGCATTTCAGTGTCACAGCGGTGATCTCGCACCTGTCGCAGTTCATGTCACTGCAACCCGGCGACGTGATCTCGACCGGGACACCCCCCGGTGTGGGTCTGGGGCAAAATCCGCAGGTTTACCTCAAACCTGGTGACAAGATGGAACTGGGGATCGAAGGTCTGGGGGTTCAACGTCAGAACGTCATACAGGGGTAGTCCCTGGGACCTATCAAGTGGTGCTCATCCAGTCATTCTGGGTGGGTTTCCTCGGACCAGGATCGCCGGAAATTATGCGGTGATATTCTGAATCGGTTCCGGAAATGCACAGAAAGCCTATCCGTACTGGAAAACCCGGATGCAAAGGCTATCTCAGAAACGCTCAGGTTTGTTTCATTCAACAGGGCAAAAGCGCGGTCCAGCCTGAGTTCATTGTAGAACCGTCCCGGCGACATGTTAGTGTGCTGCCTGAACAGCCGCTCCATATGCCGCCGGGACAGGGACGCCTGATCCGCTATTGCCTCGAGGCTAAGCTGAGTTTCAATATTCTCGCGCATGATTTGCACCGCTTCGATCAATTTGGCATTTCGCGTGCCCAAAAGCGCCGAAACCGGCGATACCTGTTTGCTGCCGCCTTCTCCCAGCCTTCTGTGCAGGCACATTTCCGAAACGTTGTTCGCCAAGGCGTTTCCAAACAATTCCTCGATAACTTCAAGCATCATGTCAGTGCTGGCGTGCCCGCCCCCGCATGTTCTAAGTTTCCCGTCAATTTCATAGAGGTTCTGGGTCGGCTCCATTGTCGGGAAGTTCTCACAAAAGCCAGGCCGGTTTTCCCAATGGACGGTAAAGTTTCTGGTTCCGATCACGCCCGCCTTTGCTAAAGCAAATGCACCGGTACAAATCCCACCGAACTCACATCCATGCGCCTTTTGTCGCCGAATCCAGTTCAGGACATTTGTGTTGAAAGACCTCATCGGTTGCGTTCCGGAACACACAAAGACAAACGCTCCCTTCTCCAGGTCATGAACCGAGTGATCCGCCTGAACACGTATGCCGTTGGAACAGGTCACGGGTTCTCCGTCGGTGGAGAGCACGTACCACTCGAACAGCTGCTTTCTGGAAAGTTGATTTGATATGCGCAGAGGCTCAATCGCGGCACTGAAAGCCAGCATCGTCGTGTTGGGTAAAAGCAGAAAATAGAAGGCCTTGGGCGGCCCGTCATAGGAAACGTCCACGGAAATTGCGCCTTTTGGCAAAAAGCGCGGATTATCCATACGATCCTCTTTCATGTTTAATCCTTATAGAACGTGACCATTTTTACTGTGGCAGCCGAGGCGGCTTGAAATCAATCAACACTTTATATTCATTAGTGAATGCAAGGCTCTTGGAAAACCGGTGTCTATTTTGTATTTTGGATACAAAATTACACCAGCAGAGACTGTAACAATGCCAAGAACCCGCGCAATTCCCAGGCAAAGTTTGCCCGATGTCATCACAAATGACCTGCGCGAGCGGATTCTAAGCGGAGAGATGGCAGAAGGTGAAGCCATCCGTCAAGAAGCCCTGGCAGAAGACTATGACGTGTCACGCATGCCCATACGAGAAGCGTTAAAACGGCTTGATGCAGAGGGTCTTGTGCAGCTGACCAACAATCGCGGCGCTGCGGTGACAAGACATTCGCTGTCAGAAATCGGTGAGATATTTGACCTCCGGATAATGTTGGAGGTCGATCTGTTCAGGCGTGCAATTCCACAGATGACCGAGGCAAATTTTTCCGAATGCGAAAGGTTTCTGGACGAAATGGAAACGTCCTACGAAGCCTATGATGTCGGGCGGTGGGGTGGTTTGAACTACGAATACCACAATGCGCTTTACGCTGCAGCAGACCGTGGGATCACCAATGATATACTACAACGGATCAATCTACAGTCCGATCGCTATGTCCGTATGCACCTGAGCGTTATGGAACAACGCGAGCCCGCGAAAAAGGACCATCGCCAACTGCTGACGCTGGCCGAGAATGGGCAAGTTGAGGAAGCCTGCGCGCTGTTGACCCAACATATTGGGCGTACAAAAGACCATTTGCTTGCGATGGTCACCGCAACGCGCAGTTCCGAGAGCTAACCTAACCCAGCGGATGCAGGCATGCAGCCTGATGGGTTGTTCCTTGCAGATCGGGTGGTGCCGCACGGCATTCGTCAGTTGCCAGCCAGCATCGCTGAGCAAAGGCACATCCCTTGGGGATATTCATCGGTGAGGGCAACTCACCTTCCAGCTTGATCCGTTCCTTACGCGCCTCGGGGTCGGCACGCGGTGTCGTCGACAACAACGCTTTGGAATAAGGATGCCGGGGCGCCGCGAACAACTGTTCTTTCGGAGCTTTCTCGACTGCGCGTCCCAGATACATGACAATTACGTCATCAGCGAAATGCTTCACCACAGACAGGTCATGCGAGATGAACAGGTAGGCCAGGTTCAGACGCTCTTGCAGTTCAACCAGCAGGTTCAGGATTTGAGACTGGATCGAAACATCCAGCGCCGATACCGGCTCATCCAAAACCAGAACCTTGGGGTTCAGCATCAGGGCTCGGGCAATCGCAATCCGCTGCCGTTGGCCACCCGAAAACATGTGGGGGTAGCGATCATAATGCTCGGGGCGCAGACCGACAAGATCAATCATTTCGCGTGCGCGAGTTTCCCGTTCCGCAGCGGTCATATCGGGCCGGTTGATGATCAGAGGTTCCTGCAGGATCTGACCGATCCGTTGTCGCGGATTAAGCGAACCATAAGGATCTTGAAACACGATCTGCACGTTTTCGCGCATCTCAGCCCATTTTGACGGGGTGATTTCGACGCCGTCGATGGTCAGTGTTCCCGAAGTGGGCTCTTCAATCATCGTTACGACGCGAGCGAGGGTGGATTTACCGCACCCGGACTCTCCTACAATGGCCAGCGTCTTACCAGGCTCTAGGGCAAAATCCACACCGGAAAGGGCTTTGACCGTTGCCGATTTCGACAGCAATCCCCCTTTGACCTCATAGTGCCGGGCCAACGCGTTTGCCTGAACGATCGGGGCGGTCATGCCAATTCTCCAGCGGTGATTTCCTTGACGTGGTGACAGCGGGCCTTGCCGAAATCTGCTCCATGCGGAGCGGGTGGTGTGTTCCGGCACAAGTCATCGGCGAATTGGCATCGCGGGCTGAACAAGCAACCTTTGGGACGGTCAAATTGACCAGGAACAACACCTGGAATCGTCGGCAGCAATTTCGAAGTTGCCCGTTCAGGCAAAGCGTTCAGCAAAGCTGAGGTATAAGGATGGCGCGGTGTGCGGAACAGATCGCGTACCGGCTGTTCCTCGACCTTTTGACCGGCATATTGGACCTGAACCCGCTCGGCGGTTTCTGCCACAACACCCATGTCATGGGTAATCAGAACAAGGCCCATCCCCTGCTCATCGCGCAATCGGACCAACAGATCCAGAATCTGCGCCTGAATTGTTACATCAAGCGCGGTAGTGGGTTCGTCCGCGATCAGAAGTTTCGGGGTGCAGGCAATCGCCATCGCGATCATGACCCGCTGATTCATGCCGCCCGACATCTGGTGAGGAAACGTATTCAGACGGCTCTCGGGTGCCGGGATACCCACCAGGTCAAACAGCTCAATCGCGCGCTGATGACGGTCTTTGCGGTTGAGCCCAAGATGGATACGCAGTGCTTCTTTGATCTGGAAACCGACCGTGAAACAGGGGTTTAGCGAAGACATCGGCTCTTGAAAGATCATGGCAATATCTTTGCCGATGATCTTGCGCCGATCCCGTGCCGAGATTTTGGTCAGGTCGCGACCCTCAAAGCTCATTTCATCTGCCGTGATCGTCGCCGTCCATGGCAGCAACCCCATCAGCGCCAGCATTGACACGGATTTCCCCGAGCCGCTTTCCCCGACAATGGCCATCAACTCGCCCTTGTTGACAGACAGATCAACGCCATCCACAGCGCGGAACTCACCCGACGCAGTAGCAAACTCGACCGAAAGATTTCGGATTTCCAACAGGCTCATGTCGTCAGCTCCGTTTCAGCTTGGGGTCCAGCGCGTCGCGCAGACCGTCGCCCATCAGGTTGATTGCCAGCACCGTGACCAGAATGGCCAGGCCCGGGAAAGTTACCACCCACCAGGCGCGCAGAATGAATTCGCGCGCTTCGGCCAGCATCGTGCCCCATTCGGGCGTTGGCGGCTGCGCCCCCATGCCCAGAAAGCCAAGTGCCGCAGCATCCAGAATCGCGGTCGAGAAGGACAGCGCCGCTTGGACAATGATCGGCGCCAGACAGTTCGGCAGCACGGTTTTGAACATCAGGCGTGCCTTGCTTGCACCGGCCACACGAGCCGAGGTCACATAATCCTTTTGCCGTTCGGCCAGAACCGAGGCGCGGGTGAGGCGCACGTAATGTGGTTGAAACACAATGGCGATGGCGATCATTGCATTGGTCAGAGACGGGCCCAGAATGGCGACCAGAACCAGTGCCAGCAGCAGCGACGGAAAGGACAAGATAATATCCATCACGCGCATGATCATCGTATCGACCCATTTGGGTGCAAACCCGGAAAGCAGGCCAAGAACCACACCGCCTGACACGGCCACACAAACCACGACGATCCCGACAAAGAAGGAATAGCGAGATCCCATAATCAGCCGCGACAGCATATCCCGGCCCAGCGGATCAGTTCCCAGCGGGAAGGCCCAACTGCCGCCTTCCTGCCATGCCGGAGGTTGCAGGATATGCTCGCGGAACTGTTCGGTTGGATCGTAGGGGGCCAGCAAAGGTGCGAAGGCAGCGCAAAAGACAAAGGCCGCGAATACCCACAGGCCAATCACCGCGCCGCGGTTTTCACTGAAATAAAACCAGAATTCGCGCAAGGCGCTTGGGCGGTCTTCGGTTTTGGGTGCGTTTGCAGATAGTTCAGCCATCACCGCCTCCGGATTTTTGGATTGATGATGCCATAAAGGACATCGACCAGTAGATTCACCAGCATCACGATCACGGCGATCATCAGAAGACCGCCCTGCACCACCGGGTAATCGCGCCGGAAGATGCTGTCGACCATCCACTTGCCGATACCCGGCCAGCTAAAGATCGTCTCGGTCAGAATTGCACCAGCCAGCAAAGTTCCAACCGACAGGCCGATCACCGTAATCACGGGGATCAACGCATTACGCAGAGCATGCAGCCCGTTGATCCGAGTGGGTGACAGGCCTTTTGCCCGCGCGGTACGAATGTAGTCCTCGCCCAGAACCTCAAGCATCGCCGAGCGCGTCTGACGCGCAATGACAGCCAGCGGGATCGTCCCCAGAACTATCGTTGGCAGAATCAAATGCCGAACAGCCGACGTGAATGCCCCGGGTTGCCCCGACAAAAGACTGTCGATCAGCATAAAGCCGGTCACGCTGGGGAAGTAATACAGAAGGTCGATCCGGCCCGAAACAGGCGTCCAGCCCAGATTGCCCGAGAACACGATGATCAGCAGCAGCGCCCACCAGAAGATCGGCATTGAATACCCAACCAGCGCCGAAGACATCAGCGCCCGGTCAAAGAATTTGCCCCGGTTGACTGCGGCAATGACACCGGCGGGCAACCCAAGGGCCACCGCGAAGATCATCGCGCAGATTGACAACTCCAGCGTCGCTGGGAACAGGGCAAAGAACTCGTCCCAAACCGGTTTCTTGGTGACAAAGCTTTCGCCCAGATCGCCCTGCATAACGCCGGTCAGATAGTCCCAATATTGTTGGAGGACCGGCTTGTCGAAGCCCAGTTTGACCACCATTTCCTGATAGCGTTCCTCGGACATTCCGCGTTCACCGGCCATGACGATGATCGGATCACCGGGCAAAACCCGAATGAACATGAAGGAGATAAGCGTTACACCCAGAAATGTCGGAATGAACATACCGAGACGAGAAAGAAAGTAGCCAAACATCAGCGACCTATGATTGTGAGATCTTTGGGAAAGTGGGTCAGCGACCGACAGCCATCCCCTGTAACAAGCACGTCATCTTCTATGCGCACGCCGAAATTGTCCAGCGCGTAAAGGCCCGGCTCGTTTGTCCAAACCATGCCCGGCAGGATTTCCTGGTCGTTTCCACGCATGATATACGGCGCTTCGTGAACGTCGCGGCCCAGACCGTGGCCCGTTTTGGTGCGGATCCGATCGGCATAGGGTGACGCTTCGAGCACGCCGATCACGGCATCGTCGATATCATGCGCCGTGACACCGGGACGGCAGGCTTTGAATCCTGCCAGATTGGCGCGCAGAACGGTGTCATAGACCGCCCTGCCCTCGTCCGAGACCTCTTCGACAAAGAATGTCCGGGTGATGTCGGCGGCAAACCCATGTTTGCGGGCTCCGAAATCAAACAAAAGCGCATCGCCCGGTTTGATCTGGTAATCCGCCCGCGCCTTGCCATGGGGCCGCGCCGAGTTGTCCCCGGCGGCAACAATCGGCGAAAATGCCAGCGAGGCGGCGCCTTCCGCAAACAGTGCCTGAATCAAGGCCTGTTCAATCTGCAATTCGGTCTGACCGACGCGCACATCCGCAATCACGCGCTCTAACGCGCGTTCAGAGATGTCGATCGCGGCTTGAAGCGCTGCGATATCGTCTTCTGTCTTGATAATGCGCAAGCCAGAAATTTCACGCTCGGCATCGACAATCTGCAGGTCCGGTAACGCGTTGGTAAACGCCTTCGACACAAAGACTCGCATCACCTGCCCTTCCACAGCCAGCGATGTCAGCGGCATATGCTTGGCGAGGGCTGCAAAGGCGTCATCATACCCGGTCTGGTCGAACCAGTCGAAAACGGCGCCTTCAAATCCAACCAGGTCCCAACTGCCGAGCTCAAGGTTGGGAACGATGGCCGCAGGAGAACCTTCGCCGGGGACCACGACCACAAAGGGCCGTTCGTGGCTCATGAAAGGTTTTCCCAATGCGCGGGTGAAATTCGGGCCGGGCACAAGGGCCACGGCATCAACTGACATGTCCTTTGCCAGTTGACGGTACTCGGACAAATTCGGCATCAGGGCCGACCTCCAATAAGAAACCGGAGCCGCCACGCGGGCGGCTCCGGTCGGTAAGTGATGAATTATTCGACGCTCACACCGTAGAAGATGTGGCCGCCCAGCGGGTGCACTTTATAGCCCTGCACTTCGTTGCGCATCGGCATAAAGACCACCGAGTGTGCGATCGTTGCCCAAGGCGCCTGCTCTTTGAATACCACCTGAGCGTCTTCGTACAGCTTGGTGCGTTCGGCCTGATCGGTGGACTGCTTGGCCTTGAGGATCAGCTCTTCGAAGGGCTCGTGGCACCACTGCGCCCGGTTCGAGGCTTCGCGTCCGTCACAACCCAGCAGAACCGCCAAGAAGTTGTCTGGATCGCCATTGTCACCGGTCCAACCCAGCAGAACGGCTCCGTCACGGTCCAGATCTTTCGAACGCGACAGGTATTCACCCCATTCATAGGACACGATTTCGACGTCGACACCAACCTTGGCAAAATCCGCTTGGATCAGCTCGGCCATACGGCGTGCATTCGGGTTATAGGGACGCTGTACCGGCATAGCCCAAACCTTCATCGACAGGTCGGATACGCCTTCGGCTTCCAGCATCGCCTTGGCCGCTTCGGGATCATACGCGTCATCGGTGATGGCGTCGTTATAGCCCCACATGGTTGGCGGGATCGGGTTCTTGGCAACTTGGCCCGAGCCCTGGAACACGACGTCGATGATCGCATTCTTGTCGATCGCCATGTTCAGCGCCTTGCGGACCTTCGGATTGTCGAACGGTGCCATGGTGGTGTTGTAGGCGAGGTAGCCGACGTTCAGACCTTCCTGCTCCAACATGTTGATATCTGCATCGTCCTGCATCGCCTGAATGTCGGCCGGGTTCGGATAAGGCATGATATGACATTCGCCCGCTTTCAGCTTTTGATAGCGAACCGATGCATCCGGCGTGATAGCGAAGATCAGGTTCTCCACATCCGCAGGGGCCTTCCAGTAGTCGGCATTCTGCGCATAGCGGATCACCGCGTCTTTCTGGTAGGCTACAAACGAGAACGGACCAGTCCCGATCGGTGCTGTGTTCAGATTCTCAGGCGTACCCGCGGCCATCATCGCATCCGCATATTCCGCAGACAGGATCGAGGCGAAGTCCATCGCCATGTTGGCCACAAAAGGCGCTTCAGGCTTGGACAGGGTGAACTTCACTGTGTAGTCGTCGACTTTTTCAATCGACTCGACCAGGTCCGGCATACCCATGCCCTGGAAATATTCCCAGGTACCACCAGATACCTGATTATAGGCATGGCCTTCATCCTTCTGGCGCATGAACGAGAAGATCACGTCATCAGCATTG
This sequence comes from Ruegeria sp. CDSC079, assembly GCF_059610505.1. Taxonomy (NCBI): domain Bacteria; kingdom Pseudomonadati; phylum Pseudomonadota; class Alphaproteobacteria; order Rhodobacterales; family Roseobacteraceae; genus Ruegeria; species Ruegeria sp. CDSC079. The sequence goes on from NZ_JBXWNT010000003.1 coordinate 22,457, forward strand.
AAATCACGCGTCGGCGTGAATTCGTCATTCGAATGGAATTTGACGCCCTGACGCAATTTGAAGGTATATTCCAGACCATCATCGCTGGCCTCAACGCTTTCCGCCAGACCGGGGATAACATTGGTAGTACCGGTCTCAAACTCGAGCAGACGGTTGTAAATCGGGTGTGACGAGGCATCAAAGGTTGTCCCTGCGGTAAATAGCGCCGGGTCAAAGCCTTCGGGTGATCCTTCCGAGCAATATACCAAAGTATTTGCTTGGGCCGCAGCACTGGACAACGCAATCGCTGCAGTTGCGGCCATCAATCTAAGTTTCATGAGTTTCTCCCAGAAATGTTTTTTCTTCAGATTTTCGCGTTGTTCTAATTTCTAGTCAGAACAATCTTTGATGACTGTCACCGCCGCGAAATCCCTGCCCAATGTATCCAAAATACAAAATCCATTGTCAACTGAGTTCACCGCCCAGCGATCAGGAAGTAAAAAAGAGGGCAGGTACAGCGTTATGATTTGCCTGGTCGAGCCTGTTTTCTAACTGATTTCGGTTCTTTGGCGATTAGAGCCAAGCAGTGGCGAAGCCACCGGGCAGGAGCGTCCGAACTCTTGAATGCCATCAATCCTAAATGCCGCGGGCTTCAGGGATCGACCTCCACATCCATGTCTTGAATCGAGTCGATCCGACCCAAATGTCAGGCGCTGTAACGGGCCATGAACATGTCGACAGCCTGCAGCGCGACCTCTTCAATCTCAGCCTCTGAAAAACTGCTTTGAATGCCGAATGTGGATCGGGGCCAAAGGCGGACCTTGCACAATTCCGAAAACTGTTCAGCGGCAAATTGAAGGTCCTCGATAACCAATTCGCCCTTATTCACCGCTTTTTGCAGATATTCTGCAAGTTGCCGGGTGCCATTTTGCGGCCCCGCCTCATAGAAGGCGCGGCCAAGTTCGGGGAACCGATCTTGCTCGGCCACGCAGATGCGGAACACCTGCTGCGCAAAATCCGACACCAGAAATGCGGCCAGCTGGGTCGCAGCGATGGTCAGCACTTCGCGTGCGGGTTTTGTATCGTCAACCATCGAAACGACATTCTCAGCCATACGGCAGCATTCGTTCTGAGCGACCTCCATGAAAAGAAGACGCTTATCCGGGAAATAGCTGTACAAAGTCGCCTTGGAAACACCCGCCGCGCGCGCAATGTCATCTACACTAGCTCCTTCGAAACCATCTGCCATGAACACCGATCGGGCTCCTTGCAGGACCTGATCAAATTTTCGGCCTGTTCGCAAAATGGCAGTTGCTTCGGACATGCGCTCTCCTTCAGGGGTGGATTCGTCGAATCTATAAACTGATCAGTTCAGATACAACGATTCGCATAGGATTTCGGCCATGGGCAGGCGGGATTATGGTAATTTTTCCGTTAGGTCAGTCCGCGAAGTTCGTTCGGCGGGGCCTGATTGGCCAGGGGTTGCCGCCAGAGAAAACCGTGCTAACACTCTGGCCATGGCTGATATTTTTCTGCGTACGCTGCCGTTCTTTGCGATTATCGGCCTGGGGTATTGGGCTGGGCGCAGTCGGTTCTTCTCGGAAGAAGCCACGGCCTATCTGACGAAATTCGTGTTCTATTTCGCACTTTCGGCAATGTTGTTCCGCTTTGCCGCCACCCTGCCCTTTGCCGAGATATTCGACGGCAGATTGGTCGCGGGCTATCTGCTGGGAACGCTTACGGTTTATGCTGTGGCCAGTCTGATCGCGTGGATGCGCGGCCTTGACATACCAACCTCTGCCGTCGAGGCCCAATGCGCTGCGATCGGCAATGTGGGCTTTCTGGGGCTGCCGATGCTTGCGCTTTTGTTCACCGAAGCAGCAATCGGCCCGGTCATGCTGGTATTGACTGTCGACCTTGTGGTGTTTTCCTCGCTGATCGTGATTTTGATCAATGCCGGACGCGATGGGCGGCTGACGCCGGCAACATTTCGGTTGATTGGCCTCGGTTTGATCAAAAACCCGATGATCGTATCTATTTCAGCGGGGCTTTTGTGGTCAGCCTTCCAAATTCCCGTGCCAGTTCCACTGAACGATTTTCTGACAATCCTGGGCGGGGCAGCCACTCCGGGAGCCTTGTTTGCGATAGGGGCATCGCTCGCCAGCAAATCCGCCGAGCGTGTTCAGATCGCTGCCTGGCTGAGTTTTTGCAAGCTGATCATTCATCCGCTCTGCGTTGCTGTCTTCGTAATCTGGCTGATCCCGGCGGAAGGCTTCTCGGCTTCGGTTGCCATTGCAGCGGCAGCACTGCCGGTCGCGGGGAATGTCTATATGCTGGCGGCCTATTACGGGGTCGCACCCCATCGGGCTTCGGCCGCAATTCTCTTGTCTACCGTGGTCAGCATCCTGACACTGCCGCTGGTGATTGCCATAGCCGGAACATTCTAAGCCACAGATAGGGAAAATACTCGCTGGCCGCAGGAACACAGACTTTACGCACGGACCGAGTAACGATAGCCATGGCGCGAACCTAACGTAAGGACGGAACCAAATGGAAACCCTTTCGGAAAACGCTTGTTTCGGAGGCGTCCAGGGCGTCTACCGCCACGCCTCGGCTGCCTGCCAATGCGACATGACTTTTGGACTGTTCCTGCCCGCCGAGGCAAAGGACGGCCCGGTTCCGGTTCTATGGTATCTGTCTGGTCTGACCTGTACCCATGAAAACGCCATGACCAAGGCCGGGGCGCAGGCCTGGGCCGCGGAACAGGGTATCGCCCTTGTTTTCCCTGACACATCCCCGCGCGGCGAAGGCGTTGCCGATCACGAGGACTACGATCTGGGCCAGGGCGCGGGGTTTTATGTGAATGCCACGCAATCACCCTGGGCACCGCACTTCAACATGTGGGACTATGTGGCTGAGGAATTGCCCGCTCTGCTGGTTGAAACCTTTGCAATCGACGCAGACCGCCAGGCCATTACCGGCCATTCCATGGGCGGCCATGGCGCCCTGACATTGGCAATGAACCTACCGGGTCGGTTCCGATCGGTTTCGGCATTTGCACCGATTTCAAACCCAACAAGCGCCGATTGGGGCCGCAAACAACTGAAGGCATATCTGGGCGACGACGTGGCCCAATGGGCCAAGCACGACGCATCGCTGATGATGAAGAACACCGGTTTCGACGGCCCTGTCCTGATCGACACCGGCGACAATGACCAGTTCATCGACCTGTTGCGCCCCGAGGCGCTGGCCCAGGCGATAGCCGAACGTCGCCAACAGGCAGTTTTCCGTCTGCAGCCCGGCTATGACCATTCTTACTTCTTTGTGTCGACCTTCATGGAAGACCACATCACTTTCCACGCCGAAGCACTGTATGGAGACTGAGGCATGAGCAAATACGACTATGACCTGATCATTGTCGGGTCCGGCCCTTCCGGTCGTTCGGCGGCGATTCAGGCAGGCAAGTTGAAACGCCGGGTGCTGGTTATCGACCGCAAGGATCGATTGGGTGGGGTCTCGGTCCATACCGGGACCATCCCGTCAAAAACCCTCCGCGAGACAGTGCTGAACCTGTCTGGCTGGCGCGAGCGCAGCTTTTACGGGCGCTCGTACCGGGTAAAGGATCAGATCCGGGCCGAAGACCTCAAGGCTCGGCTGCACATGACGCTGGACCATGAGGTCGATGTGCTGGAACATCAGTTCAATCGGAACCACGTGGAAACCTTAAATGGTCTGGCAAGATTTGTCGGTCCCCACGAGATTGAGGTTGCAACCGACGCAGGCGAAACCACACGTCTGTCCGCCGCAAAGTTCCTGATTGCCACCGGAACCAAGACCTATCGTCCCGATTATGTGCCCTTCAACGGGAAGACCATCGTCGATGGCGATGATTTTCTGGAGATGGCCGAGATACCGCGCTCGCTATGCGTGATCGGGGCCGGTGTAATCGGTGTGGAATATGCCACGATGTTTTCCGCGCTTGATGTACGTGTCACCCTGATTGAACCCCGCGAGACGTTTCTGGATTTCATCGACAGCCGGCTGATCCACGACTTTACCCACCAAATCCGCGAAAACGGCGTGGATTTGCGGCTGGGCTCTGCCGTTGAAAAGATCGAAGATGGAGGTAGCCACGTAGAAGTGACGCTCGAGAATGGACGGCATGTCCGGGCCGAGATGTTGCTGTTTGCCGCCGGGCGGATGGGCGCGACCTCGGCCTTGAATCTGGATGCGGTCGGGCTGACAACCGATCACCGCAACCGGATTGAGGTCGATCGCAAGACCTATCAGACAGCGGTACCGCATATCTATGCGACCGGAGATGTAATCGGACATCCCTCGCTGGCATCAACCTCGCTGCAGCAGGGGCGCGTGGCGGCATGTCATGCGTTGGAGACCCCGACCCTTCCGGAAAGCCCCTGGTACCCTTACGGCATCTATTCGGTGCCCGAGATATCCACCTGCGGCATGTCCGAAGAGGAGCTACAGGAGCGCGATATCCCTTACGAGGTCGGCGTCGCGCGATTCCGCGAAACTTCTCGCGGGCATATCATGGGGTTGGAACATGGCATGTTGAAGATGCTGTTTTCGCTGAAAACCCGCCGGGTTCTTGGTGTGCAGATCGTAGGCGAAGGCGCGACTGAGCTGATCCATATCGCACAGGCTGTATTGAACCTGAAAGGCACAGTGGATTATTTCGTTCAAAACACATTCAACTACCCGACCTTGGCCGAGGCTTATAAGATCGCTGGTCTGGATGCGTTCAACCGGATGCCCATCCCCGAGGAATTCAAGGTCAAGAAGAAGCCTGCCGAGAAACAGGCAAAGAAAGCGTGACAACCCTGTACATAGACGCAGATGCCTGTCCAGTGAAGGCCGAGGCCGAGCGTGTAGCGACCCGACATAAGATTCCGATGGCTCTGGTTTCGAACGGTGGCCTGAGGCCTTCGGCCAATCCTCTGGTACAGGTTGTGATCGTGTCCGCAGGTGCGGATGAGGCCGATAAATGGATCGCAGAGCGTTGTGGTACAGGGGACGTGGTTGTGACCTCAGACATTCCTTTAGCCGCGAAATGTGTTGAAGCAGGTGCGCGTGTATTACGTCACAACGGCGAGGCCTTTACCGCCGCCAATATTGGTCAGCAACTGGCGATGCGCGACCTGATGGCAGACCTGCGTTCGGCAAACCCTCTGGGCGCCGGGGGCGGTGGCAAGCCTTTTGGCAAGGCCGATAGGTCCCGGTTTTTGGATGCGTTGGAACGGGAATTGCGGGCGGCACTAAGGGCGTGACCCTCCCGCCCGTCACAGACGCATCAGAGATGCGTCCCCTCCGGTTGGGCCGGGCAGCGCTGCGCGCTGCAGTTCCTGTCTTGAAAAGCGCAGCAAGGATTGATTCAGTCAGCCCCAGCAGAGATTCTAAGAAGGATTGTTCATGCCAATAGAAGCGGTGGTTTTCGACATCGGGAATGTCCTGATAGAATGGCAGCCAGAACGGTACTACGACGCGGTTATTGGTGAAGACCGTCGCCGGGCCATGTTTGCCGAGGTTGACCTGCATGGAATGAACGATCTGGTTGATCAGGGGCAACATTTCACTGACACTATCTATGGCTGGGCTGATAAATATCCCCAATGGCGGGATGAAATCCGGATGTGGCACGACAAGTGGATCGAATTGGCCACGCCCGAAATTCCCCACTCGGTACGACTGCAACGTGCGCTGCGCGCCAAAGGCATCTCGGTCTTTGCGCTCACAAATTTCGGGGTGCAGAATTTTGAGTATGCAACCACGGTCTATCCATTCCTCACCGAGTTTGACCGGCTGTATGTTTCAGGTCGCATGCAGACTGTGAAACCGCATGTCCCGATTTACGAGATGGTCGAAGCCGATTGTGGTCTGGCGCCTGAGGCGTTGTTGTTCACCGACGACCGGATCGACAATATCGAAACGGCGCAGGCGCGAGGCTGGCAAACGCATCATTTTGAGGGCCCGCAAGGATGGGCCGACCGGTTGGTGGCAGAGGGGCTTTTGACCCGCGAAGAGGCCCGCTAGATTAGGCTGCGACGGGTAGCGGCCGGTTCTCGCGGATGGGAAGGTGAACGATGGCGCTGAAGGCGCCGATGGCCACGCCGATCCACCAGACAAAGGTGTAATCTCCGTACTGGTCATACATGCGGCCGCCAAGCCAGACGCCAAGAAAACTGCCGACCTGATGGCTGAAGAAGATGATGCCGTAAAGCGTACCCATGTAGCGCAACCCATACAAATGTGCGACGAGCCCCGAGGTCAGTGGAACCGTTGCCAGCCAGAGCGAACCCATGACCAATGAGAATACAACGACCGTGATTGGCGTGATCGGCAGGATTATGAAAGCCGCCGCTGTAAGCGTGCGGGCGGCATAAATGGAGGCCAGAAGGTATTTCTTGGGAAAGTGCATTCCGGCCCACCCCGCCAGCAATGTCCCTCCGATATTGGCCAACCCGATCAATGAAATCGACACAGCCCCTAATGCGGAAGTTGTCGTTATACCAATGGAATGCAGTATTCCACCCGGCTGAATCGGGCCGCACATTTCGGTAACGAAAGCGGGAAAATGCGCTGTGATAAAGCCAAGCTGATAACCACAGCTGAAAAATCCCAGGAAAATCAGGGTATAAGACGGGTCCCGGAAGGCCTTACCCAGAATCTGGCCCATGCTCTCTTCGATTTCGGCTTTGGTTGCGGCGTGGGGGGCGCGCATGAAGGGCAGAGTCATGACCAGTGCCAGGATGGCAACGGCAAACACGATGAAAACCTGTTGCCAGGGCATAAAAGACAAAAGCCATTCCGCCGTTGGAGCACCCAAAACCTGGCCAAAGCTTCCTGCCGCTGTCACGACGGCCAGAGACATAGAGCGGTTATGATCAGAGGACGCCCGTCCAACTACGGCAAGCACGACACCAAACCCCGTGCCGGCAATCCCAAAGCCCACAAGCCAGGCGTACATCTGATGCTCGAACGGGGTAACGGACCACGCCGACAACACCATGCCCGATGCATAGGTCAATGCCCCGAGCACAATCGCACGGCGATCCCCCACCTTCTCGGCGATGGCGGCAAAAATGGGTTGTCCAATTCCCCAAGCGAGGTTCTGGATCGCAATCGCCATCGAAAAATCGGTGCGCAGCCAGCCGAATTCAGTCGCAATGGGGATCTGGAATACGCCAAAGGATGCCCGCACGGCAAAACTGACGGCGATAATTATACAGCCGACGATCAAGATCGGATTTAGCAGGCGTGCGTGCTGTGGCATAGGATCCTCGAATGTCCGAGCCGCGACGGTAGCCAAATTTGTACCGTGGTCAATTCAGGAGTTTTGACGTTGCGGATAAGTAAAATTGATGCATCTTCAAAATGCCTGCTTTTCAACGCCCAGAGGTGAAGGTATCCCTCGGGATATGTCAGATTTGATATCGCTTTACGAGACACGCATCGCCGATGGCACTTTGACGCGGGACGATGCGCAAGAGGCTGTCCTTCCGCATTTCGAACGCATTCGCGCGGCCTTGGCTACCCCGGTCAAGCGTGGTTTCTTTCGCAAGACACCCCCGCCGCCCCAGGGACTTTATCTGTGGGGCGGAGTTGGTCGTGGCAAGTCGATGTTGATGGATATGTTTGTCGACGCGCTTGGCGACATCCCTGCCCGTCGCGTCCATTTTCATGCTTTCATGCAGGAAATCCACGCGGGAATGCACAAAGCTCGTAAGGACGGAGTTGAGGATGCGCTTGCACCGGTCGCGGACTCGGTTGTCAAATCCGTAAAACTGCTGGCATTTGACGAGATGCAGATCACCGATATCACCGATGCGATGATCGTCGGGCGGCTGTTTGATCTTTTGCATGCTGGCGGGGTCGTGGTCATCACCACATCCAACCGGCACCCGGACGAATTGTACAAGAACGGCTTGAACCGCCAGCTCTTTTTGCCATTCATCGCGCATATCAAGGAACAGCTTCAGATATGGGAACTGGTCTCGCCTACTGATTACCGACAGAACCGTCTTGAAGGTGCGCCAGTCTATTTCACGCCGATCGGCCCCGAGGCTCGACAGAATATCCGATCCGTCTGGAACGATCTCGCGGGCGGTGCGGCGGAACCGCTGATGTTGCAGGTAAATGGCCGTGCTGTCGAATTGCCGGCCTTTCGGAACGGGATAGCCCGAGCAAGCTTTTATGACCTGTGCGGACGGATGCTGGGCCCTGCAGATTATCTGGCCGTTGCCGAGGCAGTCAAAGTTCTGGTTCTGGAGGACATCCCGCGCCTGTCCCGGAATAATTTCAATGAGGCCAAGCGCTTTGTGACTTTGATTGACGCCTTGTATGAGGCGCGGGTTCGCCTGATCTGTTCGGCGGCCGCAGAGCCCGAGATGTTGTATGTCGAGGGTGAAGGGACGTTCGAGTTCGAACGCACTGCCTCGCGACTGCGCGAGATGCAAGCCGAAGATTGGGGGGCATAGGGGCGCTGCCCCGTCACGTTTTGCGCGCCTTCCCCAAGGTACCTCCGCCAGGTGAAGACCTATCCGTTTTCCCGTAGGATGTTGCCCGCCAAATAGAGTGATCCGCAAATCAGGATACGGGCCTGAGGGTCTTGGTCTGTGATTTTCTGCAGGGCCGCGGATACACTCTCTGCAGTGTCGGCTTTCATGCCAACCTGGTCAGCAGCCTGCGCCGTATCTTCAGCGCTAAGCGTCGCGGCCTCACCCGGTATCGACACTGCGGTCAGGCTTTGAGCCTGCGTGGCAAGCGGTGCAAGATAGCCAGCGACATCTTTGGTGTTGAGCATTCCGCAGATCAAATGTGTCGGAGATTGCGGTAATTTTCTCAGCACTTCAGCAAGCGCAATTCCCGCGGCGGCATTGTGCCCACCATCCAGCCACAGCTCGGCCTGTGCGGCCTGTTCAACAAGCGGGCCGGATTTCAGACGCTGCATCCGTGCTGGCCACTCGGCCTTGGTAACGGCGGCCTCATAGGCCTGATCACCAAGTTCGAGATGGCGCAATACCGCTATTGCCGCACCCGCATTCTGAATTTGATGTGCGCCAAGCAAGTTGGGCAGCGGCAGATCCCGCAGCCCGATTTCGTCCTGATACACAAGACGTCCGTTTTCCTCGGTCACATGCCAGTGCTGACCGTGTACCAGCAATGGGGCACCCAGACGGGCCGCTGTATATTCGATGACCTCAAGCGCTTCGTCCTGCTGTGGGCCGACGATACAAGGGACGCCCGGCTTGATGATCCCGGCTTTTTCGGCAGCGATCTTGCCCAACGTGTCGCCTAGAAACTGTTCATGGTCGATGGAAACCGGCGTGATAACCGTCACGGCGGGTTCGTGCACCACGTTTGTTGCATCCAGGCGCCCGCCAAGGCCGACCTCAAGCAAGGTATAATCAGCCTGTTTGCGGGCAAAGGCCAGGAGGGCCGCACAGGTCGTAATCTCGAAATAGGTGATGTTCTCACCACCATTGACGGCATAGCACTCATCAAGGACGTTTGTCAGTTCGGCTTCCGAAATCAACTCACCTGCCAGCCGAATACGCTCGTGAAACCGGGCAAGATGCGGAGAGGTATAGGCGTGAACCGTTTTTCCCGCCCCTTCCATACCGGCGCGGATCATAGCCTGCGTAGACCCCTTGCCATTTGTCCCTGCGATATGAACGACCGGAGGCAATTTGGTCTGAGGGCTTTCCAGCGCGGCAAGCAGACGCCACACCCGATCCAGCGTCAGGTCAATGATCTTGGGATGCAGCGCCATCATCCGATCAAGGATGACGTCTGACGATGGCGAAGTCATTCCTGATCCGCGTCTTTCTCTGGGGCTTCGGGGGTGGGCGCGGGCAAATCACCTTTGACCGCAGGAGGCTGATTCATCAGCATGCGGGTAATCGTGATCAATTCGTCACGCATTTCGGTACGCTTCGTTACCCGGTCCAGCATTCCGTGGTCCAGCAAGTATTCTGCGCGCTGAAATCCTTCGGGCAGCTTTTCCCGAATGGTCTGTTCGATCACGCGCGGGCCTGCAAAGCAGATTAGCGCATTGGGTTCCGAGATATGGACGTCGCCCAGCATCGCATAAGAAGCGGTCACGCCTCCGGTGGTAGGATGGGTGAGTACAACGATATAGGGCAGTTTTGCCTCTTTCAGCATCTCAACCGCCACGGTGGTTCGCGGCATCTGCATCAAGCTCAGGATGCCTTCCTGCATTCGCGCGCCACCCGCTGCCGAGAACAGGATCAGCGGGCGTTTCAACTTAACTGCCTCTTGCGCGGCCGCAATGATGGCATTGCCGACATACATACCCATCGAGCCGCCCATGAACGAGAAATCCTGGGCCGCTGCCACGACCGGCGTACGTCCGATATCACCTTTGGCGACCAGCATCGCCTCTTGCTCGCCAGTTTTCTTCTGCGCTGCTTTCATCCGGTCGGGGTATCTCTTCTGGTCCCGGAACTGTAGCGGATCATCTTTGGGAGCGGGAACATCGACCTCGGTAAATATACCACCGTCAAACAGGTGCCCGAACCGGTCGCGCGGAGTGATCGCCATATGATGATCACATTGGGTGCAGACATTCTGGTTTTCCGCCAATTCGCGGTGGAACAGCATCGTGCCGCATTCGTCACACTTGTGCCAAAGGTTTTCCGGGACTTCCCGGCGTGAGAAGATCGAATTAATCCGGGGACGGACGTAGTTTGTGATCCAGTTCATGTCGGAACCTTGCTAGTACGGCGTTGACGTCACATAAGACGCTACGGAAAGAATTGCAATCAGCGCCTGAGCGCAAGGCGCGCGATAAACCAGCTGACAATCATCACGGCAAAATCCACATATAACCATTGCCGCAATGTCAGAGTATCGGTCATATCAAAGGGCAGTACAAATAAGGCAAGACCGCTGAGGGTGTCAGGGAGCGAGACAAACAAGAGCGCTATGACATTGTTGAAAAAATGCAGCGCTATGGCCGGGCCCAGGGTTCCCGCCCGCGCGGTCAAATCCGCAGCCAAAAGTCCAAACAGACCAGTCCACAGCACCAGCAACTCTGCATTGCCGCCCGCCGCATCGGGCGAATAGTGCCCCACCGCGAATAGAAGCGACGGTACCCCCATCCAGATGATCGGAGAACGGAATCGCGCAGCCAGGCTTTGCTGCATATATCCGCGGAAAAGCAGCTCCTCCGCACTGATTTGGACAAACACAGCCAATAGCGACAGAGGCAGGAATACCAGCCAAACCGAAAAGGACAGGTTTTGAACAAGCGGCGCGCCCATAATGAGGTGCGGCACGGTTACGATAACCACGCCAAGCACCATCAGGGCGCGCAGCACAAGCCAGAACTGTCTGGCCGCTTTGCCCCGAGTCCCTAAAATAGAACCCAGGGACCGCTTCTGAAACTGTCGCGCTGCGGTCCACACACCAAATGTGACAAACCCAAAGCTTGACAGCAGGATCACCATCGAGATCGGGGTCGAGCCGTTCATCAACCCGCTGGCCCATTCCTGCGGTCCGGCCACGGTTACGACTGCAAACAGGATCAGATTGAAGACGGTTGCAACGACCACAATTGTTGCCAGGCCGGCCAGCAGACGCCACAGCTGTGGTTTGTCGCGTGCGTCGGCGACCAGATGCTCATGCGGGGCGTAAGAGGGCGCGCGGATTTCAGACATTCTGGTGGGAACTTTCGGTCTGGTCCTCATCATCGAAGAACAAGGTCGATGCTTTGGTGGCGTTGATCTTTTCCGAAATGGTTGTCAGGTATCCGGCAACTGTTTCAAGCAACTGAACCGCAACGCTTGCATCGCTTTCGATCACCGCGCGCAGTTCCACTGCACCAATCCGCAGAAATGAACAGTTTTCGCCTGCCACAAGATCCAACTGCCTGGTCTCACCGGTGATAACAGACAGGTCACCGATCAGGCGCCCGGGTTCAATGACAGATATGGACCGGGTCGAACCGTCTTCTTCGTGCCACATCAGCTTCGCATGACCCGAAATGCACAGATAGGCCGCATCCGGCGCCTGCCCACGAGAGAAAATGACCTGACCAGCGGCAGCATCATACCACTGCGCCGAAAACGCCAGCAATCTCTGGTTGCGACCGTCGATATTGGCAAAAAGCGGAGTTGATGAGATAATCTTCAGCTTGCGGCTGAGGTCAGCGGTGGTGCCGGATTCTTGTTCGAGCTGCGTTTTCGAGACACCGTCAATGCGGCCATCCTTGATTTCAACAAACAGATCATAGGCCTCGGGATGGGCGAAACTGTCCTCCATGAAAATCATGATGGAATCGGGCAGCAGTTCGCGCAGTTTCAACCGGGTGCGTAAACGGCTCTCAGAGTCATGGCTGGCCAACGCTTTATCCAGGATCAGCAAATCCGGCCGTTTAATCCCGGCGCGCGAGAAGGCAATTCGTTCCTGAAAGACGGTTGTCAGATTGTTCCCACCCAGCCCTGCGGACAGATCATAGACGATGGCCGCTGCCTGTCTGCGCAGACCTGCGGCATTGATCACTTCGGCAACCACATCCTCTATCTCGTCAGCATGAGCTCCCGCCGTCACAGATACCCGCCCGAAAAGCGCATTTTCCATAACCGTCATGCGCGCGATGTATGTGTCCGGTGTGACCGGTACAAATATCTCTTGCAGGCTTCCGCGTAGCCTCTCGCCCTGTTCAGTGCGGATTTTCAGAATCTTCTGTTTGTATTCATCCGGGAAATCAGGGCCAATCTGTTCGGCGGTCAGCAGGAACGGAACGGTCAGAAGAAAGGCGTGTTCGCGCTGCGACAGCTCGTCCACGCCTTTTGCCTTGCGCTTGTCTTCGATTGCCAGCAGCCGGTGGAACATTTCCTTGCTCAAGCCCAGGCGCAGGAACAGCGGATGGTCGGTTCCGTCCCGCCCAAAAGCATGGCTCAGCGTTTCCAGAACAGCGCTTGAGATACTCAGCGCGTCGTCATCAAGCTCATGTGTACGCAGCATTTGCATGAACCGATTATCGCCGGCCAGAATGTCCGGCGAGATTTCCTGCGACGGTGCTGCATAAAGAAGGTTGCCGCCCAAAGGCACAGTTGGGTTGAACCTGTCCGGATCGAACCGGTAGACAAAGCGGTCCAGATCTTTTTCCACCAACTTGTCATGGATGGGGCCACGGAGGTCGATGATATTTTGCACAAATTCGGGATGCTGATCCGGATTCAACTGGCTGCGCAGGGTGCGGCGGAACATGAATTCATCCGTTCCCATCGCCTCGACCAGCTTGAACCACCAATCCTGGATGTCGTCAGTGTTGTTGAGCCCGGCCAGACCGGGATCAATCCATTCATCTGACAGCGAATCCACCGAGTTCCCCGCTCGCGCGGCCTCGATCTGGCGGCGGCTAGGGGCCCTGGCGGCGTCGGTTTCATGCTGAGGGCGTGTTTTCAGGGGCATCATCAAGTTGTCCCCAATCGACCCATCAAACAGATATGGTCGAGAATAGGCATATCCGATCCGCGCCGCGATGACGGATTGGTGCAAAGATTGGATGTCATGTCCGGCAATCGTGACGTCGCCCTGAACCGGCAGCAATTCGCGGGTCAGCAGCTGAGCCAATGCCCCTCTTTCGGCCGCATTCGAGGATTTGATGGCCACGCGGGCCCCTTTGGGTATGACGAGGTCTATATCCTCGAGAACAGTTTTCCCATCGTTATCCCGAACGGTAATATTCTGCAGCTTGATCTCGCCAGTCAGATGCGGAATGGAATCAGGCTCGCCCTCGAACAGCTCTTCGGGCACCATGTTGTCGGGTGCGAAGCGTTCGGTCACGATTTCCCACCGCAACGACATGTCCTGAACCTGATTGTAATAGGTCAGCAGATCCTTCCAAGGTCCGCTAAGATCCTTATATGCTCCCAGTGCCGCCACCAGCGCGCCCACTGTTACCTCGCCCGTGATCGCCAGGTATCCGCCCACCGAATAAAACAGAAACGGGGTCATCTGAGTGATCAGATTGTTGAGAAACTTCATGAAGAACTTTTTGTTATAGATCTTGAATCGGATCTCGAACAAAGTTCCCAAACGATGGCTGAACTGGGCCAATCTGTGCCGCCAGCCTCCGTTGGTGCGCAGATCACTGATCCCGGCTGCGCTTTCGCCGATTTCTGAGCTCAAGCGCCTAACTTCTTGAATTCGGTCTTTGTTCAACAGGTTGATCTGGCGCTGCAATTTTGGAATCAACCAAGCCTGCAGCGGGATCAGCGCAATACTTGCAAGACCAAACCACACGCTTTGCATGAACAGAAACGTCACAATGGTCATCATCTGACCAAACTGGAATACGGGTTGTGCGATCGCATCCCCCATCAGGCCGCCCATCGGTTCAGCCTCGGACGTGATCATCGACACCAACTCGCCCTGACTGGTGGTGGCAAAATAGGATTTCGGGAACCGCAGAGTTCGGTGGATCAGCGTGTACCTCAGTCGGCGTAACATGCGTTCGGCCAACACACCTTTCATCGTGTTGATCCGCATTTTCATCAGACCGCTGGCGATTACGGTCGCCAGAAAGGCCAGACACAGAATCAACAAATACTGCACCTGCGTCACCGTAACTCCTAAGAAAGTTACCGAGCTGCCTGGTGCACCAATCGCATCGTTAATGATCTGCTTGGGCAGCTCCAATGATGCATAGAGGAAGGGAAAAGAAAACAATGTCAGCAGCAACAAAACCAGTTGCTGTTTCTTGGAATGCTTCCAGATGAATGCGAATAGAGTGGGTTCCATGCCCCGTCTTTGCCTCGGAAATATTGCTATAGGGTTGTAACGGATGGTCCACTGCAATCAGGTGTCAGACGGTACGCACTGACCGGGTTGATTGCAAGAACGGCGCCCTTCGTAACAGGTCACAACTTTGCTGCCTAGCCAAAAGCGTGTTCACATTTTCGGTAATTTACCGACGCTATGATGCAAATCGGCTTTATCCTCGGGTGGATATCCGACAAAAGATGTGTGGAGCAATAGATTGGGATCATGGGCAAGCTACTGGATCGCTATATTCACCGCAAAGCACTGACGCGCTGGCAGCGGGACGCCCTGGCAGCGCCCGAGGCTGTGCTTTCTGAATTGCGGCTGCAGCGTGATGATGCACGTCGCTTGCGATCCGAGCTGGATGCGCTGATCCTTCAGGCCAACAGCCGCCTTACACGGCCTGTGGCAGGATCAACCCATTTCCCGAAACCGTTGGGCACCGACTGGAGCTGGAGGCCCGAGCTGTGGCGCTATCCTCAGCCCCGCCCCGGTGTCGCCTCGGCCCCGCGTAAGGCACGTATCAACGATGAGGCAACGCTGTTTCACGACTGTCCGCGCCAGGAAATCAGCACGCGCCAGATCAGGAACACGCGCAAGCATGATCTGTCACCGTTCAGCTTGGCGGTCGAGGTGTTTGGGTTCGAGGGATCATTTCTTTCTCTCTCTATTGAGCTTCCACAAGAGGCTGTGCAAGGGCTGACGCGGCAGCATCTGATCCGAGTCGATTGCCATATTGAGGCCGAACGCCCACAGGAATTGTTCGCGCGGCTCAATATTCGACACGGCCCAAACGCCGAACAGGTTCTGCGCAAACTTGATCCCACTGGTCCTTCAAACAGCGTGGATTTTGATCTTGCACATTTACCACTGAATGAACGCCGCATGGACAAAGTCTGGCTGGATATCATTCTGGATAATCCTTGGATGAACCGGATAGTGTTGCAGGACCTGACCGTCTGTCGTCACCATCGCGCCGATTTATGAGAACCCTGCCATGACCGATCTGATACTCACATCTCTGGGCCTGGAAAATGGTACCTGGATGGGCCACCTGCAGACCGATACGCAGCCCGAGATCAGCGTGTCCTACCGTGGTGACGCGCTGGATGAGGTTCACCTGTCACCAGCCGACACCGGATGGGAGCTTCGTGTACAGGTGCCTGATGTGGCCCTGTCTGACGGGGTCCACAGTTTTGTAATCTCAGATTCCGTTTCAGGGCTTAAACTGGGCGGGTTCTCGATCATTGCAGGAAACGCCGCCGCCGATGACCTGCGCGCCGAACTGGACCTGATGCGAGCAGAGCTTGATATGCTAAAACGAGTCTTTCGCCGGTCTCAGTAGGCGGTAGAAGGGCGGAGGAAGTGCGTGCCTATAATTCAGGCGTCATTGTCCGCATACGGTTGGCCATGACCCGATCACATCGAAGAATCATCAATTACCAATGAGGGTTGAAATTTTTCTTTCGGCAGGAGCTTGAAGCGCGTTTCGCCCATTGAGGCCCCAAGCATCCGGTCGCACCGAAACGTCCTTGGTTGGTTTCTCAGACGGTCGATCGCAACGACGTACCAAATGGGATACTTCAACAAGAGATACTGAGGCTCAATTTGCCGGTTGGAAATGACACCGTCTTCTCTTTGATATCGCAGTTCCAAGACCTTTTGATCGACGAAAGCCTGATGAACCGCTTGCACAATCCTTTTTGGTGGGGCGCTCGCGCTGGCTTGAACATAAGTCGAAGCCGTGACGCCTATGAGAATACGGGACTTGAGCTGGTTCACCTTGTTGCGTTTCTCGGGTGAAAACGAGGCCACAAGCTGCCGCCTTACCGAAGCCAAGTTCGCAAGCAACATTGATGATTTCATCTGCTCTGCGACAGCAATGCTGATTAGCAGATCGACCGCCTCAGCGTATGTCAGGTTCATGCGACCAACGCCCCAGTTGCGGTCGAGGCGCACACCTCCTCCACGACCGCGATCAGCGTCTATCTGCATGCCTTGGTCCCGCATAAGCACAAGGTCGCGGGCTATCGTGCGCATACTGACACCATGCTGTTGCGCCAAGTCTCTAACCGTACAATGGGCATCTTGCTTGAGTTGAACCGCAAGCAATTCCAATCGCCTCAGTCTGTTGTGTGTATTAGCCCGTGCCATGAATCAAATAAGACATAAAATGGCACATTAGTCGATATAGCTTGGATCACTGAAACCAATGCCTGACGCAGGCCACTCACTTGCAGGAGCTAAATCGATGAAAATGAATTACTTTGTTGTCGGAACGAATGACATGGCAGCTGCAAGAACCTTCTACGACACACTGTTTTCGCAATCGGGTCTCCAAAGCATGTCGCCTTCAGAAAGAATGACTTACTGGCTTGGAAAGGATTTTGCCTTCGCCGTGGCCAAGCCCTTCGACACGTTGCCGGCCACTTACGGTAATGGAACGATGGTTGGATTTTGCGTTGGTGGCCACGCAGAAGTCAGAAGGCTGCACGCTTTAGCCACAGATCTCGGGGGTGATTGTGAGGGAGCCCCCAACCAACGCGGGCCAAAGTTCTCTGCATATGTTCGAGACCTGGATGGAAACAAGATGTGTTTTTCTGACTAGCTTTTCACAGAGCGGACGTTGGTTGGGAGACAACATAGGTGGCATCGGGCTCTAAACAGCCACCCTATCTCGATCGGCAGCGGCCCCATCAGGAAAAGGGCCGCCTGTTAGGCGGCCCGGTTTCTTTATTGCGATGGCCCGTCCGGGTTGAAGGCTGACAGCCCCTTGAGGATGTCGATGGCATAGGCCAGCTGGTAATCCTCTTCCCGCAATTCGGCGGTGGCTTCGGCCTTGGCCCTATCTTCTTCGATCTGGCGGATTTCATCCTCGCTCAGGCTGTCATTGTTCAGACTGCCACGCAGATCAGCCTCGGAACGGGTGTTCCCATTGGCCTCTTCTTCCTCGGTCTCCGGGGCTGGGCGGGGCTGTTCAACGATGATGTCGGGGCTGACACCAAGCGCCTGAATAGACCGGCCCGACGGCGTGTAGTAGCGCGACGTGGTCAAACGCATCGCGCCATCGCTCCGCAGTGGCATGACAGTCTGGACCGAGCCTTTGCCGAAACTTTTGGTTCCCACAACGATTGCGCGGCGATGATCCTGCAGCGCGCCGGCTACAATCTCGGATGCTGAGGCGGACCCGCCATTGATCAGCACCACAATCGGCTTTCCTTCTGCCAGATCACCCACAGTTGCGTTGAAACGCTCACCATCGCTTGGATCGCGGCCACGGGTTGATACGATCTCACCCTCGTTTAAGAATGCGTCCGAAACCTTGATTGCCTGTGTCAGCAGACCACCGGGATTGTTGCGCAGGTCCAGAACGACACCATTCACCTTGTCGATCCCTCCGGCCTCTTCGATCTGCTCGGCCAGGCCTTCCTGCAAGTTGGGATAGGTTTGGTCGTTAAAGGTGGTCACACGCAGAACCACACTGGTCCCTTCGGTGCGCGCGCGTACTGCCGTCAGTTTGATCGTGTCGCGGATGATAGGCACGTCAAAAGGTTCCTGTTCACCCTCGCGGACAACGGTGATCACGATTTCCGAGCCCACCGGCCCGCGCATCAGATCGACCGCCTTGTCCAGGGTCAGGCCCAGTATGCTTTCGCCATCGACATGGGTGATGAAATCTCCGGCTTCGATCCCGGCCTCATCCGCAGGCGTATCATCGATCGGCGAGACAACTTTGACAAAGCCCTCTTCCTGCGTGACTTCGATACCCAGACCGCCAAACTCGCCACGGGTCTGGACCCGCATCTGTTCGGCATCATCCGGGGACAGATAGCTGGAATGCGGATCCAGCGAGGTCAGCATACCGTCAATGGCCGCCTCAATCAGGTCTTCGGGCTCAACCTCTTCGACATATTGCGCGCGGATGCGTTCGAAAATATCGCCAAACAGATCCAGCTGTTCATAGACACTGGCCTTGTTTTCGGCTTCTTGGGCAAGCAACGGACCGGCGATCTGCGTCGTTACAATCAGGCCTGCTATAGTTCCAGCCAAACCGGCCATCACAAATTTCTTCATACTCGTTTATCCATCCTTGTCGGTCCGAAACCACGATTCCGGGTCCACGGGGCTGTTATCCTGTCTTACCTCTATATAGAGCGTTTCTGATCGGTCAGTTCCAGTGCCATCACCGCTTGTTGACAAAATTGCGCCGATTTCCTTCGATTCTGCAGGCATCAATCCGACTGGCGTCCCCCGGGGAATCACCTGACCGGCTTCTCCGTAGACCTCTTGTAGCCCGGAAAAGACAAATAGAAGCCCCGGTTGCGGCTCGAGGATCACCAGATTCCCCAACTCCAGTAGTGGCCCGCGATACCGTATCGTGGCCGCCGTTGGCGAGGTGACTATTGCGCGCGGTCGGGTGCCCAATACGATACCAGGGCGTTTGACACCGGCCGCATCGGTTTCATTTGCCCGGTGCAGGATGATGCCCTGCGTCGGCAGCGCAATCTGACCCTTGATACTTGATATATCCGCATCCGTTTCGGCGATTTGCCCTTCGGAGATCTGGGAAAGCCCGCTGGCAAAACCGTCAAGCGTTTCAGTCGATGAGATCAGGATAGCTGTGCGGATCGGGTCCTCGACAAAGCGCCGCGGCAAATCCGTTCGGTCTGCGATGGCGGTGCTGAGCTGGGTGCGGGCATTCTGAACGCCGGTCAAGCCCTCGACCAAGGTTTCCGAGGCGCTTTGCTGCAGCAATCGCAGCGTGCGCACTTCCTGAAGATCACGCGCAAGAGACTGCGCTTTTGCGTTCAGGCCCGGCGTAACTTCGGACAGCATCATACCGGCCCGGGCCGAGCCCAACGGCCCTGACGGGTGTAGCATCAGAACCGGAGGCGCCGTGGTTTCGATCGTTTGCAATACGCCCAACAGCTGTGCCACATCCTTTTCCCGACTGCGCAATTCGGCTGTTAGCTGGGCTTCGCGTGTTGCCGCCCGTCGTAGGCCATCGCGCATGGCCGACAGACCCGCCTCATACGCCTGTATGGTTTCGGTCAGGGCACGGACCCGGTCGCGGGCGCTTTCGGCCTCGGTCAACGATACTGATGCCTGCTCAAGCATCTGCGCTGCATTCAATGCGGCGGTCGCGGGGTCGGTCTGGGCAACCGCCCTGGATGCAAAGAAGATCGCCAGAAGCAGCGCACGAAGCGTCATGAAAGCAGGCTCTTTCCAGTCATTTCAGGGGGCTGATCCAGCCCCATCAGGTCCAGCAATGTGGGTGCCAGATCAGACAGGCGCCCATCGTGCAGGGATGCCCCAGCGGGTCCCCCTACCAAGGCGACGGGCACGGGGTTCAGCGTATGGGCCGTATGCGGCCCGCCGGTTTCGGGGTCGACCATCATCTCGCAATTTCCGTGATCGGCGGTAATGATCATTGCGCCGCCTGCGTTTTCCAACGCGGCAACCACTTGCGCCAGCCCTTGATCCACAGCCTCGCAGGCGCGGATTGCCGCCTGCAGATCGCCGGTATGCCCAACCATATCCGGATTGGCATAATTGGTTATGATCAGATCATAGCCCGCCCCGATGGCTTCGACGAATTTTGCGGTTACTTCGGCCGATGACATCTCGGGTTGTAGGTCGTAGGTCGCCACTTTGGGTGATTTAGGCATAAAGCGGTCTTCGTTCGCCTCAGGCACTTCCTTGCCGCCATTGAGGAAGAAGGTCACATGCGGGTACTTCTCGGTCTCGGCGAGACGGAATTGGCTGAGCCCATGTTTCGCCACCCATTCACCCAGGGTATTCACGATTTCGCGCTTGGGGAACACCGTGGTCATATAGGCGCTGTGCCCGTCGGAGTATTCGACCATGCCCAGCAGGGCTGAAAGCTGCGGGCGCGGGCCGGTGTCGAAATCGTCAAAGCCGGGTTCGCCAATCGCCCGCAGGATTTCACGAGCCCGGTCGGCGCGAAAGTTGAGGCAGAAGAAACCGTCTCCGTCTGATATGCCGTCATACCCGGTGAGAACTGTCGGGACGATAAATTCGTCCGTTTCCGACTGCTGATAGGCCTGATCCACGGCATTGCGCGCCGAAACAGCGCTGCGCCCCTGCCCTTTGATCATTGCACCATAGGCTTCGCTGACACGTTCCCATCGGTTGTCGCGGTCCATGGCAAAATAGCGCCCGCAGACCGAGGCAACACGGGCGCCGTCGGGCAAGCGTTCCTCAAGCTCTGTGATATAGGTCGGCGCTGATTTCGGGGCCACATCCCGGCCATCCGTAACCGCGTGCAAGGCAACGGGCACACCAGCATCCGTTATCGCCTTTGCCGCAGCAATGATATGGTTCAGGTGGCCATGCACTCCCCCGTCCGAGACCACCCCCAACAGATGTGCTGTGCCACCTGCAGCCTTTACCCTACCGATAAAGTTCTGCAGCGCGGAGTTGGCAAAGAAAGAACCGTCCTCAATCGCCAGATCAATCTGGCCCAAATCCATCGCAACAACGCGGCCAGCCCCAATATTTGTGTGACCGACTTCGGAATTGCCCATCTGACCACTTGGCAGACCAACGTCCGGACCATGGGTGATCAGCTTGGCGTGTGGGCCCTTGGCCATGATCGCATCAAATGTTGGCGTGTCGGCAAGGTAAGGCGCATTGGCCTCGGTGTCCTCGGACAGGCCCCAGCCATCAAGAATACACAGGACGACGGGTTTCGGGGCGGTCATTTCGGCTCTCCGGGTTTGCTGCTCTTGGTTGGTCTTGTATCGCCTGCCCCGCGCAGGGTGAACCGCCTTTTGCCCTGATCAGGTCAGAATTCATGTTACAAAGGCTATTCCTTGCCGGTATGGTCCAGATAGGGGCGCGCTTTGCGGCCTCTGTATTTCACGGTCAAATCCAGTGGCGCGTCGTTTTCGTCATAGACTCCAATAACCACCCCTCTGCCCCGACTATTGGTGCGCATTTCGATCAGTTGCTGTTCGGAACGTGTTGTGCGCTGCGACGGGCGACGCGCCCAAGTGAACAGATGGTCATACATCTTGGCGATGATATCCGCGTGTTCAGCACTGTTGCCAAGGTCGGTTAGTTCATTCGGGTCGTTTTCAAGATCGAACAGCAGTGGCCGATGCCCGCCTTCGCAATGGATCAGCTTCCAATTCTTGTTGGCCACCATGAACATCACTGCATCCCGAACCGAGGCATTCAGCTTTTCCGCCATGGGCGAGGCGGAATAGTCATACTCACTGACTACCACATCCCGAGGTGTCTCGACCTGATGGCCACGCAAGATCGGCAACAAGGAGTGACCTTCCAGAATGTGACCCGACGCTTCGCCTCCGGCTATGTCCAAGAATGTTGGGGCGAGGTCGATGGACTCGACCAGCGCGTCGCTCACAGTGCCACGGGTCGCCTCAGCCTCGGGGGATGGGTCATAGATGATCAACGGCACCTTGACCGATGCGTCCTGGAAAAAGGTCTTCTCACCCATCCAGTGATCGCCCAGAAAATCCCCGTGGTCCGAGGTTAACACGATCATCGTGTCCTCCATCCGACCCGTCTTTTCCAGCCATGCGAACAGCCGGCCCATCTGGTCGTCGGCCTGCTTGATCAGACCCATATAAGCGGGGATCACGGCGTCGCGCACATCCTGCCGCGAGAACGCCTCGCCAACCTTGGTGTCCATGAATGCCCGGAGCACCGGATGGGCATTCCGGCGTTCCGCCTCAGACCGGACCACGGGCAGGATATGTTCCGGTCCGTACATTGAGGCATAGGGTTCTGGCACCACATAGGGCCAATGCGGTTTGATAAAGCTCAGGTGGCAACACCAGGGGCCGTCATGGGTTTCCATGAATTCGATCCCGCGCCCGGTCAGATAGGGCGTTTCGCTGTCTTCCTCGGCAATATTCGCCGGCTGGGAAGAGTTCTTGAGAAACCAGCCCGACAGAACATTGCCCTCAGCGTCGAGACCTGAATTGGCGAAGTCATGCCAGGGGTTGTCGCTGTCATATCCTTTGGCCGATAGGTATTTGTTGTATTCCTTGGCCCCGTCCGGGTCATAATACCCATCCGGCCCTTCGGGCAGCATTCCGTCATCACGCTCGAACACGTCGAACCCGCATTCGGCCACACGAGCACCGATCAGACTGTCCGGCTCCAGCCCCAATCGCGCCAATCCCTCGGCATCCGCACGCATATGGGTCTTGCCCACCAGCCAACAGTCCATCCCAGCCTTGCGCAGATGATCACCCATGGTCATCTCACCCACTTTCAGCGGGATTCCATTCCAAGAAGCCCCATGCGAATGCACATAGCGCCCGGTATAGGTCGACATACGGGAGGAACCGCAAATAGGAGACTGGATATAGGCCCTGTCGAACCGCACACCACGCGCTGCCAGGCGGTCTATGTTGGGGGTGTGCAGATGCGGATGTCCGTAACAGCTCAGATAGTCCCAGCGCAGCTGGTCGAACATGATGAACAGGATGTTTCTTGCTTTGGCCAAATCTGCGCCCCCGTTATTCAGGGACCTGCTTAGCCAATTCCAACCGCCAAACGAAGCGCTAAGTTATTAGGCCTGCCGTTCCATCTGCTCAAGCATCTTTTGGGCGCGTTTGCACTGAAGCTTGTCGCGCAAGGGGCTGTTAGGGTCCACGTCCTTTTGGCAGACCACACATTTATCCGCACCCGAGATCGCATTCAGGCCACCGCAGCTGCCCTTGATGGTCTTACCCATCAACATTACACCCAGCGACATGCCAACCATGATGATCAGCAGCAGAATGAAGGCCAGAATAAAAGTGCTCATCTCAGCTCAACCCGTCAGTTGGTGCCCAACGCCTCTTTGAACGCTGTGCTGTGTACCGTGATATAGGCATCCTCACCGCCTGTCACATCCCGCGAGATGAAATACACGGCAAGTTTATGCGTCTCGGCAAGTTTCAAACCCTTTTCCTGACCCAAGGCCAACATCGCTGTCGCCCAAGCATCTGCCATCATAGCATTTTCGGCCAGTACCGTGACTGAAGTGGTCCGATGCGTGATCGGGCGGCCAGTAGTTGGGTCAATGATATGCGAATACCGCACACCATCTTGTTCAAAGAAATTCTTGTAGTCGCCCGAGGTCGCCATGCCCAGATCGTCAAGCTGTACGATCAACTGCAGATTCTGCGCATCGGCCTGGGGTTTTTCGATCCCGATCCGCCAAGTCTCACCCTTGTCGTTATCGCCTCTTGTGACCAGATCGCCGCCGATCTCGACCATATAGTCCTCAATCCCAGCCGTGCGCAGCGTTTCGGCCACGGCGTCGATACCATACCCCTTGGCAATGGCGGACAGGTTAATTCCGACTCCGGCATCGGCCTTCGCCAAAGTTCCGGCATCGCGATCCAGTTGCAGCAATCTGGCCTGTCCGACCTTGCCCAAAGCCGCCTGGATGTCAGCATCTGCGGGCACCGGATCTTCCGGTTTGCGCGGACCAAAGCCCCAAAGCTCAATCAGCGGGCCGAGAGTCACGTCGAATGTACCCCTGGATTTCTCGTGCACATCATTCGCGGCATCAAGCACCAGCGCAAATTCATCCGAAATGGCTACAGGTTCAGTGCTGCCCGAGTCCGAAAATGTCGAAACCTCGGAATTTGGGTCCCAGTTCGACATCTTTGCGTTAACTTCGGCCAGTGTCTGTTCGACCGCACCCGCCAGCGCTTCTTCATCAACATCGACACCGATGGCCGTGATGTTGAAGGTCGTCCCCATCGTTTCGCCTGACAGGCGTACCACCTCGGGCTCTTTGTCGAACAAGCAGCCGGAAATAAGTGTGGCGACAGCCAGGACTGGCAAGAAACGCATGTGGGTCCCTCCTGAGGAAAAGCGTGCCCGGCGTATGACAGCGGCCCCAATCAGAGTCAAACCTGCATCAGGCTTTCAGCGGCAGGAAGCCTAGCGCCAACAAACCGATTCCGGCGGGAACCCCGAACAGCCATGCTTTCTTCTGCCATCCTGGAGCCTGCTGTTTCCAGGTCATGCGAAAATTATGGCCACAAACGACAACCGCAAAAAATATCAGCGCGGCAACAGGGGGGGTCAGATAAAAGTTGGACAACGGGCCGGATTTCCTTGGTTTTTGGCAGTTTTCCCCGGTTTGGGCATTTGTACCCTATACAGGTCATATGGCTGCGGTAAGGTGAAAAGCAAAGCAAGAGGAGATTGCCCATGGCCCCAAGCTCTTACCAGCCACCGACACGCGGCGACAAGGCCGCGGCTGCCTCGCATAGCCAGTCGGTTGAATCGAACCTTTCTCATACACAGACAACAGTCGAAAAGCTGCTTGTTGGCAAAGGGGACGCGGTTTTTTCCGTGCGCCCGAAAGACACAATTCATTCGGTGGTGAATATCCTCAAGGAAAAGCGGATCGGCGCTGTGGTGGTGACAGATCAGAATGGTACGCTTCAGGGTATCCTGTCCGAGCGTGATATTGTGCGCCGTATGGCCGATACTCCGGGCCAGACCCTGCCCCAATCTGTCGAAGATCTGATGACCCGCAGCGTACAGACCTGCGCGCCCGAGGATCTGTTGAACGATGTGCTGAAAACCATGACGGAGGGGCGCTTTCGCCACATGCCCGTCCTCAGCGATGGCCATCTTCGTGGCGTGATCACGATCGGTGATGTCGTGCATTTCCGCCTCAAAGAGCTGGAGTATGAAGCCCTTCGCATGAAGCAGATGATCGTCGGTTGACAGCTATTCCGGCTGCTCGTCGGTTGCGATGAACCGGACCTCGCCGGCGCGAACATTAGTGGCGGTCAGCCTGCCACTGAAGAAGGCGCCGGTGTCGATCGAAACAACACCATTCTCAGCGCGGGGCTCTGACGTGATCGTATGACCATGGACAACCCACTGACCATCTTCGCGCATTTGCCGTGAAAAATTTGGGTGGCCCCACAGGCAAACCTGGCGTGTTTGGTCGTCCAAAGCCTTGCCCGGGTCCAGACCTGCGTGCACCACGGTAACGTTTCCGCTGGTCCAGGTCAGGGGACGGTCGTGCAGCCAAGACAGCAAATCATCGCCCATTGCGCGTCGCAATCTGTCAGCCACCGAGACAGCATCCGCACCAACCGTGTCTTCATCCACACCGGTAATTCCAAATGAGGCGAGCGTTTGTAGGCCACCGTTTTGCAGCCAAAGCCTGCCGACCCGTTTTGGGTCATCGGTGAACCGCAACAGCATCTCCTCGTGATTACCCAGCAGGCAAATGAAATCATTGCCTCGGACCCGGCTAAGGTGCCGTAACTGGTGCAGCACCTGGGCGCTGTAATTGCCACGATCAATGTAGTCCCCGACAAAGATTGTGGGGCAATCTGGATCCAGCCTTGCCAGCAAAGTCTGCAACAGATCCAATCGCCCGTGGATATCCCCAACGGCATAAAACCTCTGGTCAGGCGCGATGTCAGAAACTGAATTCTGTGCCGCCTGAGGTTTTTTCCATCTGGTTTTGATCCAATCCCACACCATCGCAATTTCCTACCCTGACTGGCGGGCAACAACAATCCGCAAGTGAATTAGGGTTCCGGATTGCCCCAATGGCGCGGTTTGTGGGAAAATCCCCTTGACCTTGAGGGGCTGAAAGTATCCCTGATGTTTCAAACGGTTTTGGTTTGCGTCGAGGGTTAAATGAAGCGCGTATTAGTCACAGGCACAGCAGGGTTCATCGGTTTTCACCTGGCAAAACTACTACTGGCCGAGGGGTTTCAGGTTCACGGCTACGATGGGATGACGGATTATTACGACGTCTCGCTCAAGCAGCGCCGCCATCAGATGCTCTTGCAATCCCCTGGGTTTTCCGCAACCGAGGATCTTTTGGAAAACTACGACCAGCTTGCAAAGGTCGCTGAGGAGTTCCAGCCCGAAGTGATCGTGCATCTCGCGGCGCAGGCTGGTGTCCGCTATAGCCTTGAGGACCCGCGCAGCTATATCAATTCCAACGTGGTCGGCACGTTCAACGTCATGGAAATCGCGCGCGAGCATAAGGTAGACCACCTTCTGATGGCTTCGACATCCTCGGTTTATGGCGCCAACGAGGTCATGCCCTTTACTGAGGTCGAAAAGGCCGACACACCGCTGACGATTTACGCCGCAACCAAAAAGGCAAACGAGGCGATGGGCCATTCCTATGCTCATTTGTGGAACCTGCCCACGACCATGTTTCGGTTCTTCACCGTGTATGGAACCTGGGGGCGACCCGATCTTGCGCTCTACAAATTTGTGGACGCCATCCTGGATGACCGCCCGATCGATATCTATAACCACGGCGACATGTATCGGGATTTCACCAATGTCGAAGACCTTGTCCGCGGTATCCGACTGCTGATCGACGTCCCTCCGGTGCGGCCTGACAGCGCAGATGAGATTGAAGAAGGTGACAGCCTGTCGCCGGCGGCGCCCTGGCGCGTGGTGAATATCGGCAATGGCGACAAAGTGCGGCTGATGGATTTTATCGAAGCCATTGAGGAAGCTATCGGCAAGAAAGCCATCCGCAATTACATGCCTATGCAGATGGGTGATGTTCCTGCCACTTGGGCGAATAGTGATCTGCTGCAAAAGCTGACCGGCTATCGTCCGCAGACAAATTTCAAAGATGGAATCGCCCAGTTTGTCGAATGGTTCCGCGACTATCATGGTAAGTGACGCATATGCTTGAAACCGACCCCAATTCCCGAAAGATTGCTGTGATCGGGCTGGGTTATGTCGGCCTGCCCCTGGCCGTGGCCTTCGGCAAAATTGGCAAGGTGATCGGATTTGACATCAATGCGGCGCGGGTTGAGGCACTACGCGCTGGTGTAGATGCAACGCATGAGGTTGAGCCACATGACCTGAGCGCGGCGGGCGGCCTGAAATTCACAACCAACCCCTCGGAGATTGCCGATTGCGATACCTATGTCGTAACCGTCCCCACGCCGATCACCGCAGGTAAGCAGCCTGATTTAGCTCCCCTTCTGGCCGCGTCAGAAACAGTTGGCCACATATTGAAACCCGGTGATTTGGTGATCTACGAATCCACCGTCTATCCCGGCGCAACCGAAGAAGATTGCGTTCCGGTGCTGGAACGCGCCTCGGGCCTGACTTTCAACACGGATTTCTTTGCAGGCTACAGCCCCGAGCGGATCAACCCCGGTGACAAGACCCACCGTATCGCGGACATCTGCAAAGTCACCGCTGGTTCAACCCCGCAGGTCGCTGATCTAGTTGACGCGCTCTATGCCCGGATCATCACCGCTGGAACCTACAAGACCGAAAGCATCCGCGTGGCTGAGGCCGCGAAGGTGATCGAAAACACCCAGCGCGACCTGAATATCGCTCTGGTGAACGAGTTGGCGATGATCTTCGGTCGCATGGGCATCGATACCGAGGCTGTGCTGCGCGCAGCCGGAACCAAGTGGAACTTCCTGCCCTTCCGCCCCGGTCTGGTCGGCGGGCATTGCATCGGCGTGGATCCTTACTACCTGACGCACAAGGCCGAGGCCGTGGGCCATCACCCGCAGATCATCCTTGCAGGGCGGCGCCTGAATGACAGGATGGGCAGCTATGTAGTGTCGCAACTGGTCAAACGTATGACCCGTTGCGGTATCAATGTTGGCGCCGCCCGTGTTCTGGTGATGGGCCTGACGTTCAAGGAAAACTGCCCCGACCTGCGCAACACCCGTGTCGTCGACATTATCGAAGAATTGCAAAGCTATGGCATCAGCGTCGATGTCCACGACCCTCATGCCGACCCCAAAGCTGCGCAAGAAGAATACGACCTGGACCTGATCGACCAACCTGAGCCAGGGCTCTATGACGGGGTCGTCCTGGCCGTCGCGCATGCGGAATATCGTGCACTCGATCCTTTGCAGTTTCGAGCCTATGGCAAAGAAAACAGCGTAGTCTTCGACATCAAATCCTGCCTGCCACGCGAGGCAAGCGACCTGCGCCTGTAATCGAACCAAAGGACCTAAAATGAAACCGGCGCCACAGGGCGCCGGATAACTGATTACCCGCCGAAATCGTCGAGCATGATATCTTCGCGGTCCACACCCAGATCCAGCAGCATGTTGATGACCGACTGGTTCATGATCGGCGGTCCGCACATGTAGAACTCGCAATCCTCGGGTGCCGGGTGGTTCTTGAGGTATTCGTCGAACAGCACGTTATGGATAAAGCCGGTATAGCCTTTCCAGTCATCCTCGGGCTGGGCATCCGACAGGGCGACATGCCATTCGAAATTGTCGAACTCTTCCGCGAGGCTGTCGAAATCCTCGACAAAGAACATCTCTTTCTTGGACCGGGCACCGTACCAGAAGGTGATCTTGCGGTCGCGATTCTCAAGCCGTTTGAGCTGGTCGAAAATATGGCTGCGCATGGGCGCCATACCAGCACCGCCACCGATGAACACCATCTCTCTTCCGGTCTCGCGGGCGAAGAATTCACCGAATGGACCCGAGATCGTTACCTTGTCACCCGGTTTCAGGTTGAAGATATACGACGACATCTGGCCCGCCGGTATCCCTTCGGAACCCGGAGGCGGTGAGGCAACCCGGACGTTCAGCATGATCATGCCCTTTTCATCCGGATAGTTGGCCATGGAATAGGCGCGTTCGATGGGTTCGGCAACGACCGAGTCGTACTGCCACAGATTGAAGCGATCCCAATCTTCGCGATATTCTTCCTCGACATCGAAATCAGTGTATTTCAGCGCATGGGCGGGGGCTTCGATCTGGATATAGCCACCAGCGCGGAAATTCACATCCTCGCCTTCGGGCAGGTCCAGCGTCAGCGCTTTGATAAATGTGGCAACGTTTTCGTTCGACCGAACCGTGCATTCCCATTTCTTGACGCCAAAGACTTCTTCGGGGACCTCGATATCCATGTCTTGTTTAACAGCAACCTGACAAGACAGACGATCGCCACAAGCGGCCTCGCGTTTGGTGATATGGCTTTCTTCGGTCGGCAGGATCGAGCCACCGCCGGAATGGACGCGTACGCGGCATTGTGCGCAGGTCCCGCCGCCGCCACAGGCCGATGGCACGAATAGTTTCTCGGCCGCCAACGTTTGCAGCAATTTGCCGCCAGCGGGCACGGACACAGTTTTCTCACCATTGATGGTGATGTTGACATTGCCTGTCGACACCAGCCGGGACCGTGCAGCCATGATAAGGGCGACAAGCGCCAATACGATCAGCGTGAAAAGAATGACGCCAAGGCTAAAGGTTTCCATTGCCGCCTCCTTACAGTTTCACGCCCGAGAAGGACATGAAGGCCATCGCCATCAGTCCCGCGGTGATAAAGGTGATCCCCAGACCTTGAAGGCCGTCGGGAATGTCCGAGTATTTCAGCTTTTCGCGCACGCCCGCCATTGCAGTTATCGCCAGCGCCCAGCCAAAGCCCGAAGACAGACCATAGGTCGTCGCCTCTGCAAAGTTATAATCCCGCTCGACCATGAACAGCGATCCACCCAGGATGGCACAGTTCACCGTGATCAAAGGCAGGAAAATCCCCAGCGCGTTGTAGAGCGGTGGGAAATACTTGTCCAAGACCATCTCAAGGATCTGAACCATGGCCGCGATCACACCGATATACGAGATCAGGCCAAGGAAGGTCAGGTCCACATCTGGGAACCCAGCCCAGGCCAATGCGCCGGGCTTCAACAGATAGGTCAGCAGCAGGTTGTTGGCGGGAACGGTGATCGCCTGCACGACCATGACCGAGATCCCCAGACCCAGCGCGGTCGAGATTTTCTTGGACACGGCGATGAAGGTACACATGCCAAGAAAAAAGCTGAGCGCAAGGTTTTCGACAAAGATGGCCTTTACGGCCAGTGAGATAAGCCCTTCCATCAGTGTGCCTCTACCTGCTGGATTTTGTAT
Source organism: Ruegeria sp. CDSC079 (assembly GCF_059610505.1). Lineage (NCBI taxonomy): Bacteria > Pseudomonadati > Pseudomonadota > Alphaproteobacteria > Rhodobacterales > Roseobacteraceae > Ruegeria > Ruegeria sp. CDSC079. Next base: position 53,143 of record NZ_JBXWNT010000003.1, read on the forward strand.
TCACGTTCTTCGACCTGGTTCGGCTTCCATGTACGGAAGGCCCAGATGATCAGGCCGATGATGAAGAACGCCGAAGGCGGCAACAGCAGCATACCGTTAGGTACGTACCAGCCGCCATTGTTTACGGTCTGCAAGATGGTGACACCGAACAGCGACCCGGCCCCCAACAGCTCGCGGATAAAGCCGACTAGCAACAGGATCAGCCCATAGCCCATGCCGTTGCCAACACCGTCGATAAAAGATGCGATCGGGGGGTTCTTCATCGCAAATGCCTCGGCACGGCCCATCACGATACAGTTTGTGATGATCAGCCCGACGAAAACCGACAGGGTTTTCGAAATCTGGAAGGCATAGGCCTTGAGAACCTGATCCACCAGGATCACCAGCGACGCGATGATCACCATCTGAACGATGATCCGGATTGAGCCGGGTATCTGGTTGCGCAGCATCGAAATGAACATCGACGAGAAGGCGGTCACGAAGGTCACAGCCAGCGCCATTACAAAGGCCACCTGCAACGAAGAAGTCACGGCCAGCGCGGAACAGATGCCCAGGACCTGCAGCGTGATCGGGTTATTGTCGACAAGCGGGTCGACCAGCATCTCTTTCTTGGTCTGAGACATCAAAACTCTCCTGCTTGCAGTTTGGCCAGGAACCGGGCGTAGCCCGCGTCACCCATCCAGAATTTCACCAGGTTATCGACACCAACCGAGGTCAGAGTGGCCCCAGCAAGCGCGTCGACATAGAAATCGGGACCGGCGGCGGGTTGCGACTTGGCGACGGTAATCTGCAGCTCGCCTGCATCGTCGCGCAATTTCTTGCCATTCCACAGACCTTTCCATCGCGGGTTGTCCACCTCGGCGCCAAGGCCGGGGGTCTCACCATGCTGATAGAACTGCAGGCCATAGATGTCGTTGCCGTTATTTTCTAGAGCGATAAAACCATAGAGCGTCGACCACAGGCCATAACCATGCAGCGGCAGGATCACTTTGTCTAAATCGCCCGCATCATCGCGCAACAGATAGATCACTCGGTACTTGGCCTGACGACCAATACCCGCCGGGTCAGTGTCCAATGCTACGCTGAGTTCAGGATCACTTGCTGCGGCCTGGTCATCAAAGGTTGCCGGATCGAACTGATCGTCGACAAATTCGCCGGTGGCAAGCTCGAGCACATGCGGCTCGAACGCAGCGAAGGCTTCGGTCACGTCTATGCCCGGCTCGAAGACACCAGCCACCTGCAAAACGTTAACCTGTTTGTCCTTCAGCGCGTTGGCTTCTTGCACCGGGCGCAGGCTGACCGCAGCAGCGGAGACCACCATCGAGGCAACAAGACAGACGGCAACGGCGACGAAGATCGTCTTGCCAACCGAATCCGGCGAGGCGGCCAGAAAGCGAGCCAATGCGCCCTTGGGTTCTTGAGGTTGCGGATCAGACATGGCGACGCGCCCTCCGTTTGATATTGGCCTGCACGACGAAATAGTCGATCAGCGGTGCAAAGACATTGCCGAACAGGATGGCCAGCATCATGCCTTCGGGGAAGGCCGGATTGATCACGCGTATCATCACAACCATCACACCGATCAAAGCGCCATAGATATAGCGGCCCAGGTTGGTGTGGCTGGCGGAAACCGGTTCGGTCACCATGAAGGCCAGGCCAAATGCATACCCACCCAGAACCACATGCCAATACCACGGCATCGCGAACATCGGGTTGGTATCCGACCCGATCAGGTTCAGCAGCAGAGTAAATCCGATGGTCCCGGCCAGACAGCCAACGATCAGGCGGTAATTGGCAATCTTGGTCATCAGCAGGAAGGCCATACCGATCAAGCAGGCCAAGGTCGAGGTCTCGCCAAAGCTGCCCTGAATGGTGCCGTAAAAAGCGCTGGACCATGTGATCCCTTCGGCAGCAAGAGCCTGTACGCCCTCGGCCGCTGACACCGCCAGCGCGGTTGCACCCGAGAACCCGTCAACCGGGGTCCAGACCGAGTCACCCGACATCTGCGCAGGATAAGCGAAGTACAGGAACGCACGACCAACCAGCGCGGGGTTAAGGAAGTTCTTGCCAGTGCCGCCAAATACCTCTTTGCCGATCACCACACCGAAGATGATGCCCAAAGCCACCTGCCACAAGGGTGTAGTGGCCGGCATAATCAGTGTATAAAGCATTGATGTTACAAGGAAACCTTCGTTCACCTCATGGCGGCGCACGGTGGCAAAGATGACCTCGAATATACCGCCTGCGACCAGTGTGACGATGTAGATAGGCAGAAAATACATCAACCCGTGCATCACATTTGCAAAGACACTGCTGGGGTCCAGCGAGAGACCAAACATCTGGAGCAGAGCGATGCGCCAACCGGTGGCAGAGTCCGGCCCGAGGCTGGCGATGGCCGAGTTGGCCTGATAGCCGGTGTTCCACATCCCCCAAAGGATACAGGGAATGGTCGCGATCACGACATAGGTCATGATCCGCTTCATATCCACGTAAGACCGCGCATGCGGGGCCACTGAGGTCACGGTTTTCGGAGTGTAGATAAAGCTTTCGACCATCTCGTAGATGGGGAAATACTTTTCGTACTTGCCGCCCTTGGTAAAGTTCGGCTCGATCCGATCGAAGAAGCTGCGCAAACCCATTTGGATCAGCCCTCCTTTTCAATCTTGTTCAGGCAGTCGCGCAGCGCCAGCCCGTATTCATATTTTGCCGGACAGGCAAAGCCGACAAGGCCCAGATCCTCTTCGTCCAGCTCTAGCGCGCCCAGAGCTTGCGCAGTATCGGTGTCCATCACCAGTAGTGCCCGCAGCAGTTGCGTCGGCAGATAGTCCTGCGGCATCAGCTCTTCGAACGTACCCGTGGGCACCATGGCGCGGCGCCCCCCATTCAGATTCGAACTGAGCGCGTACAGCTTTTTGGCGAAAGCAGAACCCAGCACCGGCTGAACCGCAAATTTCGAAGGCATCGGGCGGATCCAACCCATCGGAATCTGGTCGTGGTCCTCACGGATGATGGTCATCTGCCTTGCAAAACGCCCCAGAAAAGCCGTTGGGCCATCCGCATGCTGACCAGATAGGATCGAGCCCGAAATGATCCGTACCGTGCCGTCCACATCAATCTCATCCCGGGTGAGGTCTTCGGTCGACGCTCCCATCACCGTACGGATCAGGCGCGGCTGACGGGCACCCGGGCCAGTCAGGGCGATCACCAGATTAGGGTCCAGATGGCCCGTCTGCATCAGGCGGCCAATCGCGATGACATCCTGATACCCGATGGTCCAGACCTGCTTTTCGCCCGCAAGCGGTTCGAGGAAATGGATGTGGGTTCCGGCCAAACCCGCAGGATGCGGACCAGAGAATGCCGCCGCCTCAACGTCTGGCAGATCGCTACCCGGAACCGAAGCACCGTCCTGCTGGCACAAATAGGTTTTGCCCTCGGACAGCTTGGATACGGCTACCAGACCATCCGCAAATGCTTTGCCCGCGTCATTGATGATGAGTTCTGCATCTCCGGCCAGTGGCTCGCTATCCATGGCGGTGACGAAAATCGCTGCTGGCTTGGTGCCCGGAACTGGCATCTTGGAATAGGGACGCGTACGGAAAGCGGTCCACAACCCCGCGGCGCATAGCTTGGCGGTGACACCCTCGGTGCTGTCCGCATCACCAACACCCGAGAAATCGATACCCGTGTCGTTGGCATCCGCAACCTCAATCACAACGCTCTGCAAAACCCGGCGCGCACCACGGTTGATGGCAACGATCTTACCACTTAGCGGGGCGACCATCATCGCCTCGGGTGCGTCCTTGTGACAGAATAACGGAGTGCCACGTTGAACGTCATCCCCCTCCTGAACCAGCATTCGCGGTTTCAAGCCAAGGTAATCGCCCCCCAAAACCCCAACAGTCTTGAATTCTGGACCCGGATGGATGGTTTGCTCCGGTGCGCCTTGCACCGGCAACTCCAACCCTTTTTTCAGTTTGAAAGTTTGCATGTCGCTACGGTCTTCCAAGCCTCTTTACCTGTGCCGGCTGAGCCAACACCTATCTAGTGTCAGACAATAACGCGAGAATTCCAAGCAGTCGTCGCAAAAGCGTCGAATTGCGACTGAAATCCGCGGCCGTCCCTCTGATTGTGGCCCCTTTACGCGGGGATGATACCAAAAGCAAACCTGTAACCGTCAAAATTCCCTCACGGTATTCACTTTCTTGTATCACTTTCGCTGAAATTGCCTGTCGCGCCCCGATCATGTCCGGTGTAAGCACCCTTGATGGAACAAACGAACGATCTGGAAATTTTTCTGGTAGCAACGCCCGGACTAGAGGCGCCGCTGCATGCCGAGGCCACCGAACAGGGATTCGCCGATGCCAAGGTCATTGCTGGTGGCGTGGTTTGTCGGGGCGGGTGGCCCGAAGTCTGGCGTGCCAACCTTTGCCTTCGGGGCGCAAATAAAGTTCTGGTTCGGATTGGCAGCTTTCCCGCTGTCCATCTTGCACAACTGGACAAACGCGCCAGAAAATTTCCGTGGTCAGATTTCCTGCGCCCGGAAGTGCCGGTAAAAGTCGAGGCGACAAGCCGCAAATCGCGCATCTATCATGCGGGTGCCGCGCGCCAAAGGATCGAACGAGCGCTGGCCGAGACACTGGGGACTCCAATCTCGACAGATGCAGCCCTGCGCGTGCTTTTGCGGATTGAGAAAGACATCTGCACATTCTCGATCGACACCTCCGGAGATCCCCTGCACAAGCGAGGTCACAAGACTTCCGTCGCCAAGGCCCCCATGCGCGAGACAATGGCGGCCATGTTCCTGCGCGAATGTGGCTATCACGGGACCGAACCGGTGCTGGATCCCATGTGCGGGTCGGGCACTTTCGTCATCGAGGCTGCCGAGATCTCATTGGGCCTGCTTCCCGGTCGCACGCGTAATTTTGCATTCGAAAGCCTAAGGAGTTTTGATCCCGACATCTGGTCCGACATGCGCGCCGGGTCACCCTCCCCTGCCCCCGAGGTTCAGTTCTTCGGCTCCGACAGGAATGCAGGCGCGATCGAGGCCGCAAAAGCCAATGCGGAACAAGCCGGTGTTTCGACCAATACAACATTTCATTGCCACTCCGTCAGCGATCTGAAGCCCCCGCAAGGTGCTGAGGGGTTAGTGATCGTAAACCCCCCTTATGGCGCCCGGATAGGCGATGAAAAACGTCTGCGATCCTTGTATGGGAGTTTCGGCAAGGTTCTGATGTCACGCTTCAAAGGCTGGCGCGTTGGCATCGTAACAAGCACCCCATCCCTGGCCCATGCCACACGCCTTCCTTTGCTTCCGGCAGGGCCGGTAGTGGATCACGGCGGCACAAAAATCCGACTTTATCGCACTGACCGCCTGATCTGACATGGGGCTAATCACAGGGATTTAGAGCCTGTCCAAAGCCTGTTACTAATCACAAACCAGACCCAGAAATCCTCTTGCACATCCAAACCCTCAGGTATAAATCACCCGCCACGGTCGGAGTGTAGCTCAGCCTGGTAGAGCACTGTCTTCGGGAGGCAGGGGTCGGAGGTTCGAATCCTCTCACTCCGACCAATAAAATCAATCAGTTAAATACGAATGAACTGCGCCGCCACCGCAGCATACCCGGATTTTGTCCGGATTATTCTGTTTTCAGGGTCTGGTTTCCGAAGAAAAGTGAAAGAAAAACCGCTGAGGGGGCGGCCACCCACCTCAACGGTAATGCAAATTTATCCGCACGAACAGAATACCAAATTCGCAGCCGGTCCGCAATCGCGGGAGGCGCATATGTCTAGGCTCAATCGCTTTGAATGGCTCAAGGCCGTTCTGCAATGCGCTGACCTCAACTCGTCAACTAAGGTAGTTGCCTCAGCGCTTTCGGTACAGTTCGCCAACGACAGGACCGGCCAACTCAATCCCTCACTAAAAACGCTTGATGAGTTCCTGGTCGGAATGTCGCTAGCAACCATCAAACGCTGCCTCAAACAGCTTGTCGAGTTCGGTTGGCTGTTTCGAACTGAAGGGCGTGGCGCAGGCAATCACACAGAATACGACCTTCGCTCCCCAACAAAAATCATCCCGTTTCGCCGGAGGAAAAAGGATGCACCGATGAGCCTTTCAGAAGGGCGAAAGGGTTCGCCCGTGAGAGACAAAGGGCGCATGGGTGATCTTTCCTATATAAAGAAAGAACAATCCATAGAACAAAACCTCGCGCTTGAGCCGGATCTGCCGAATGGTGGGCCATCCGACTCGGCGCGCGTGGGCAGTGCGCAACCCGAATTCGTCTCGCGCCAATCTTTCGGCTGCCGCCAATGGGAGCAGTTCACCGAACGAATGTTTGGTGCTTGGATCGACCGGGTACTTCCTGAAGCCATCGAAAACAACGAGCGCGGCTACTGGCTCCCCGGCAGGTTCCCTCCAACGAACAAGAACGAGTGGCCCGTGTTGCGCAGCTGGCTCATCACCGAAGGCTGGACCCTGTTTGCACCATCGAAGCAGGAACTGTGCCATGCGGTCTGAGCAAAGAGCAAGGCGACCCATGTCATACGCTGGCGCTGCTGACACGGGACCTTGCGAGGGGTGGCAAGCCTCCCCTTCGAACCCCACCGGCGGAGGCACGCCGCCCGCCAAAGCGCCGCTCACCGAGACCTTCGTCTTTCGATGTAGCGTTGCTGAGAAGGCTGAGCTTCGCGCCAAAGCCGAAGCTGCCGGAGTGTCTGCCGCGACCCTCTTGCGCGAAGCCTTGGGTCTGACGGAAGCACGTCGTCGCAAGCCTGCGCCTCGCGTCGACCCCGCTCTGGTCCTGGCACTAGGGCGCATTGGCGGTAACCTCAACCAGGTTGCGCGGGTTGTGAATCGGGCGCTTCTGATTGGTCGGGTTGACATGGATACGCTGGCCGTCGCCCGACAACTGGTTGTGATTGAACGCCAGCTTACCAAGATCCTTGATGAGGCACGACAATGCTGATCAAGTTCTTTCCCAATGGCAAAGGCGCGGGTGCTGGTCCAGTTGGCTATCTCGTCACGCGTGAGGTCTTGGCCTATGACTCCAATCGCGATCTAATCCGCGATGCTGATGGCCAGCCCATGACGGTCATACGCGATCCTTTGCCTGAAGTGCTGCGCGGCGATTCCACCCGCACCGAGGCCCTGATCGACGCCAGTCGCAATCAGTGGACCTACCGCGCGGGCGTCATCAGCTTTGCCAGCGAGGACGCACCCACCGTAGCCCAGCAGGTCGAAGTCATGAACGCCTTCGAGGCACTGGCATTCGCTGGTATGGACAGTGAGCAATTCGACTTGCTCTGGGTCCGGCACAGCCACGAAGACCGAGTTGAGCTGCATTTCTGTACACCGCGTTTGGAGCTGACAACCGGTAAAAGCCTCAACATCGCACCACCTGGCTATCGGACAGCCTATGACAGTCTGCGCGACTTAATGAACAAGACGCACGACTGGGCCGATCCGATGGATCTGGAACGCACACAGGAGGTTCAAGCCACCGTTGAGGCCCCAACTAGGGCACAGGGCCGCGAAGAACTCCACGAATGGATCTTAGACCAGATCAGCATCGGCACCATCACCGACCGCGCAAGCATGGTCGATGCCCTGACCGACGCAGGTTTCGATATCCCCCGCGTAAGCAAAAATTACATCACGGCCAAAGACCCCGACACAGGCGAACGCTGGCGATTGAAAGGAGAGATTTTCCATGACGACTGGCAAGCCGACCCGGCTGAGCGAGAAATTGAACGCGGACTTGGACAAGATCCGAAAAGAGCACGCCGCCTTGATGGATTCTCAATTGCAGAGCTTCAGGAGCGATATTCAAGCATGTGTAACACTCGCGCGGAATACAATCGAAGCCGATACCCGCACGTTTTTGGATTGGAGCGGGACGACCTGGCAGAGTCACATCGACAAGATCAAATTCCTGATTCAGATCTCACCTTGGGCGGTGATAACGGCCTGTATGGTGTTGATCGCAGCAACCTTAGGACTGACTTTTCTGTGGAGCTGGAAACTCTCAACGATAGCCGCCTCGACGCAGCTAGAGAGGTTGGGCATCCAGGCGGTACTTCACGAGGGAGCGACTTATTTGATCCTGCCGCCAGAAACATCAAGCATGCGCACCTGTTCGGTGGCGAGCCGATTGGTTTCTTGCATCAGAGTGGAGCCAAACTAGATGGACCAATCCCTGACAGCCTTGGAGCGAGATTTGCTCGCGTGCGTCGAGCAGTTGGTGACGGCTTGCGAGACCTCCGCCTCGGAATTGCGCAATTTGGAAGAACGCTCGACGACCGGGATCGAGGCCAGGCTAAATGGCTTAACGCAGTGCATCGAGCTGCTGATGAAATCACATCTCAAGTCCGTAGCTACATTGGCCGACTTGCTGACCGAAGAACAGAACTACACCACGCTGGAAGAGAACTTGCAGACGAGTTTGAAGCTAGCGAGAGCCGCCGAAACTCTGCTGCAAGAGAGCTGAATCATGGGCTGCTTGAACGAGACCAAGACTACGGCTTCCATCTTTGATCTGAAGGAATGACGATGCCCACTCATCACGAACGCTTCACCATGAGCTTCCGCCAATCCTGCGCCTGCGGGATTGACTACAGAGAATTTGAAAGAGTCGACTCGCTACCGATAGGCATTCCACTAGTTGCAATTGCAGGGGTTTGGGGCGATTGCTACAACTTACGGTGTCTGTTTATGGACACTGACGGAAATCAGTATTTGCGGAATGTGTTCAGGACCAAAAACGGCTACTTGATACCAGAACTTGGGGTCGATGCGAAAATGATCAAAATAGGCCAAGTTGTTCTAGCCTAGCGCTCAACTGCGTATTCTCAGTGAATTGACGCCTGAATCCCAATAAAACTGCCGCCCAATCCCGTTAAGAACGTGCATCCAGACCGATGACCCTCGATCGCCGTGCCACAGGCTACTTGGCAGGAAGGCCACCAAGCAGACCTTCGCTGCGGTGGCGGCACTGATCATCACCAATGGCAGCAACGGTGCAAAAGTAGACTTTGCATAGCTCCGTGCGGCCCGTAACCGACGTAGAGCGGCGCGGTCGAATGCTGCGATTGCATTCTGCACAGCAGTCATTCATTGTTGTAGAAAACTATCCTGAAAGTTTTGGAGGCTAGGCCACCGGATTAAGAAGTGCGGCACTCTGGAAAACAAAATTTGCCAGTGCTACGAACCGTAGAATGTGCCATAGCACTCGGCGAGAACCGGTCTGTCTTGCATCAGACGGCTGTATGACGTCTCGATAATGATTGGTCCAGCCGAACTGACCGCTGAGCGCTCGTTCTATGTCCGCCAGGTAATTTTCAACTTGGTCCATATGGCGCCTAAACACCTTGGAACGTTCGTACCCCACGAACGCTACGACAATCGCCAAGGATGCTCCAAACGGAACCACGATCCAGTTTGGTATAGACGTTACATTGTCCGTAGAAAATTGAAACAGTATGATCGAAAATACAAACGCAGAGCAGGCAAGTTCATTAGCCGTCATTCGGTCAACGGTTCGATTAACTTCCTCCCTAAGAGGTTGGTACTCCACCAAAAGAAGTTCCCTGTCATCTTGAGTTATACTCTTGGTCATCTCTGCGCCTGTTGTTTTTCAAATGATGCAGGGGACGTCTAACGCGGTCAACGGCCCATAACTGACCTTCGACCAGAAAACAGGATGCTGTGTACACACGGTATTCCTGCCGTTCATGCACTGTGCAGATATTCCGAATGGAGATCGGTGGCACCGAGTGTGGAGGCGACGCGTCTGGACCTAGTCTCCGAGATTGCAAGCTGTTCAATGTATTAGAGCGGACTGTCAGGTGTGCTTAACTAGTAACCTTGTTTAGCAACACGCCACGATTGTCTGGCCTGAAAAGCCCGTATCCGCCTTCCCTCGCAGATTCTACGTGACGATATAATTCGAGATATTCGTTGCCGTGATTGCGCCCCGAGCTATCTCGCGTCGGCACAATCACAATCTTGTCTATATGCTTAACCCCATCTGCGTATCCGATCTCCCACGGGCACCATCGACTTGAAGATGAATTGGCCGTCGCCAGATACAAAAACCAATCAAGCCGCTTGATGCGTTCCTTGATCTTTTGCGCGGTCTCGCGGTTAGGGCGCGATGGCATCGATCTGTCTTCCCAATCGATGTAAACGAGCCACCCCTGCGACTGTAAAAAGCCTTGCAACCCTTTCGCCAGCTCTGCATCCCGATGACTATGTGAGAGAAAAGCAGTTTGCTTTCCTTCTCGCACGGCTCGATTCACAACAAAATCTGACCTTTGAGAACCAGCACGACTGGCATAAGTGCGAATAGTAGATTGACTGATCATATCTATCTACCCACGTCAGCGGCTGCCTGCCTCACCCAAGATGCAAAATTCGCGCCACCACCATTCGTCCTATAGCAATACAATCCGGCATAACGAGAAAGCTTGATTACAGTGTTGTCGTGTGGCTTGATCCAAGTTGCGGGAAGATCTACCGCCTGAGTATAGTCCTCATACTTCACCCATTTCCCGTTCATCCTCTCGGCCAAGCGTATTGCGTTGCCCGTATTGTACACCCCCATGTAATCAAGCGGATTAGGCCCCGCTTGAGAAGCGTATCCTTGCTGGTTGCCCATGAGATGAATCCTAACGGCCAACAACCCGTTCCCTTTGATTACTGATCTGGCGATTTCGTAACGAACCCACCTTCTCTCATAAGTTGCCGCCCCAACAAGAACGCAAGTCACTGATGTGTTTTTGATTCCCTCTCGGATCAAGCTCTTAAGAGAATCTGGCCCTGTTCGACGAGAGTTCTCCCAAATGCTTCCATCGTAGAACCCCTCTGACTCGCGCGTGTTCTCATGGTTGTAGCGCCATGAGTTTCGCACCTGGTTCACTCGCCAGATGTCGTTCTGATAATGGAAGGAAAAGAAAACCCGCCGCTTGGCGGTTTGAGCGGGTATAGCCCCGAAAATACTAGCCATTTATACCCCACAAAAAATCAATGATGCGACCGCGCCCAGCGACAGAAAAATCGCCAAATAAAACCAGCTCACGGACCACGAAAGCGCCAGCCGAAGAACTGAAGATGTATCCTGCATGAACGGTGTTGCTTCGAGGCTATAGGCTTCGATTTCTTCCCCTCTTCGCACGTGGTCGTATAGCTTTCGATAAGCTCGCTCGAGGCGTAAATACTGCGCATCCATCAGCCAAAAAATGATCATCGGCACTATGGCTGCAACCGCATAATATGGCGAAGGCGTCTCCACGGTGGCCATGACTGCAACCGCCGCGCTCCCAAACGTCGCAGCAAGAGCTTTGAGGGTAAACGAGTTTGCCCCCATTCTCGTAATGACGCCTTGCAACATGGTTAGATGCGCGATCCGAATACTCTCGTCTTGGATTTGGCTGTCCCCCATTCAATTACCTCGTTCTCTATGCGTAAATTCAATCTCAGCGTGCATTTGACTGGAATGTACTTGAGTAATCTAAGATTTCCAGCGGAAGTCGCTAGACATGACGTCTGCTTTGTTTCACAACGCGATTTGATCTCGCACCTGCAGCGAATTTTTCGCTTTCCGCACTTGGTGCAGAACTTTCAAGTCCGCTTTCGGACTACGACCAGCTGAATGCGTATGCAGCGCTCTGTTGGACCGGTAAAGTCGGGAATGGGCTCATTCGACCAATTCGGGCCCGTCGCAGAGAAAGTCCGGTGCGAGCCCAACCTGTTCCTTGGATTTTCTCGCTGCTTGCACTCGCAGCGTCAGGAATGCCAAGTGAGCAACAAGTTCGGTGCCGCTATGCAGCGGAAGCAACGGTCATTCATACAGGCTGCAGCGAGAATCACACGTGGAATTCACAAGTCGCGGACGAAGCCGAAACTGGACAACTGCGTGGTTAACCCTAAGCTTTGGTACCTAGGGCCAAAAGATCAAGCAGTTGTCATGGGAAGTCTCCTGTACGTGGTTCCGCCGCGGTCGCAGTAGCGGCGGGTTAGTTCAGAAAGTAAGCCGATATTTCAAAGGGCCGAACGGGCGGCAGTCTCCAAAGCATGGTGCAGAGAGCGCGCGTAAGAGCGCGGGCCAAGAACCGCGTAGTGGCTGGCAGTTTCAAAGCAGATGATCACACAGCTAAGGTGCTCCAGCAGCGCGCGTGTGGCGCTCCCGGGCTCCATCGCAGCCAGATTGACGCCGCTCAAACGTTCAAACACACCCCGGCACGCACCCTCCAGATCAAAACGGCACCAGCCGTCTGTTTGCTCTGTTACCGAGGCTAGGCCCTCCACGGCATCCGCGAGTTGGTAGGACATAAGTTCATGCTCCGGGATTTCTGCGGAGATCAGCCACTGATCCTGCGCAAACCAGCTAGCCGCGTATGAGCCCGCTGCGGCGTGCTTCCCGACCGCAGGCAAAGCTAATCCCAGCATGGCCTCGGCCGCTTTCCGGCCTTCGTCTTCGCGCCCCCTACGCAATGCAAGCGAGGCAAGCGCCCGGTTCGGAACCTCAGTGATTGTCAGCCCATTGAATCGGTCGACACGCGGCGTTTCTCCCCAAAGCGGGGTGATGGATTGAAGATCAAGCACGCAGGCGCCCTCCTTCCGGGTCAAAGAAATGTGTGGGAATGACCTGAGCCTTTACATCGGTTCCCCGCACGGGATCGACTACGCGGATAATCTCGCCCATGCGCTGATCACCGCCTTTGAGAAAGGCCATTCCGATGGAGTGCCCCAGATGTGGCGAGATACAGGCTGATGTCACATGCCCCTGTTCGCTGTCGATATGAACAGGCGCAGTTTCATTCACCAACTGGGAACCGGCGGTTATCACTTCGCTTTGGTTCACGGGCTTCAGACCGACAAGGCGCAATCCATTGGGATCAGTCACCCCCTCCCGCTGGTCCATTGTGCTGCCGATGCTGTCTTTTTTGCGGGACACCATGCGCCCCATACCCAGCATCAGTGCGGTGGCCCTGCCGTCGAGTTCGCGACCCGTCGGGTGGCCTTTTTCAATGCGCATGATGTCGAGCGCTTCAAGACCATAGGGAGCTACTCCAAGATCTTGCCCCAACTCTAGCATTCGGCGCCACAGCGCATCTCCATAACGGGTGGGAACAGCCAATTCATAGGCCAGTTCACCCGAGAATGAGATCCGAAACAGACGTGCCCTCAGGCCGCCGCACAGCGTCACGGAACCGCAGGCCATGAACGGGAATGCCTCGTTTGAGATATCGAACTCAGAGTCCACAATCCGCTGCAGCAGCTCGCGCGATTTCGGTCCGGCAACAGCAAACTGCGCCCAGGCCTCGGTGGTTGAGATCAGCTGCACGTCCATGTCCGGCCACAGGCATTGACGGGCGAATTCCATGTTTCTCAGAACCGCCCCGGCATTGGCTGTAGTGGTCGTGATGACGAAGTGTTCTTCCGCCAACCGTGCAGCGGTGCCGTCATCGTAACAGGCGCCATCTTCGCGCAGCATGATGCCATAGCGCACCTTACCCACTGCCAGCTTGGCAAAACCATTGGCATAGACCCTGTTCAGGAATGACGCGGCATCCGCGCCCTGAACGTCGATTTTTCCCAGTGTGGTCACATCGCAGATGCCCACATTCTTGCGCACGTTACAGGCCTCTCGGTCAGCGGACTGGCGCCAATGGGTCTCGCCCGGCTGCGGAAACCAACGCGCCCGCATCCAGTCGCCAGCAGTGTCAAAGGGCGCATTGTGTTCCCTGGCCCATTTGTCAGTCGGGGTTTCGCGCGTCGGGTGGAAGTGTTTGCCCACCGTGCGCCCGCCGATTGTGCCCAGTGCAACCGGTGTATAGGGCGGCCGGAAAATCGTCGTTCCCGTTTCGGGGATCGATTTGCCGGTCAGCTCGGCCATTATTGCCAAAGCATTGACGTTAGCAGTTTTGCCCTGGTCAGTGGCCATGCCGAGAGTAGTGTAGCGTTTGAGATGCTCGACCGATCGGTAGTTCTCCTGATGTGCCAGCTTAACGTCCTTGACGGTCACGTCGTTCTGCTGGTCCAGCCAAGCCCGGCCCTTGCCATGGGGCACATGGTAAAGTGGCTGGAGGTTATAGGCGCCGTTATCGGCGCGCGGCAGCTTCAATGCGCTGGCGGCGATACCCAGGCTTTCCAGGGCAGCCACAGCTTCTTCCGCCCCGCTGCGCAATGCGTCTTCAGTCGAAAACAGGCCTTTGGCCGCACCCGCCACCGACATGCCAACTGGGATGTTCCGGCCGGGAACGAAAGCTGCAATACTCTCAATCCAGACAGGACGGCCGCCCTGGTGGCAGGTCAGGTGGACGTTGGGATTCCAGCCGCCAGACACGCCCAAGGCGCCACAGGCTAGCGTTTCCTCGTGGCCATCCGCTTGACGGACCCGGATGCTGCTCAGGCCATGCCGCCCCTTGGTGCCGATAACATGCGCGCCACTGATCAGCCGCACATCCGTCAGTGTCGGCGCATCCAGCCGGGCATCGACGATGGCTGTGACATCAACACCTTTTGCCATCAGGTCTACCGCAGTGCGATGGCCATCATCATTGTTGGTGAAGACCGCCACCTTCCGCGCGGGGGTTGCAGCCCAGCGGTTGGCATAGGCCCGCATCGATCCTGCCAGCATCACCCCCGGACGGTCGTTGTCCGGGAAAGCAATTGGACGCTCGGTTGCCCCGGCACAAAGGATCGCGCGCTTTGAATAAACCCGCCACAATGTCTGCCGCGGCTTCCCTGCCACAGGGGTTTGCAGATGGTCCTGCACCCTCTCAACCACACCGTAAACCCCGTGGTCAAAGGCCCCCATCGCCGTGCTTCGCGGCATCAGGCGCACATTGTCCATCGCGGTTAGCTCGGCCACAGTCTGCTCAACCCATTCGACCGCAGGCTTTCCGTCGACATCTTCCTGTTCGACGTTCAGGCGCCCGCCAAAACGGCTATCTTCATCCGCGAGGATGACGTTTGCGCTTGCACGGCCCGCGGTCAGTGCCGCCATCAGGCCAGCGGGCCCACCCCCAATCACCAGCAGATCGCAATGGAGGAAGCCCTTTTCATATTCATCCGGGTCATCTTCCCCAGACAGGCGACCAAGGCCTGCAGCTGAGCGGATGATGGGTTCATAGACTTTCTCCCAGAAAGCCGCCGGCCACATGAACGTCTTGTAATAGAAACCGGCGCTCAGAATATCCGAGAACAAATCGTTCAGGGCAAGCAGGTCGTAACGTAAGCTGCCCTTGTAATTCTGTGAGCAAGCAACCAGCCCTTCGTACAGCTCCGCTACTGTAGCGCGTGTGTTTGGTTCCTGCCGGGCTCCACTGCGCAATTCGACCAGCGCGTTTGGCTCCTCGGAGCCAGCGGTGAAAATACCACGCGGACGGTGATACTTGAACGATCGACCCAGGAAACGCACGCCATTGGCCATCAGGGCAGACGCCAGCGTGTCGCCCTCATACCCCAGATAGGCACGCCCATCGAAATTGAAGTTCAGTGGCTTTCCGCGGTTGATCAGGCCGCCATTCAAACGGTTGGATTGGGTCATTTGCTGCGCCCCTGCTTGCGGGCCACATCGCTGGCCAGTTCGACATTAGTGATTTCATGCGTCACCGTGTTGCGTGTTACGACTAGCCACGAGCGGTCGCCATGCTCGTGATACCAAAGCTCGCGGTGCTCCCCGGCTGGATCATCACGCAGGTAGACGTATTCGTAAAACTGATCCATCGCGTTCCCGGCCTGCCAGTCGGGACGGTCAATCAGGCAAGCATCGCCGAGATAGGTGAATTCCTGCCGGTCACGCGGCCCCAAAAGAGGGTGATTGATAATCATTTGACCGCTCCTTACTGCCGGTTCGGGTTCGGGCCTTGGCCCTTTTCATCAAGCAGGTAGCCGGTCCGGAACCGGTCAAGACGATAGGGCTTGGCAAGTTCATGCGGCTGTTCTGTGCTTAGAAGATGAGCAAAGCATTCGCCGGCTGCGGGTGTTGCTTTGAATCCGCCGTAGCACCAGCCGCCGTTCAAATAGAGACCCTTGATCGGCGTTTCGTCGATCACCGCATGGCCATCCATGGACATATCCTGCAAACCGCCCCATGCCCGCAAAAGACGAGCGCGCGACAGCATTGGGAACAAGGTCACAGCGGCTTCAATCACCGATTCAAAGACCGGCAGGTTGCCCCGCTGGGCGCAGGAATTGTACTGATCCAGGTCGCCTCCCATAACCAGGCCGCCTTTGTCCGACTGCGAAATATAGAAGTGACCTGCGCCATAATTGACTTGGCCGGGAATGATGGGCTTGAGCCCTTCAGACACGAAAGCCTGAAGAACATGGCTTTCGATTGGGGTACGAATGCCCGCCATGTCCATCACTCGGCTGGTATTTCCAGCTACCGAGACACCAACCTTCCTTGCGCCGATGAACCCGCGGGTTGTCTCAATCCCCAGGACCTTACCTTGCTCAATCCGGAACCCCATAACTTCGCAATTCTGAAGGATATCTACTCCGCGCCTGTCGGCCGACCGCGCATATCCCCAGACCACAGCGTCATGGCGGGCGGTGCCACCGCGCCGGTGAAGATAGGCACCCGTGATAGGGAAACGTCCGTCGAAATTCATCGAGGGGTACATCTTGCGCACCTGCTCAGGCCCCAAAATCTCGCCATCTGTGCCTTGCATCCGCATGATGTTGGTTTTGCGATAGTGGTCGTCCCTCTCTGAGTCGTTGTGGTGCACGAACAACAAGCCACGCTGTGAGTGCATGACATTGAAGTTCAACTCCCGCTCCATCTTTTCCCACAGGCCAACACTGTGATCGTAGAAGCGGGTATTTGGAGGCAAAGTGTAGTCACCACGCACAATTGTCGTGTTACGCCCGGCATTGCCGGACCCAATCCAGCCTTTTTCGACCACTGCGATGCTTTTCTCACCATATTTCGTCGCTAGGTAATGTGCAGTCGCCAACCCGTGGCCTCCGCCGCCAATGACAATGATGTCGTAATTGGGTTTGGGTTCCGGATTGCGCCAAGCAGGCTTCCAACCTTTTTGGCCATTCAAGGCCTCTCTAATGACTCTTAGCCCTGAGTACCTCATGGCATTCTTTTCCTTTATGGCATGGGTGCCCATTTGGCACCCAGTTCGTGGAACCGGCCAGTTTCAACGCTGATGTGGGCAATGCCGAATCCCATGTTCTGGAACGCTTAATGCTCATAAGTTAATCGATTAACTTCCAATTCGTCAATCACCTTCAACGCCAATAGGAGTCGCAGTTCAAGTATCGCTTACAGTGCTGGGCGTTCGCCCGGGTGGGCGGACGCGTGCCCGATACTTGCGTATCGGGCGGGTAAACGCGATCAAATGCGACACCCTCCAAAAGACAACTCAGGCAACCAAATGGCGATCTTGTGCCTGATTCACGAATCGGGACGACTACAAAGCTCTTGAATGGTGGCGACAAGTTTCGCATCTATGGCACGGTTGGTTGTATCATTGCGGTTGTTGTGGCGCCTTGCGCCCGGCAGACGAGATCCCGGAATTGCCTCGTATTTTTCGAAAAACTCTTCGCAATGGCCCTCCCAACCTTCACCGGCCAGTAGTGATGGCGAAAATGCCAGGAAAAACTCTCCCCCACGGGGAGGGCCACCATCACCGTTGTCGGCATCTTGCGCTTCATAGCTAAACCGTTCACCGGTCGCACCAGCCGCCAAGAGTTCAACCATCGTTGCAATAGCAGAACCCTTGTGCCCTCCGAAGGGAAGCAAAACGCCTTTCAAGATTGCTGCCGGATCGGTGGTTTCATTGCCATTTTCATCCAATCCGGTTCCAAGGGGGACCGAATGGCCATCTCTTGCGGCAATTGCTACATCGCCGCCGGCCATTGCGGAAGTTGCCATGTCGAATACAAATGGTGGTTTGTTTTTCCGTGGCCAGGCAAAAGCGAGCGGATTGGTACCAAATAAAGGCTTGTTTGAACCATGTGGTGCGACATTTGGCATATAACTTACACAAGCCATCCCTGCCAAATTTTGTTCGGCCAATGCCTCAACTTCTGGCCAAAGGGCGGCAAAATGATGCGTGTGGGTAAGAGTCATTGCTGCGATACCGAACTCACTCGCTGCTTTCGCCAGCGCTGGAATACCTCGCTCGATTGCCAAGGGGGCATACCCATCGTCGCCATTCGCGTTAACAATTACAGGTGATTTGTTGGAAATCTGCGGATCGGCGGCGCCGTTGACCTTCCCACTACGTAGGGATGCCACATATCCGGGCACCCTGAACAAGCCGTGGGAATGAGACCCGTCTCGCTCAGCAGCAACAACCGTCCGGGTCAGGGCCCCGGCGTTTTGAGGGTCGCATCCATTTTGGGTGAATGCTTCTAGTGCGAGATCATGTATCTCACTTAGCGATAGGTTTACGACGGTCATTAGAAAAGCCTCCTCAGCCGGGCACGGAACGAAATCGAAATGTGTAGCGCAGTATTTTTCATGACTTTCTTCTTTTGGTGTTTGGGCCATTGTTCATGGCTGGTGATGTTGCGGAATATCTCAATTCAACGGTCCCAAGTGTTTCGAGAACCGGTGGATGCATGCTGCGCCGAAATCAGTCGCTGGCAATGAGGGTTCTCGACTGCCGCCAAGCTCAATTCCCAAACGCGCTGCGGCCAGCATCTTTCCATAGGTCAGGAAATGTGGAATTCCCTGCATGATAAAGCAGAGAACCGGCAATAGATCGGCATATAGCTTATCGGCCCGCTCTTCGGTCCCAGCAGTGAATTCAGCGAAAATTTCGCTGGTCTTATCTACCGTATCAATCGCCGGGATCAGCCCACTGGCACCCGCGCGCAGGTTGTCAGGTAATTCCAGTCCGCAGCGGCCATTGAAAAGCATCACGCTATCCCCGAGCTCTGACGCAACAGACTCAAGATCGACGGCGTTGCATTCCAGTTTCGCGATGGTGAAATTTTTGTGGTCATTCGCAAGCGCGATCAAGCTCTGGTTGCTTAGTCCGAAGCCAAGGAACTCCGGCGCATTCTGGACCCCAATCGGGCAATCGACCGCCGAGATAATCTCGGAGAAGAAGCCCGCCAGCTTTGCATCGTCCATTTTCTGCGAGGGAGGCTGGAGCATCAGCGCCGACGCACCGCTTTGAATTGCTCGCTTCGAAAACTCAATCTGCTCGGTGATCGTATCGCCATAGACGGTCGCTAAGAGCGGCTTGCGTCCATCAATGCGCTTCGCGACGACTTCAAGGACCTCGACGCGCTCATCGAATGAGAGCTTCGAGACCTCCGTACCCAACCCCAGAATCGCAACTCCGGCAGCCTGGGTGCCCAAAGCCGCATCCACCTGACGCCGAAACGGATCCTGGCGCAATACACCGCGATCGTCAAAGAACGCATAGAGCATTGGATAAATGCCGGGCGATACGACCGCAGGTGAATTGTCTTGCAATGCTATCATGTTACCTCCAAACCATTCTTCTTGTCGTAGGCTTCTGCGGCCCGACCAACGGCGTCCTCGTTCAGGGTAAATCCAAGGCCAGGGGCGGACATGACCGGAATTTTCCCGGCATTTGGCGTCAGATCCGGGCTTTCGACGATGTCCTCTTGCAGGAGCTGCCACATGATCTGATTGCCATCATCCAAATTCGGAACACCCGACGCAGCTTGTATCGAGGCGCAGGTGGTAATTCCGGTCTCCCAAACACCGTGAATACACACGTTGATGTCGAATACCTGAGCTATCGCAGCGACGCGGCGGAACCCAAGAATACCTCCAGTTTCGTGCAGACCCACAGTCAGCAGGCTTGCCGCACCGCTGGAGCACATCGAGTGAGCCTCCTCTAGTGTGTACACGGACTGGTCGGCGGCAATTGGGACTGAGCAGGATTGTTTCAATGCCTTCAATGCCGGAACGCCGGCAATCGCCGACACCGGCTGTTCAACCATCTCGAGATCATACTTGGCGAGCTTATTGATCATCACCTGGGCCTCCATCAAGTCCCAGGCCTCATTCGGGTCGATCCGAAGTCGCTTGTTGCCAATTGCCTTTCTGACAGCTTCGACATTGGCCATATCTTTATCGTTGGTGTATCCGGCCTTGAGGTAAATCACTTCAAAGCCGTCCGACGCCAACTGACCGGCATGTGCTGCAACCTCTTCCGTACTGTCTCCCTGGACAAACCCCATGAAACTCACCGTGTCATGGATCTTCCCACCCAACAGGGCATGAACCGGCAGATCCAACGATTTGCCAAGTGCATCCCAAAGGGCCAATTCAACACCTGCAAACGCAAAATTGCCTATTCTTGGATGAGATTGGCTGGCATAGTGATGTCCAAAATTTTGCGTAAAGAGCTGTTTCATCAAATCGGTGATCTGAGTGATGGGCTGCCCTATCAGGACCGTTTTAGCGGTTAGTAAGAGCGCATGGATCGCCTCTGGGGACGTCATCGTCGGGGCGGTTTCGCCGTAGCCGACGACGCCCGCATCCGTTTCGACCTCAATCAGGATTGTTGTTTGACCAAGATTCTTGCCCATGGCCCAGACATAGGGCGTCTTGAACTTGGAAAAGAGCCGTGTGAGGCGAATATCTTTTATTTTCATGACCTTGTCTTCCATTAGGTTTATCTTCTGTCTAGTGTGATCGAGTTACTGCATAGCTGGATGCGTCCAAGGCTGTTGGCTTGCCCATGATGAGGTCAGCAAGCAACTCTGCCGACCCGGTGGCGAGGGTCCAACCCAGATGGCCGTGCCCGGTATTGACCCAAAGCCCCTTGCTGGATGCTTCGCCGATATAGGGCAAACCGTCAGCACTCATCGGGCGGAATCCAGTCCACGGCTCGCGCTTGCAGCCGTCAAGCGTCTGCGCAAGGTTGGGGTAAACGGATTTGGTCAGGCGATCGAGTTGCCGGATTATTTTGGGGCTTAGAGTGTCGTCATGCCCGGCGAACTCGGCAATTCCAACAGCGCGCAATTTGCCATTTATTGGAACAATCCCGACATGCATCCCTTCGTCGATAACGGGATACGAAGGCAGGTCGTTGACGCCGGTTGTATCGTATGTGACCGAGTACCCTTTCACGGGGCGCACCAAGATTGATCTTGCGTCGTTTGCAGCCAATTTTCTTGTATTGGCCCCAAGGGCCAGAATGGTATTCTTCGCCCGAATATCTCCGATTGTTGTACGCGCGCCGATGACCTTTTCGCCTGACATCAGCAGTTCATTGGCTTGGCAACTAACATGTATTATCTGACCGGAAGCGACGAGGTCATCGCGGAGGATTTGACAGAATTTTCGCGATTCCGCCACCACATCAGCGGAAAAACGAATTCCGCCTGCCAGCTGCGGGGCCAGCGCTTGAAGGTGCGGCTCAGCCTCAACAGTTTGATCAGGCGTTAGTGCCTCCCAATCTAGCCCAACCTCACTGAGGTGACGATTGGATCTGATCTGGGCTTCCAGACCTGGTTGGTCGCGGTAGATTTTGATGGTGCCACATTTTTTGGGTTCGAATTGGTCTGCGTATCCTTTGTAGTATTCCTCAAAGACATCCATGGAAAAGAGCGCCAGTTCGAGCAATCGGCGCGTATGGAGTTCGTGCAGATGCGGCTTTGAGTTCTTGAGAAATTGCAGGCCCCATTTGAACAGGGACGGGATAGCTTTCGGCTTGATCCGCACTGCGGAATTTTGTGTCACGATTGACCTCAAAAGCGTGGACAATATCCCTGGCGAATTCCATGGCATAGTTTGTGAAGGCACCAGCATCGCACCGTTTGCAAAGTTGGCACCAAGACCGACATCCTCGTTGGCCTCCACCAGCACGACCGAGCAGCCGCGTTTGGCCAATCGGTGGGCCGTTGTGATGCCAATCAGCCCACCGCCGATTATGAGCGCGTCCGCCATCACGACTTGTCCGTGATATGAGCGTGGGCAGCGAAATCAAAATTGGCTTTCGGAGCCAGAATTTCAGCCACGACAACCGTCGCCCGGTTTGAAGGAACAGAGTTTTGCATACCAACTTCTTTCTATTCTGGCTGGTGTTTTCGTGTTGCTAGGAGCCGAAGAACATGTTCGGCAACCAAAGAGCGATCCCAGGGATAAATGTGGTGATCAGCAAAGTTGGCAGCCAAGCAAACACGATGAAAATCAGTGTCGGCCAGATCAGTTGTCGGACCGGCACGTCTGTCACTTGCGATCCGAGATACAGAAGCGGTGCCGTTGGCGGCGTGATGTTGCCCATGCCAAGATTAACACCAAGAACTGCGGCAAAGTGGATTGGATCCATTCCAGCTCCAACAGCGATGGGTAGCAGAAGCGATGCGCTCAGGATGATTCCGCTGATATCGTCCATCAGCATACCAATCAGAAGCATGACCAGATTGAGCATCAGGAAAATCATTATTGGGTTATCTGAAATGGAATAGATCAGATCCTCGGCGAGACCGGGAATATCTTCGAAAATCAGGAAGCGGCTGGCGATTAAGACTGTGAAGATCATGACCATGACCACGCCGATCGTGATCGCCGAGTGTTTCATACTTTCATAGAAGGTTTTGAGTGTCAGGCCGCGGTAGACGAAGAAGCCCACCGGAATGGCATAAATTACGGCGACGCCAGCGGCTTCGGTGGGCGTCATGATGCCACCATAAATGCCGCCCAGAATGATCAGTGGCATCAGGATCGCCGGTGTTGCGATGGCTGTTTTACCAGCAAGTGCACGGAAGAAACGGTCCGGAACTTCGGTAACCTGAATTTCGGTATCCTTCCGAAGGATCACGAAATTCACGATGATCAACAGGGTCGTAAGGATCAGCCCTGGTACGACCGTTGCGAGGAAACATTCAAGAACGTTCAACTGACCGACCCAGGCATAGAGCAACTGCGCGCCGCTTGGCGGGATCAATAGGCCTAAGGGGCTTGCACAGATCACCAATGCGCCGGAAATGCCTGCGGGATACCGTGCCTTGCGCAGATGCGGCATGATGATCGAACCGATGCAAGTCAATGTGGCCGCACCACTGCCCGAGATTGCGCCGAACATCGCACTGGCCACGACCGAGGCAGCACTTAGCCCGCCGCGGAGATGGCCGAACATGAGCTCGGCAATCTCAACGATCGGTTTTGCAATTTTGCCCCGCTGCATAATATCGCCAGCCATGATGAAAAGAGGAATGGCCAGCAGGATAACTGAATTCATCTTCCAGTGGCCCGTCGCGAAGAACCCAGAGACATCGTACCCTCCGGTATAGGCCAGAAGGATCAGCACACCGCCAAAGGCCAATGGAACCGAGACGCCGATTGCCAGCAGAACGCAGATAAGGATTATGGCGATGAGGATTACCATGTCACAACCTCCTCCTCATCGGGCTCTGCCCGTCGCGCATTCTCCATGGCCTCGGCATATCGATCGGGGCCCACGCGCAGCATCAGGAAGATCGACAAGGCGCTGTAGAACGCCATGAACACGAACCCCACGAAAATTCCAAAGCGTGGAACAATAAACGGAATCTTCAGGGCGATGGTGGTTTTCCATCCAGGATATGCCGCGATCTCATCCGCAATCATCAGCCAGGCCCAGTAAACAAGTACCAGCGTTATCGACAACTCGATGATCTGGATCACGAGCTTGCGAAGCCACAGCAGTGTTGAATTTTCGGTGACTGTATCAAGAAGATCAGCATTGATCTGCTTGTCGTAGTAAGTGCCAAGCGCACTGCCCAAGAAGAAGATCCAGAAGCAGATCGGCATGAGCCATTCTTCGTAGGCAAAAAGATCGCGTTCCAGAACATAGCGAAACAGCACAACGAAAAAGAATGTGATCGGCAGTATCGGTAGAGCGACGCTCACCAGGACCGACTTGATCCAAACCATCAGCCGAACGAACCGGCTCAGACCGGGTGGCAATGCATCTTCAAATAGTACCATCGAAAGTTCACTCCCCGTTAAGAGGGGGATGCCAGACAATCACGGCATCCCCAATTAATGAGCAACCAAAGAAAATCTTGGTTACTTGGCGGTCAGCTCGTCGATAAGGTCCTGCCCAACCACGTCCGCCAGTTCCGGCCAGACGTTTTCCTGGATGTGGGCAACCATCGCAGCGCGCTCTTCAGGGCTGTACTCAAGAATTTCCCAGCCAGCTTCCTTCAGCTTTTCGACGAAGCCTTGATTGCGGTCCCAGGATGTGTTGATCGCAACGTTGGCGGCTCTCTCGGCGGCAGCCCGGATAACGTCGCGCTGTTCCTGGTTCAACTTCTCCCAGGACTTGCCACTGGCATAGAATGATGACGCTTCGATAGCCGTGTTCACGGGAATAAAGTATTTCCCCACGCCGGCGGCCGCGAAGGTCGAATAGGCCCATTCCGGCGTACAGCAGATCGCTCCGTCGATGACGCCAGATTGAAGCGCTGGCAGAACCTCCGCCCAGTTCATCGTTGTCGTCCGATACCCGAGGCTTTCGGTGGTCTTTTTGGCGACCTCTGAACTCCAGACGCGGATGTTCACGCCCTTATCACCGAAACCGGCATAATCGGTAGGTTTTTCGTTCGCGACAATACCGACCAACCCTTCGCCGGTATTGGCAAGATAGACCAGCCCCAGGTCGTCCATGATCCCGGCCAGGATCTGGTTAAACTTGGAGTCCGGGTTGCCGTAGACCGCTTTCAATTCGTCAAAAGTCGTCACCAACCCTGGCAGGTTCATGACTTCCAGCCGAGGATCGGCCTGAGCGTAGATGAACGCTTGTACAAGGTCGATATTGCCGCGAATGGCATCCTCGATCAGTTCTTCGCCGGATCCCAACTGTGAGGCCGGGAAATAGGAGATTTTCACGCCTACGTCTGCGTCTTCAATCTCTTTGATCATGTTTTCGACAATCTCATGGCCGAAGTGGTTGACTGGATAGGTCCCGGCCAATTTCAGCCTGACCGTGTCGGCGAGGGCTGTTGTTGCAAGTAGGCCTGACAACGCCAGACCCGAGATTATGCCGAATGCATATTTTCCGAGTTTCATAGTTTTCCTCCCGTTGAAACTGCGCTTGCGCTCCGGAATGCGTAAACTGCTTTCCGTCGGTGCCGCTTCAAGTTAATCGATTAACTTTTACAAATCAAATTAAATCGATTAACTCTGACTTCTCATGGGCAACTTGCCCGAAAGAACGTTGGAAATTACTACCCTAGGCAACCATAACCATAGGAAAAATAATAAGAATGCAGAAGCCGACCCTTAGTCAAATCGCAAAACAGTTAGGACTTTCCACTGCAACTGTTTCTTTGGCGATGAAGGAAAACAGCCGAATCTCGGACCAGACGCGCGCCAGGGTCAAAGAAGCGCTGCGCGAATCTGGCTATGTCTATCAGCGTTCCGCGGCAGGATTGAGGAAGTCAAAGACCGACACGGTGGGTATCGTGCTTAACAACGTGTCCGACCCGTCCTTCAGCGAGATTCTGGGAGCGATTGAAGGTGAACTTGCCAAAGTAGGAAAAACGGTCTTCCTGTGCAATACGGATGAAAAAGTGGAGAGACAATCCGAATTCATCAGGAAAATGTCTGAGTACAATGCAGATGGCATCGTCCTGGTTCCTGCGATTGGAACTCAGGCGACCGACCTGGAAGAGATGAAGAAATTCAGCCCCCCAATAGTGTGTGTCTCGCGAGAGATCAGTGGCTATCCCATCGATTCAGTCGTGGCTGATGAGACACTTGCGGGTTACACGGCGGCAAAACATCTGCTTAACCTTGGTCACAGACGCATTGCCGCTGTTGGCGGCACAGTCAATATTTCCCCATTTAACCGTCGCATGAAAGGCATCAGGCAAGCATTTGACGAAGCGGGTCAAGAGTTCGATCGTGCGCTTGTTTTCGAATGCCGCCCTGTTCGTGCTCAGGGATACGAAGCAGCGGCGAGAATTCTGGATGTCGAAGATCCGCCGACTGCTGCCATCGGATATAATGCTATCGTCACCCTTGGACTGAAAGCCGGTTTGCAGAGGTTGGGAAAAAAAATCGGAGAAGATTTCTCGTTGATCGCGAACGAGGGGATCGATGAGTTGCAACACACCAATCCGCCGCTGAGTACGACAAGCATTGATCTGCAAGAGATGGGGAGAGTTGTCATTCAACATCTGCTAAGCCGTATCTCGGATCCGACAGCGCCAACTAAACTCACTCTCGTCCCGACAGAATTGATCCTGACTGATAGCGTTAGCTCACATCGTTAAAGTATGTCGCGTTCTATCGTATTGATTTCGACCAAGTGCAGTATACGGTCTCGTTGGGTTGAGAAGAATGTGGGAGCGGCCTATGTCGCGAACGTGAAAATCACCGGCTCCTCCCGCAAGGCACCAATCCAAGAACTGTTCTCATCATGCCATAGTTGGCCGAGCGGGGCAGTTGCGGCCTATGTTTTTGGTTCAACGATGCAACCGCCCAGTCTTACTTCACTTGCCCCAGGACAGGACGAGCGGATCAATCGGCCGAAGAATATCCAAGAGCCCCGCAAGGGTCTCAGGATGCAACGGTGCAATCGGGTGGCGGCAGCAGTCGGAATTGATCACCCCCCCTCCATCATCGCGGCCTTTGAGGCGCGCCAAAGGCACTGGCGGTTTTCGAAGTTGATCACCGGCAGCACCTGACGGTAGACTTCGGATGCACCTTCGCGGTTGCCTTCGGCGTGCAAAGCCAGAATGGGCTTGATCTTGTCGGGAATTGTGGCAGAGGTCATGGTGCCAGTAGCTCCGGCATCCAAGTCGGCCATCAATGTGATACCTTCTTCACCGTCGAAGGGGCCTTGAATCGCGTCACCGCCTGCAGCAATAAGCTCGCGCAGCTTACCGGTTGCCGGAATGCACTCGATCTTAAAGAGCTTCACCATCTCGATTTCGCGGGCCATCCTGACCAGAAGCGGCACAGTCAGATCATTGCCGGCCATCGGCGCATCCTGCACCATGATCGGGATGCCCACCTCGCCGACCGCTTCAAACTGCTGAAAAATTTGCTCCGGCGTCCCCCGCAGCGTTGTCCCGTGATAGGGGGGCATCAGCATCACCATGCTGGCGCCAAGCGATTTCGCGAGACGCGCGCGCTCCACCGCAATCTGGGTTGCGAAGTGGCTGACAGTCACGATCACCGGCACCCGGTGCGCCACATGTTCCAGCGACAATCGAGTCAGCACTTCGCGCTCTTCATCAGACAGCACAAACTGCTCGGAGTAATTCGCAAGGATGCAGATGCCATCGACGCCCGCATCGATCATGAAGTCGAGCACGCGCTTCATACCCTCAAGGTCGAGTGTTCCATCGTCATGAAAAGGGGTCGGGGCAACCGGCCAGATGCCTTTGTACATTTTAGCCATAATATTATCCTTGGACGTTCATTTCAGATCTTGAGGCAGCAGTGCCTCTGGCATGTTTTGGAAGCATACAGGCCGAAGGAAACGTCGGATCGACAGAGTACCCACCGAGGTCGCACCAAAATTTGTCGAGGCCGGATAGGGGCCGCCATGGACCATCGTGTCAGATACTTCGACGCCGGTCGGAAAGCCGTTGACCAAAACTCGCCCCGCCTTGCGCTCAAGGATTGGCATCAAGGCCTGCGCCTGGGCAGTGTCGTCTTCACTCATATGGACGGTGCAGGTCAGCTGCCCTTTAAGTCCCTTCGCAACAGCAGTCATTTCGGCCGCATCTTCTGCTTCGACAACCAGGCCCAGCGGACCGAAGACTTCCTCGGCCAACGCATCATTTGCCAACCACTCACGCGCAGTGACGCGGAAAAGGTACGGCGTTGCATTGCGCAGGACGCAGGTGGTGGTGAGGATTCCCTGCACGCTGGAATTGGCGCGGATCCGGTCGCGCCCATCGCGATAGGCTGCGGCGATCCCGTCAGTCAGCATTGTCTGCGCGCCAACCTGCTCCAATGCCTTGGTAGCTGCCGCAACAAAACGTTCGGCATCTGCGCCCGACTGCACGACGGCAATCCCTGGATTGGTGCAGAACTGGCCGGCTCCCATAGTCAAGGAGCCGGACCAGCCCTCGCCCATTGCCTCAGCACGGGAGGAGAGAGATCGTGGCAGCAGGAACATCGGATTGACTGAGCCAAGTTCGCCAAAGAACGGGATAGGCTCTTCGCGGGATGCGCACAGATCGAACAGGGCCCGCCCGCCACCCAGCGAACCGGTAAAGCCAACCGCCCTAACCAATGGATGCTGAACCAGCGCAGCTCCTACGTTCCGCTTGCCTCCTTGGATCAGGTTGAACACGCCAGGGTGCAGATCCATCGCCTTCACGGCCTTGTCGATGGCTTGAGCCACCAGCTCCCCCGTTCCCGGGTGCGCTGAGTGGCCTTTGACCACTACAGGGCAGCCTGCGGCCAATGCTGCTGCGGTGTCACCCCCTGCGGTCGAGAAGGCCAGTGGAAAATTCGAAGCACCAAAGACCGCAACCGGGCCAATGGGCCGCTGAACCATATACAGCTCAGGCCGCGGCAGCGGCTGCCGGTCAGGCAAGGCGCTGTCATGGCGACGGTCCAGATAATCGCCTTTCAGGATATGCTCTGCGAACAAGCGCAGCTGGCCGACAGTCCGACCGCGCTCACCGGTCAAGCGAGCCTCGGGCAAACCTGTCTCCTGGCTTCCGATCTCAGTGATTTCATCTCCAAGGGCGTCAATTTCATCCGCAATCCGGTGCAGGAACGCCGCACGTTTTTCCACGCCAGAGTAGCCATAGGACCAGAAAGCCTCTTCAGCCGCCTCACAGGCACGTCCGACAAGATCCACCGTTCCGACAGCAAAGTTATGGGCGGAGCCGTGAGCAGGCTGTGATGAAAAAGTGCTGGCGCTGCCTAGCCATTCGCCGGCAATCAGATGTTTTCCGTTTAGCATGAGTGTCTCCGTTCAGAGCAGGCCACGGCGGGCCAAATTGCGCATCAGATGCGAGGCTGCGAAGTCCCAGGGCGGGCATTCGGTAGAAAGGCGCACGGTATTGACCAAAGCACCCAGATCAGAGTTTGAAATGGTCACGACGTCGCCCATTTTGTGCGTGAAACCACCCCCGGGGTGATCACGGTCCTGGGTTGGAGCGAAAAGGGTTCCCATCATCAGCATGAAACCATCGGGATACTGGTGGTGCGCACCATAAGCCTGCCCAACCAGGTCAAGCGGGTCGCGGCTGATCTCGGCCATTGTGCTGTGACCGTCCATCACAAAGCCATCCTCCCCGGTAACCCGCAAATCAAGTTCCGCTTTACGCACATCCGCGATCGAATAGGTTCCATCAAAGAGGCGAATGGCAGGTCCTACCGAGCTGGCAGCATTGTTGTCTTTTGCCTTTCCAAGCAGCAGCGCCGAGCGGCCTTCGACATCGCGAAGGTTCACGTCGTTGCCGAGCGTGGCACCCTTGACCTCACCCCGGCTGTTTATCGCCAGAACCACCTCCGGTTCCGGGTTATTCCAGCGCGACATTGGATGCAGGCCGACGCTTGCACCCCAGCCAACCGAAGACAGCGCTTGAGCCTTGGAGAAAACTTCTGCATCCGGGCCAATTCCGACTTCAAGGTATTGCGACCAGGCTTCCTCGGCGAGAAGCGCGTTCTTCAATTGAATTGCTTGGTCTGACCCGGGAACAATCCCGGTCAGGCTATCGCCTAAAATAGTCTCGCAGCGCCCGCGGATCACCTTGGCCTTGGTAGGATCACCGAGTGCCTGCTCTTCAATCACCCGCTCCAACATTGAGGATACAAAGGTCACGCCACATGCTTTAACTGGCTGCAGATCGCAGGGCGCCAGAAAATAGGGTAATTTAGGATCAGGCCGTTCGACGGAACTCTCCTCGAGCTCGCCCAGCGTGCAAACTGCTTCGCCTGAGGCAGACTTGATCCAGCCCGCCGGATCGTCCTGCTCAAGCAGGTCGCGTACTGTTGCCACTTCACGCGAGGTCACATCGACAATGCATCCGTCGCGCAAGTGGCAAACCGAAGGCCCTGAAACCGCTGGATTCCAGACCCGCAAAACAAAACAGCCCTGGTCAGGCAAACCGATATGCATATTCGTATCTCCAAGTGCTGTTACGCCAGTTTGACCGCTCAGAAGCGCCCGTAGGTCAGGTAGGCTTCTTTCGGATCCGTCCCGCTACGGATAGCCGAGCGGACCTTGTTCTCGGTGTTCATCACTTCCTCGACCTCAACCACGATCTCTTCTGCGATTTCACCTGGGATAAGGATGGCCCCATCAATGTCGGCAATCAGAAAATCCCCGGGCTTAACGACAACGTCACCGATCTGCACAGGGACTTCCATTTTGTCGACCGACCATGCGCCCACCACATCGCGGGCGGTGTAGAAGCGATGGAAAACGGGGAAACCGATGTTACGAATGAAATTGCTGTCCCGACACCCGCCATTGGTCACATATCCGCGCACACCGCGCATCTGGAGCGTCTCGGCAGACAGTTCCCCCATCATCGCGATGTCGTCAGTGTGGCCATTGCAAACTACGACATGGCCAGACGGCGCTGTTGAAAGGAAACCCGTCCAAGCCAGCAGAGCATCATCAGCACTAATCCCAGGTTTTGGTGTTCCTGAAATTGTGAAAACGGGACCAGCAAGAACATGAGTATCGTCAATCGGCCGGATGTCTTTGGGCAGAACAGTATTGTCTATCCC
Organism: Ruegeria sp. CDSC079; assembly: GCF_059610505.1. NCBI lineage: Bacteria > Pseudomonadati > Pseudomonadota > Alphaproteobacteria > Rhodobacterales > Roseobacteraceae > Ruegeria > Ruegeria sp. CDSC079. Next base: position 83,793 of record NZ_JBXWNT010000003.1, read on the forward strand.
TCTCTCGCGCAGGGCGTCATAAACTGCACCGCTGTAGCATTTTGCAAGGCGTTCGGTGAGAGCGGCTTTTTTGTCATTATCTGTCATGGGTTTTCCTCCAAGTGACTTAATTTACAAGAGTTAGTAGGTGGCCCGGCCGCCAGACAGATCGAATACAGCTCCAGTGGTGAAGGAGTTTTCAGGTGAAACCGCCCAAACGATCATCTTCGCGGCCTCTTCGACTTCCAGGAACCGGCCACGAGGGATTTTGGAAAGCATATAGTCAATGTGCTCCTGGCTCATCTGGTCGAAAATCCGGGTCCGGGCCGCAGCCGGCGTCACGCAGTTTACTGCAATATCGTAGCCAGCCAGTTCCTTGCCCAAGGACTTAGTCAAGCCGATCACCGCGGCCTTGGAAGCCGAATAGGCGGAAGCATTAGGATTGCCGTCTTTGCCTGCGATGGACGCGACATTCAGGATGCGTCCATAGCCTTGCTCTCGCATTCCAGGAACGCAGACGCGGTTCACATAGAATGTGCCGTTCAGGTTAATGTCGATGATCTTGCGCCAAGCTTCGGGATCGTAGGTGTCCAGCGGTTCGTTGGGACCTGCGATCCCAGCACTGTTGATCAAAATCGAAGGAATTCCCGCTGCCTCGCAAGTACGCTTGTAGGCCGCTTCCACCGAAGACAGATCGGTGATATCGCAGTCCACCGCGAAAGCATTGCCGCCCAGAGCAGCCATTGCGTCCCCGTTGCTTGCATCAATGTCCCAGCTGACGACCTTCGCACCTTTTTCGATCAGAAGCCGAGCCGCAGCCAGGCCTATTCCCTGCGCACCGCCGGTTACGATTGCAACTTGGTTTTCCATCACTTTGTCCTCCTGATGAAAATCACGGCTACAGGCAGCCTTCATTCACTGGGCTTGCCTTTTGAGACCGATATGGATGTAGGCCTCGGGAAAAGATGGACCGGGCAACCAATATAGCTGGCCCAGGAACAGCGCCAATGGGGTGAACGGCCTGGCGCCGGGGAGAAGGTCAGCACTGCACAACGTCCTGGCGCTGCACGCCCAGGCCTTCGATGCCGAGTTCCATCTTGTCGCCCGCCTTAAGGTATACGGGCTCAGGCTTGATCCCCATGCCCACACCCGGAGGTGTGCCGGTGGAGATGATGTCGCCTGGCTGCAGGCTCATGAACTGTGACAGGTAAGAGACGATGTGAGCCACCCCGAACACCATTGTGTTCGTGCTTCCGTCCTGGCGGCGCTCTCCGTTCACTTCCAGATACATCGGCAGATTCTGCGGGTCAGAAACCTCGTCGCGGGTCACCAGCCAAGGTCCAATAGGACCGAACGTGTCGGCAGATTTGCCCTTGGTCCACTGCCCTGCGCGCTTGTTCTGGAAATCACGTTCGGAAATGTCGTTGATCACGCAGTAGCCCGCAACATGTTCGAGAGCTTCTGCCTCATCGACATATTTTGCCTCTTTGCCAATTACGACGCCCAGTTCAACTTCCCAGTCGGTGGCCTTCGAGCCGCGGGGGATTTCTACCGTGTCGTTGGGACCGCAAATTGCCGAAGTCGCCTTGGCAAAGATCACCGGCTCCGGCGGCACCTCCAGCCCACTTTCCTCGGCATGGTCGGAGTAATTGAGCCCAATACAGATGAACTTGCCAACACCGCCGACGCAGGGCCCATAACGGTCGACCTCAACGGCAGGCAGCGACGACAGGTCAGCTTCGGCAATGCCGGCCAGGCCTTGATCCGTCAGAACCTCACCGGCAATGTCATCCACCAAGCCGGACAGATCGCGGACAACACCGTCAGCGTCGACGATACCGGGTTTTTCGTGCCCTTTCGGGCCATAACGCAAAAGTTTCATGATAGTCTCCGTTCAGAGGGCCCAGCCGCCGTCGATGATATGGGCCTGGCCCGTGGTGAATCCGCTGGCATCCGAGGCAAGGTAAACTGCAAGCGCTGCAATTTCGTCTGCATCGCCAACGCGCCCCATAGGCTGGCGCGCGATGAATTGCTCCCGCGCCGCCTCGCAATCGCCCGTGGCCCGCAACCGGTCGTGCAGCGATGGGCTATCTACGGTGCCAGGGCAGATCGCATTGCAACGGATGCCTTGGGTTACGTAGTCAGCAGCGATCGCCTTGGTCATGCCGATGACCGCTGCCTTGGACGCGCAATAAACAAAGCGGTTTGGAACGCCCTTCAAGGAGGATGCCACCGAGGACATGTTGATGATCGACCCCTTGCCCTGTTCAAGCATGCCCGGAAGGACTGCCTTACACAGGCGGTACATGGCCTTGGCATTCAGATCGAAGGCAAAGTCCCAATCTTCCTCGGTGCTATCCAGGATGCTGCCGGTATGGACAAATCCAGCGCAATTGAACAGCACATCCAGCCTACCAGCTTCAGGCAGTACCCGCTTGATGTCTTCGGGATCGGTTGCATCCAGTTTCCATGCGGTAATGCCGTCAATCGCATTGAGCTCAGCTAGCGAAGTCTCATTGATGTCTGTGGCAATGACCGAGGCGCCAGCCTGGGCAAAGGCCTCGGCGCTGGCACGCCCGATACCCTGCCCAGCGGCAGTAATCAGCGCGGTTTTACCCTCAAGGCTGAGTTGATACGTCATGTCTTTCCTCCCCGATATTGAGGCATCACTTCGAGAGGAACGGCTCGAGCCGCTTGAAGGCCTCTTCCAGCACTTCTGCCGGCTGCGCGTAGCAGAGCCGCAAATAACCTTCTCCCTGCGGACCGAACGCCACGCCCGGCGCTAGCCCGACCTTGGTCTGCTCAAGGATTTCACCAGCCGCAGCGAAGCTGTCAGTCAGCCCGTCAACTCGGAAGAAGCAGTAGAAAGCACCATCAGGCTCAATGAACTCCACCCGCGAAAAAGCGTTGAGGCGTTCTGCCGTGATTTCATACCCTGCCTGGATTTTGCTCAACAGGCTGGCAATTTCCTCTTCGCCGCCGCGCAGGGCTGCAATACCCGCCTCCTGGACAAAGCCGGCTGTGCAGGACGTGTTGAACTCGGTCAACTGACCCAGCTTCCCCTCGAACGCGGCGGGAGCCACGATCCAGCCAAGCCGCCATCCGGTCATCGACCAGCATTTTGAAAACGAGTTCACAGAGATCAGCTGATCCTCAGGCTCTGCAATCGACAGGAATGAGGGCGCGTGACGCCCATGGCGGTAGAGCCGGGAATAAACGTCATCGGCAACGATCCAGATGCCGTGCCGGCGGCAATGCTCCAACACCAGACGCTGCTCCTCGGCCGACATGGTCCAGCCGGTGGGGTTGTTGGGCGAGTTAATCACCACCGCTTTGGTGCCCGGTGTCAGCGCCGCGATCAGCTCTTCCACGTCGAGCGCCCAATGACCGCCCTTCGGCACGATTGCCACGCTCGCAATCTCTGCACCGGTCGCCTTGAAAGCACCGATGATATTGGGCCAGCCCGGCTCCACTGCGATAACCCGGTCGCCGGGAGTCACAAGAAATTCAGCCGTCAGCATGAGGCCTTGCATTCCGGAAGGGGTGACTGTGACCTGAGCCGGTTTCAGACGGCTGCCCAGAAGTTCGTTGCTATAAGCACAAATCGCTTGCCGCAGCGCCATCGCGCCATTGTTCGGCTGGTACATATGATTGCCAGCCTTGAGCGCGGCAATTGCAGCGTCCACAATCAGTGAATTGGTCGGCCAGGCGCCTTCACCGAACCAGAGCGGCAACACGCCGTCTTGCTTCATGCCAAGCTCTGCAACCTCGCGGATCTTGGAGGCTTCCAAAGCCCGCGCACGGGACGAAATCGAGTTCAATAGTGTTGCGTTGTCCATAACGAAGATGTCAGTCAAAACGGCCCGTCCTGTCGATTGTTAAATCGATTGAAATCATAGGCAATATGCCTATACACTAGGCAATCTGCAATTTGGGACGGGCTTGGATATCAATGCGTGATAAGATCGACGAGCAAATACTTGAAGCGCTGCGCAGGGACTCGCGTGTGCCCGTCACCGATCTTTCGAGGAAGGTTGGCCGTTCGCGCACTGCGGTGCAGGCAAGGCTTTCAAGACTGGAGCAAACTCAGCAGATTCTTGGCTACACAATCAAGGAACCTTCGACCGTTGAAACAGGCGGCATAGGGGCAATTGTACTGATAAACATGGAAATCCGCAGCAAGGGGGAAGCAGCAGCACGCGAATTTGCGACCATGCCAGAGGTTGCAAGTTGTCTAAGAATCGTAGGAGACCACGACTTCGCGCTGCTCATCAATCCCATCGAAAAGCCGCGTCTGAATCTCGTGCTGGAGCAGATCTATAAAATCGATGGTGTCAAGCGTACCGAGACGATCATGGCTCTCTCCAAAGAGTTCTAAACGACTACCGGCTTCTATGGTTACTGAACCAGACCGAGTTTACCGGAGACGTTTGAGTTTGTCATTCTACGGCGATCTTAGCCGCGCAATCTGCGTTGTAGAAGTTCCTTTCTGCTGGTGCGGGTGAGATATACCCGAGCGGGCCGAAGAGGCGCTTTTCGTTGCACCAATTGACCCAATTGAGGGTTGCCATTTCCACGTCTTTCTTGCCACTCCACGGGCCTTCGTGTTCGATGACCTCAGCCTTGTAGAGGGCGTTATCGTAACTGTCCCCGCTACTGCCGACCGAGGCACCGACCTTCGCCTCGTCAAGGCGCTCGGAATACTTGATCGACAGGTATTGAGCCCCGCGGTCCGCATGTCTTCGAGAAAGCACTTGCGCAGCGCGGGTACATAATGTTCCACCATCGGAACCTCCTGTCATCAGATTGAGAAGGTCCCAATCTGATGACAGGTGCGCCAATCTACAAAATCGCAGCACTTCGCTTACAGCACACCGCTCGCCTCGTTCAAGCGCCGCGCAATCTGGTTGACGTTGTTGCCGGTGCGATTGAGCGAAGCCGAAACCCGCAACAGATCAATCGTAGGCCGCGTCCACTATAAACTCGACCCCAAGTTCTGCACGGGCTAGCTTGGCTTCGCCGCAGGCACGGGCTGGCGCGTGACATACGGTTTGACATAGGCCGCAGGCATGAGCCGCACATCATGACCAATTTCGGTCAGCTCGCGCGCCCAGTGATGGGCCGACCCGCAGGCTTCTTTCCCGACAAGGCAACTCGGCAATTTCTCGAAGAACTTAAGCAACTGCTTGCGTCGAATTGTTCGATTGAAAACAATCGCCCCGTCTGCGGTGATGCCGTGAGCTTGGAAGACGTCCTTACCAAGATCCAGTCCAACTGTTGTAACTTCCATGGTGGGGTTCCTTTCCTGTCAGAAGATGACTTCTACAGTATGCCGCAAAGCGCGACGGTTGGCTGCAGGCGCCATCCACCCCATCCGCGTCTGAGTTGTCAGACCAGGCTGCGGCGAAACTACAGTTTCGGTCTCAGCCAAATCCGCGCTGTCGAGCGGCTGCTTCGGTGATTTGCGCTGCGCTGCCACATCGAACGTGCCGCAGATGCAAACGGATGCTGCGTCAGCAACATGCCCAAAGGCCAATGTCTGGAGAGTCCGCGTAGCAGTCGTTCAAGCAAGTTGCAGCGAATGACTGCTTCGAGCCCAACCTGCTCGTTCTTCAGGTTGCAGCGAATGGCCGATTTCAGTCGCCGTTGACAGGTGCAGACGACATCTGCGCGGATTTGTGAACGACTACGCCGATTATTACGAGGACCACGCCCAGGGCATCCACACCGCTCGGAACCTGAGTCAGGACACCGGGTCCTGCCGTACCGCGTGGTTCGCGCGGAACTTGATGCCTTGACTGCTTGAGCCGTAAAGCCTGGATTTTTGCCACTTCGCAACCTCAAAGTTCCCGGGTTGGTTCAGCGGATTGGATATATACTTGCAAACTGCATTTAATTGCAGTACGCATTAAATAGGAGTTTACCTCTCCGCAATCAACGCGAAAAACTCTCCAGGGAGGAGATCATGACCTACAAGATGCTCAAGCCTTTGCTTGTGACAGCAGCCATGTTGCCGCTTGCGAGCGTGGCAACGGCTCAAAGCGAAGCTCGTACCGATCTGGTAATCGCTGACCTTGGCCAGCCGGAAACAAACCCTTGGGTTATCAACCGCCATCGTTTTGAACGCTGCGTCGCTGAAGCGCTGGGTGTCGAGCTGAAGGAGTTTGACGATCAGAACTCGGAAGAACAGCACGCGGCGCAAGCTGAATCCATCATCGCAAGCGGCCCGGACGGGCTGATCTTCAACCCGCTGACGTCGCCGGCCGGTATCCAGGTCGCGCGTCTTCTCGAAGAGAATGATATTCCTGGTATTGCCGTCGGTCGACTGGTGGTGTCCAGCTATGACGATGACTATGAAGGTGAGGATTTCATCGCGCAGGTGACCCAGAACAATGACACTTGGGGTCAGGCAATCGGCAAAGCCACCGCAGATCTCGGACACAAGAAAGTCGCGATGGTCTGGAACCAGAAAGGTGTGACTTCTGCGGAAGAAATCTGGGCGGGAGTTCAATCGGAATTGGACGCGGCAGGGGTCGAAGTGATCGCTGAAAGTTGGGATCGTCTGAACCGGGAGAATGGCCAGAAATATGCCGAGCAGTTCATTGCCCGCTTCGGACCCGGCGAGATTGACGCGATCATCGTGCTTGGCGCGGTCGCCGGTCTCGGCAGTCAATTTGCGGTGGAACAGGCAGGGCGTGACGACATCGCCATCATAACCACCGACATTGACGAGCAGGTCGCTCAATTCATCAAGGATGGCAAACTGAGTTTCTCGATCGGTGGCCATTGGATGGTTGGCGGGTTCGGCCTTATCCAACTCTATGACTACTTGCACGGTCACCCGATTGAAGACACCCAGCCGCGGGTCGGCCTCATTCCGGTAACAGCCGACAATGTGGATACCTATGCCAACAGTCTTCTGAACGGATGTATTCTTTCACCGGAAACCGTTCGCAGCCTCAGCAAGGTCCATAATCCCGACGCTGATTTGCCCGGTTTCATCGACGCGTGGCAGGCAAACTGGCAAGACTACGTGCAATAACTCCCCTTGCACGCAGCGAGCCCTCCCCCGGTTCAATGGGTCGGGGGACTAAAAAACCAAACTCTTTTCGAGGTCCGCAGATGAGACTTTTCGGATACGCTCCGGAGCGCGGTGCTGCCGCTGGTGATACAATGCCATTCTACCACGATGGCACGTGGCATCTGTTTTTTTCCCAACCCCCTGTGGGCGCGTGGGAATATGTTGAGCGGGCGCGCGTCTCGACCGCTTATCTTCGGTCAGATGACCTCGTAAACTGGGAGGTGATGCCCGACGCTTTTGGCCCCGGCGCGCACGGTGAGTGCGACGGCGATGGGATCTGGACCGGCTCTGTCATTGAGCACAAGGGCGTGTTTCACTTCTTCTACACAGGTTACAATCGTCAATCTGCTTCACCGCAGTCAATTTGCAAGGCAACATCGACTGATCTCAAGTCCTGGGAGAAATCCGGATCCAACCCGATGATCTTCCCCGATCACCGCTGGTACGAAACCGTCGATTGGCGCGACCCCTTTGTCTACCGCGACGAAGAGGCAGGGTGCTTCAAGATGCTGATCTCAGCGCGCCTCAAGGAAGGTCCGCAGTTTCGCCGGGGCTGTGTTGCCGTTGCCACGTCCGATGATCTGGAATGCTGGGAGGTTGGCCCGCCGCTGGCGTCCTCGATGTTGACGCATTGCCCGGAATGCCCGGAAATCTTCAAGTTGGGCGACTGGTGGTATCTGGTTGAAAGCCGCTACTCGGAACGAATGCAAACAGTGTATCGGGTGTCAAAATCCCCGGATGGTCCTTGGGAAAGCCGCAAGCTCGACAGTCTTGACGGGCGTCGATTTTACGCTGCCAAATCGGCCAGCGATGGCGACCGTCGCATGAGTTTCGCATGGATACCGTTCCGCAAGCATCATGGCCCCAAGCGCAGCTGGGTTTGGGGCGGAGAACTGGGCAGCCCGCGCGAACTTGTCTCGCTGCCAGACGGCACGCTGACCTGCAAATTGCCCGATAACGTGGACCAGAGTTACGCAGAGACCGTGCCCCACAAGCTGCGCCCCATGTTGGGAGACTGGACCGGCGATGCAGACCCTCGGTGTGATGCGACAGGATCATACGGATACGCGTTCATCGACGGTCCGAACCGGGATGACGTGTTGCTCGATGTAGTGATTGAACCTGATCCCGCCACCGAAGCTGTGGGTATTCTCATCGAACCCCGAGGCGGCGATCATCTGGACAGCGGTTACAGCCTTTCAATCGAGCCCATGAAGGAGCGCGTCCTGTTTGATCGCTGGCCTGCCGCGATGGATCCACTTTGGGACAGCCTGGTGCTCAATGAGCGGCATGGCATTGAGGTCCGTCAGGAGATCGACAGCCCATTGGTCGAGCGTCCGCTCGCCTTCACACCGGAGGATGGGTGTTACCGGGTCCAGATCCTGCGCAACGGGTCGGCCATCGAGTGCTTTGTGGCCGGGCAGGTTGTTGCATCCTTCAGGGTCTATGACATCTCCAATACCGATGCCTGGGGTCTCTTTGTTCAGGAAGGCTCGGCGAAATTCCACAATCTCAACTTCCGCAAGTAAAGGCCTCGCCATGCCCCTCATAACCCTCAGACAATTGCTTGATTATGCGGCGGATCAAGGATTTGGTGTGCCGGCGTTCAACATCTCCAATATGGAGCAGGGCCTTGCGATCATGAACGCTGCGCGCGCCTGCGATGCACCGGTGATCCTGCAAGCCAGCTTGAATGTTCGCAGGGCCTATGCCGGAGATCGGATGATCGTCGCTATAGTGAACGCACTGGCGTCCATGTATCCCGACAACCCAATCTGTCTGCATCAGGACCACGGCCATGATGAGCAGGCCTGCGTCAGCGCCATCGCTGCGGGGTTCACCTCGGCCATGATGGATGGCTCCCTGATGGGCGACGGCAAGACACCCGCCAGCTATGCCCACAACGTCGATATCACGGCTCGCGTTGCACAGATCGCACATTGGACGGGTGCCTCAATCGAAGGAGAGCTGGGTGTTCTTGGATCGCTTGAAACCGGCGAGGCGGGTGAAGAAGACGGGTCCGGGGCAGAGGGCAAACTGGATCACGATCAGCTATTGACCGATCCCGATCAGGCAGCGGAGTTTGTTGCTACAACCAAGGTCGATGCGCTAGCGATAGCCTGTGGGACGTCTCATGGCGCTTATAAATTCACAAGGGAACCGGATGGCGACATCCTGGCCATCAGCCAGATTGAGGCGATCCATCGTCGCGTGCCGAATACCCATCTTGTCATGCATGGGTCGAGCTCTGTGCCACAGGGTTTGCAGGACTTGATAAACGCCTCTGGCGGTGAAATGCCACAAACCTGGGGCGTCCCCGTCGAAGAGATCGAACGCGGGATCCGGCATGGTGTTCGAAAAATCAACATCGACACCGATTGCCGCATGGCCATGTCCGGCGCAATGCGGCGCTTCTCCCGGGACAACCCATCGAATTTCGATCCTCGGGCGTTTATCTTGGCCGGGATGGCGGAGCTTGAAACGCTGGTCCGTGACAGGTTCGAGAGGTTCGGGGTGGCGGGCCACGGGCGTAAAATCAAGCCGATCCCAGTTGCAGAAATGGCAAAGCGGTATGCTGATGGCGGGCTCGATCCATCCCGGAAGGCCGCGTGAGCCGGGCGCTGTTCATAGGCCGCTCGGTGATGGATGTCACCGCGCTTGTTGAGGATTTTCCGGGTCCGGACGGGAAGACCAAGGCTTTGAGCAATGATGTGATCCCGGGCGGGTCTGCTTTGAACGCTGCCGTTACGTTCGCCCATCTTGGTGGAACGGCGGCGCTGGCCACATCGCTGGGCGCGCCGGGCCCAATGAAGACAATGCTGACGTCCGATCTGAAGGACAGGAACGTTACGGTGCACGACATCAGTAATGACCCGGACTATCGCATCCCTCTTTCGACAGTTGTTTCAACCCGGAGCCTTGGGGCCAGGATGATTGTCAATGGCGCAGGGGATGAGTGCGAAAAGGTGCGTTCTCAAGAAGGTCTGATCCTGACGGAAGGATACGGGTTGATTCAGATCGACCAGTACGAACGGCATTTTGTTGCGGCGCACGCTGACGCCTTACGTGCGTTTGAAGGGCCAATCATTTTGGATGGCGGCGGCTGGAAAGACTGGTCACCGGATTTTCTAAAGCTGGCCGATATTCCAATTGTCAGCGACGTGTTTTGTCCCGAGGGACTGCGCGCCTTTGCCAATATGTGTGAGGAACTGGACATCCAACGCTGGGCAATGACACGGGGTCACGCTGGGGTCGTCTGGCATGATCAGGGACGACGGGGCGAGATACCCGCTTTGGAGGTGGACGTTGTCGATAGCTTGGGCGCAGGAGACATTTATCACGGCGCTTTCTGCCACGCGTATCTCGAGACCGGGTCATTTGTAGATGCGTTGAATATCGCCAACCAGATCGCGGGTAAGTCATGCACCCATGCGGGTACGCGGAGTTGGATGGATGCCTGAGCACCTCGCCGACTATGCCAGCCTTCTGGGCGCAATTGAAAAGCGGATAAGTGCAGGTCAACCGCCGCTCATTGTAGCAATTGCAGGGCCTCCGGCGACGGGTAAGTCTACGCTGTCCGAGCGGCTGTCCGAGGATCTACGCGCTGCCGGGCACATCGCTGCCTACTGCCCGATGGACGGGTTTCACAAAACAAACGCCCAGCTTGAGGCCGAAGGGCTTAGAAGCGTGAAAGGCCGTATCGATACGTTTGATGGCAACGCGTTTGCCCACGCGGTGGAACGTTTGTCCAGGGGAGATGCGTTTTGGTGGCCGCGATATTCCCGGCACATACATGACCCGGTCCCAGAAGGCGCCAGGATCGAAGGAAACGAGGCCCTTTGCATAGTCGAGGGCAACTACATTCTGATGAATGAAGCGCCTTGGATTCGAGCGGCATCGCATTTCGACCTGCGTATCTTTGTAGACACGCCGGATGAACTCCTGAAGCAGCGCTTGAAGCGACGCCACGAGCGTGGCGGCAGAGGTGAAGTCGAGACGCGGGAAAAGATCACCAAGACCGACATGCCCAACGCGGAGAGGATCCGACAAAGTGCTACATTCGCCGACATCCTGTTTCAGGAGGGCGTCGATGCGTAGCACCCGAGAGTTGATTGCAGGTTGCAAGCAAAACTCGCTATGTTTGAGCCAAATTGAAAAAATTGGGGTTCGGACATGAAACTTGCTCAAAAAGGCTTGTCGATCGAAGGTATTCAAGGCCACAACAGGCGCGCCATCCTTGCAGCTTTGCACGACATGGGAGAATGCTCGCGCAAGGAAATCAGCGTAGCCACCGGATTGGATCAGGCGACTGTCACACGTGCGATAGCACCACTTATTGACAATGGCATCGTTGAGGAAGTGGGACTTGTTCGTGGGGGGCGTGGTCGGCGATCGATCAACCTCAGCTTTGTTGGTTCCGGGCGATACATCCTCTGTCTTAGATTGCAACGCCGTAGCTTTTCCATTGCTGCATTTAATCTGCGCGGTGACCTGCTGGAGACCAGTGAATTCCCCATCGCACGGGACGGGTCCGCCAAGCAGACTTTCAAGGAGATCTCCGAGACACTGGATCGCCAGATTGGCAATTTGAAACAGGTCGATGGCATTGGCGTGGCTGTTCCTGGCCCGTTCCTGGAGCGCGATGAACGTGTCATCCTCATGACTGAAAGCCCTCAATGGCAGGGCTTCGATCTGATCCCCGAGCTGCGCTCCCGCTATCCTGACATTCCTGTTCACTCCACACACGACGCCAAGGCAGCAGCCTTGACTGAATGGCGCCATCATGGCCGGGCGCTGGGGGCCAAGGTCATGTTGTACGTGTCTGCCGGTCAGGGGATCGGCTCGGCGCTTGTCGTGGATGGCCATGTGCACCGGGGTGCGCAAGGTCTTGCAGGTGAATTGGGGCATACGTCCATCAGCGTTGATGGCGAGCAGTGCAAATGTGGAAATAGAGGCTGTCTGGAACTCTTCACGTCGCGCATTGCGCTACTGCGTGCCATACGGGAGCGCGCAGAGAACGTCAGCAGTACAACATTGACTTCAGACGCTGATTTTTCTCAGGTCCTTGACGCATACGCAGCGGAAGACGGGCTTGCCAGCGAAGAGGTGCACAGGGTTGCACGCTATCTGGCGCAAGGCATCACCAACTGCATCAACTTCGTCAATCCGGATTTGGTTGTGATCGGAGATGAATATGCCGGGTTCGGTCAAAGGTTTCTGGAACACATCAAGACCCATGTAAAAGCGACGGTTTTGCCAAGCATCTACGATGCCGTCGACATCGAGCTGAGCCAGCAAAGTGAAGATACTGTGCTGCGCGGGGCCTTTCTGGACGTACTTGCACAAACCTATCTCGGTTCTCCCAGAGCCGAGCCAGAAGCCCTTGTTGCTGAAGCAAGCGGATAGGAATGAAGGAGAACCCACTATGAATGACCAGACGGCTCAACCTCTTCTTTCGGTGAAACACGTTTCGAAGTCATTTGGTGGTGTCCAGGCATTGCGTGACGGCTCCTTTGATCTTCATCGCGGTGAAGTTGTCGCGATCGTGGGCGGAAATGGTGCCGGAAAATCAACGTTGATGAAGGTTGTGGCTGGGGCCCATGTTCCGGACGGCGGACAGATCATCATCAATGGCAAGGAAGTATCCCGGGCTGAGCACAGTGTTTCGCATATGCAGGAATGCGGGATCGAAGTCGTTTATCAGGATCTGGCACTGGTTCCCAATATGACGGCGCCCTACAACCTGTTTCTGGGGCGCATCCCCCGCAAATGGGGGATTTTTGTGGATGAACGAAAGATGCGCGAAAAAACCCGTGAAGCCCTCGCGCAGCTCAATGTCACCACCGTTCAGGATCTGTCGCAACCAATCTCCTCCATGTCCGGAGGACAACAACAAAGTATCGCGATCGGGCGCGCAATTGCCTGGGGGAGCGACATCGTAATCCTTGACGAACCGACCGCCGCACTTGGACCGAATGAAACGGCGGAAGTTGAGCGATTGGTTGAGGATGTGCGCGACAAGCAGGGCACGTCATTCCTTTTGGTAAGCCACAATCTCGATCAGGTGCGCCGCCTGGCTGACCGTATCGTAGTGACCCATCACGGGGTCACATCGCGCGAATTCAAACGCGACGAGATTACCTCGGACCGGCTCGTGAAGGCCATAACTCTCGGCGAATGAGGAGAACGACATGACCGAAACAACCGCCTCCCGCCCATTCCTGACGCCCAAACGCGCCGAAATGTTGCGAGACTATGTGCCTTTCATTGCCATTGTTCTGGTAATCTTGTTGTTCTGGGCGATCTCGGGCGACCGCTTCATGTCGATGCGCAACTGGACGTTCATTGCGCAGCAAACGCCTGTCTTGATGTTACTGGCATTCGCGCAGTTGATGATCGTGACAACTGGTTCAATTGATATCTCCATCGGGTCAAGCCTGGCATTTTCGGCGTTTCTGGGTGCACTTGGAATGCTCTGGTTCGGGGATGTGGGCTTGATCCTGGGAATTGTCGCAGGTGGCCTTGTTGGCATGGTCAACGGCCTGATTATTTCACTGCTCAAGATCCCATCATTTGTGACAACATTGGCAATGCTGATCATCGTGCGCGCCGTTGTGATTATCGCATCAGACGGCACGGCGATTTATATAACGGACGATAGCGTGTCAGGCGGCACCAACATCTCGTCTGTCGCAGCACCTTGGCTTCTGTCGATGGGCAAATTCCCCGCGATCTTCATCCTCGCGGCGATTGTCGCGCTGTTTATGTGGGCCTTTTATGAGAGGACTGTTTTTGGTCAACAGTTGCGAGCCGTTGGAGGCAACGAGAAGGTTCTCCGCCTGGTCGGCATCAATGTCACGACGTTCAAGATCAAGGTCTTTGCCGCTGCAGGGCTGATGGTGGGATTGGCGGCTTGCGTCAACCTGGCAAGGGCAGGAGCGGCGACGCCCCAGGCGGGTCTGATGATTGAGCTCGACGCAATTGCTGCGGTTGCGCTTGGTGGTACGCCGCTGACAGGTGGCTATGGCAGTGTGGTCAAAACAATCATCGGGGCATTGACCCTGACAATCGTCCGCAATGGGCTGACAATCGCGGGCGTACCCCCTTCGTGGAGCCAGGTCGCCTTGGGTGTTTTGCTGATTGCTGCAATCGCTATTTCGCTAAACAGAAGCAAGGTAGACGTTGTGAAGTGACAGCGAATGACATCGTGGTGTGGCTGCCGGAGCTGTGCGCTACGATGCCGAGGAATCAAATATTGGCTGCGTGCACCGTCGACAATCGCAACGGTCAATGGTGTGCACAGAACTTGAGACATGTAACCGTGGGGAAGGACGTTAGTTGATTGCATTTACCGGCGCAACTATCATGCCAGAGGTCTAACATCGCGTGTTCCACATCGTTGGAGTGATCCCCGGATGAACATGTTCGAACTTCGCGTACCCTTCTTTCTTCCGCTCTGGCGGCGGGTTGCCGTCACACTCTTGAGCGTTGGATGGGCGATCTTGGAGCTTGTAACCGGGAACTTGTTCTGGGCCATTCTGTTTGGCGCGATTGGGACCATCGCGACCTGGCAGTTTTTCCTTTCTGGTTGGCCGGACGAGGCGTCAGATCAAGAGTCTAAAGAGTGAATCCCCGCGGTCACAGTGCCCTTGATTACTGAACGATTGTGTCACGATGTTTCTAAAGCACTGCAAAAGCAGACGTTTGATCGGTCATCATGTAGGGCAGCAAAGTCCCGCAGCCTTGCCATCCGACACTGGAATTTGAACGTCCGGAATGTGCGGTTTTTGACCTACCGCATATGCGAAAGACCGACTCTCGCTAAACGGCAGGAACGGGCTCAACGAGCCTGTCGAGGCGCTGAATATTAGCCTGAAAAAATCTCTTATTTTCAATGATCCTAACAGGACAAACACGCGCTGCAACCAAATGTTGAAGTACAAGTTCCAGGGAATGCAAATCCTAAGCCCGAGCGAAAGGCCGCAGCAGTCTGCAAATAAATCGATAGAACTAAAACTCATGCTTCCATCATACTTTTGAGGGAACCAGTCTATCCAGAAGCATCCGGACTTGAGTTCAAGATTAGATTTCTGTGTTCCAGATAGACTTGGAGAGAGGAGTTTTGCAGAAATTCAGTAGCATCATTGGTTGGGCGCGCAAGTCTTGCTTCTATAAACGCAAGAATACACACAACAACAAGCCCGGCTAGTATCCAAAGGTACGCGAAAAGCCCTAGTAGATCTGGGCTGGTAACTTGAACGGCTATCGGAGGGGTGAGAAGAAGAATTGTAAGCATCAAACCTTTTTTCAACTTCTTCTGCTTCTGCAAATAATCCGTAGATATTTCTTCAACCTCATGCTCCAGCCTACGCACCCATGACAAGTACTCGTCTTCTAGTTGGCCACGTAAATAATGGCCGCAACGACAAAACTCTCTAGAAAGATACTCAATCCCTCCGCAGGCCTCACATTCCGTGGCATTCGGGCAACCTCTAGTCGGCCTAACTCCGTTGGAGCTTCCAGGTTGGTACGGTGCATCAAGTTGGGTCTCTTCTAGGATGCTATCTACCTTGCCCAACACGCCCACTTTGCGCGGCCTCAATTGCTCGGCTTTTCGCAAAACTTCGTTCTCTAACATCAAGCGACTAACCTTAAGATGGTGTCAATTCTGGCTATATCGGGCACTTGGTTAAGGCCCTCAATCGTTTCGGGGCTCAGAGCTTCTTTGAAAAGAAAATCTATAGCGTCCCATTTCTTTTCGGGTGCTACAACAAGGCCGCGATTAATTATTCTGTGCTCAACTGCGATTCCAAGTTTACGATAGGCATGCGCCATTTCCGAATGTCGGCGGCTTTTGCCTTCAGCAGTGTCCCCTTCGAGCATCCAGAGCGGATCGACATCGAATTCTTCATAAACCTTCAGAAGTAGGGTGGCGGTTAGGTCGCGTTGGCCACGTTCATAGTACTGATATGCACTTCGACTGATGCTAAGTCGTTGCGCCATTTCTTCTTGTGACAGACGCGCCTCGGTTCGGACAGCCGCAAGGCGCACCCCTAGGTCAGGAACAGTCATGATGTACCTTTTTGTGGTTGCATTGACCACGATTATGGTTATCTCTATTCAATGTAACCGCTCATAGAGGCATTTAGTTCGTTTTAGGTAGCATTATCGTAGTTTTGTTTCGATCTGAACGCAAAACGAAAATTTTGCCTCGATATGTGTGCAGTCATTGAGGAGTTGAAATTGCAAAAAATTCTCGAGACACCAAGGGAATTAGCTGAACGAGTGGGCATCCCCGTTTCAAACGTTCGCTATCTAATCCGCGAAGACATGCTGGATCATATTTATACAGCCCCAGGCCGACGAAACCCCAAGATTCCCAATGGTGCGTGGGAACGATACCTCGATCAATTTACGGTGAAAGCATGCCCCGCAAACCGACCCCGCCCCGCCTTGCACGCGACCGAAAACGCCTCGCCGATGGCAATTGGTACATCTACTGGACCGAAGGGGGACGCAGCCGTGAGCACTCGACTGGCACTGGGGATCGCGACCAGGCTGAACTCTACTTCGCAGAATGGAAGCTAAGGCGCTTCAGGCCGGATCGCGCGGTCGAGCCACACGAATTCTATGTGACTGACGCAGTTTCGCACTATCTGGCGAAGCGATTTGACGACGTTACTGACCCGGAGCGTTTAGCCAATGCAGCAAAGCCAATCATCAGGTTTTTTGATGGCTATGCCGTGGGCGATATCAACGATGTGCTCATTAAAGAATACTGCCAGAAACGCCGGAAGAGCCGTCGAGACAAGGGGCTGAAGGACGGCACCTTGCGAAGGGAGCTCAGTTTGCTCTCCACTGCTATCCGGCGTGCCGAGGAAGATCAGCTAATCACGCGCAAAATAACGGTCCGACTACCTCCGAAACCCGAGGGTCGTATCCGATTCCTGACATGTGATGAAGCGCTAAGGCTAATCCGGGTATCGCGGAGCTTCGATACGCCTCTGGAGGATGGCGTGCCGACCGAGTCAAAGACTGAGCACCTGACTCTGTTTCTTAGGATCGGATTGCTGACCGGCCAGCGAAAGGAGGCGATCCTATCCTTGCGCTGGTCTGATATCGATTTTCATAGCAACATCATCTACTGGAACCCCGTTGGACGGCGCCGCACGAAAAAGGAACGCCCGAGTTCTAGGCTGCCTGCGCGTCTGAAGAAGCACCTGCTATGCCGACGAAGGCGGTTTCCGGTAGACGAATTCGTAGTCACCCATCGCGGCAAGTCACTGCAGAACGTCAAACGCGCATTTAGGACTGCCGTTGTGGCGGCAGACTTGGAGACCGAGGGGGACCGAAAAGTCGTTCCACACACTCTGCGGCACACCTGTGCGACCTGGCTAATGCAAAAGGGGGCGCCCAAGTGGGACGCCTGCGGCTTCCTGGGTATGACCCACGAAACGCTTGAGAAGAACTATGGGCATCATCACCCTGATCACCAGAGAGGAGCGGCGGATGCAATCTGATATCCAGATCATTTCCGGATATAGATCGGTACAAACGTGAACAAAGGAACAGTGAAATGATAGTACATTACAATAATTACAATGGGTTAAAGTCAGGCCCGTTCCTTCGGGAGGCAGGGGCCGGAGGTTCGAATCCTCTCACTCCGACCAATAAAGCAAGGTTTCAACTGCAGAGATTTTTTGCTGTTTGACCAATTTACCTACTTTTTCGCACAAATTGGTCTGGGAATTCACTGCATGAATCCAAGGTGATAGCTGTGTGGTATGAGCAGCTTTACCCCCACGAAGTCAAAATGACGAACTGGTTGGCCTACAATGAAGCGTTGAAACGGCTCGGCGCAAGGAATGAGGCTCTGCGAGCCTCTAGAAACCTCTGTCGCGCCATCAGGTAAAGTTGAGACAACGATCATCGCCGGAGGCGCGTCGGGGCAAGATAAATTGTATCAAATTGCAAGGCCGGTCGGAGCCCTTTTGCAGTTGGGACTTTTGAGCGGACATACGCAAGGCCCAAGCTGATCGATGAAGTTCTTTTCGAACCTTTACAGAAGTTTCGCCGGTCTATGTGTCGTCCCTCGTGCGGTGAGCCCCAAACAGCAAAAAAGTATGCCTAGGTTTTGCTGGCTAACAAATGGCTGTAATGCGGGGCGAAGGTTGGTCCTCAACTTGTCTAAACGCCCCGCGGTGACACTATGGAGCTGGGGAATCCATGCCGCCTTGGTTTTCTGTGGGCACATGGTCGATAAATTGGGCATCCGAATTGATGTTTATTGTATTGTTGGCGGCAACGCCGTCGCTGCTTCCGATCCAGTGGGATGTTCCAACATTCTGCGTCGTTTCAAGCGGCGAGAGGTTTGCTATGAGGTTAACAATCTTCCCGGTAACAGTCGTAGAATCCTGGGATGTTCCCACATTTTGCGCCGCCTCCAACGGGGAAAGGTTTGTTATTCGGTTAACAATTTTTCCGGTAACGGTTGGGAATTCCGTTGTTTCAGGCGTGGCGTTCCGAGACATCCCAGTCTGAGTGATATGGGCGCCAGTACCCGAGTGGTGGCCCGGCTCTGCCATGGCCATTCCGGTGGACAGGGCAATCACCAGGGTTGGTGCAACAATGAGCTTTTTGATGATGTTAATACGTTCCATTCTTTATCTCCTTAAGTTGCCGATACATTTCAAACCTAGGAACGCGACAGCTTTGGATATTGTGAGAAGAGCTCAGTTTTTTGGCATTTTCTTTCAAGTTGCCAAGCCGCGGATAGGTCGACCAACGTAGCTGCATAGAGCTACGCCTATTCGTCGGACCAGCCGGCAGGAGATTAAGCTAAGGAAGAGTGGGCTTTGGTTGCCCTGTGTTGGGTCGCTACTGCCTGCCTTGTGGCAGCACTTAAACGATTTCTTGGCATGGCTTTTGGACCCTGCGTATTGTTACCTAAAACACAAAACGCCCTGATTAGCAGGGTACTTCAGTCTCGGGCGGCATATGAGCATGAAAGAGGACAAGGTGAGTTCTGACGGCCAATCTTGGAATGTTCCAGGTTTTGGTGTGCATCACTTAGCCAGGCTTCTGGAAAACCGTGGTTCAGATATTGTTGCGCTTCTGAGATCGACCAACTTACCCGTTGATTGTCACAAAACTCCGCCGGATTTTGTTGATGTTCGCAATGAGCTCCGCCTCTTGGAGTTTGCAGTGCAAGAGACCCGAGACCCCCTGTTTGCGATCACTGCGGGAAAAACCTTCAACCCCAGAAAGACTACACTCCTCAGCTATGTCGTTTTGAACTCTCCGACCGTTGGCGAGGCAATCGAGAAGGCAGTGAACTATGCTCGCTTGGCTCGGGGCTTTGCCAAACTGTCCTTCTATGAAGAAGAACGTGGCATGTTTCTGGAGATAGATTCCATCGCTGAACTGATGCGTTCTGATGGAGCTCACAATGAGTTTCGAATGTCTGCTTTTTTGACCAGCCTTCAAATTGCGGCTGAGACGCCCTTGCCAGTCCTTGAACTACGCTTTCCGCATGAATTGACCGAAGAAAAGCGGACCCAAATCTCCAGTGCATTGTCAGTCAATATCAAGCAGAAACAAAGAGTTCCCGGTATCTTGTTCGATAAAGCAGTGATGGATATCCCGATCAAAGATACGGATCCCGCATTGCTTCTGCACCTTGAAAAACATGTGCAAACGTTGATGAACGATTTACCGCCAGTAATAGGTGAAACAAGTTCTTTGGTGCAGAGCGAGATAACGTCGCGACTGTCTTTTAGCGCTCCAACACAAGATGATATCGCGAAGACACTGGGGATGAGCATCAGCACACTTGGGCGCAAACTTGCCAAGGAAGGCACAACTTACAAACAACTGCTAAAGGACATCCGTGCAAGGCTGGCAGAGCAGTATCTTGATGACCCCAAGCTAAGTCTGTCTGAGATTGCTTTTGCACTTGGTTATTCTGATCAAGCGGCGTTTAGCAATGCCTACAAGACTTGGACGGGCCAATCTCCGGGCAGTGCTCGAACCGCTTAGGTCGACCTCAGGATGTGCAAATCGGTTAACATTGCAGGCTGGGGCAAGAAAGCGGAAGCTCATCGTCTCAAACGCAGTCCAAAGCATCCGCTGTTAAAGTTCATCCCCATGCATCAGTGCATGAATCACAAGGGTCGGAACTCGATAGTTCTGAGTTCAAATGGAAGCCAGGGCCAGCCGCTTTGGAAGTTTGGTGGTCGTAGCCATCCAACGGGTGCGCCATGGACATTCCAGCACTCAGAACAATGGCGAACGCGGTGACGGAGGAAATCAGTGCCTTTTTCATTTCTTGGTCCCTTTCGGTTGAGCGTGTTTGAAACGCTGTGTGTGCATTCAATTTGGCGATCTGTCGGTCAGATTTATTGCGATGACACATCAAGATTTTGAGAAAAAACATCAACTTTACGCCCGTGGGCGTCGTCATTCCAGCGCCCGCGCACGCCCCTGAGGCTCTTTCGTCGAAGGTGAGATAGCCCCAAGATCAGGTCCGTAATTAACTGTGGTCGATGAACAGGAACCGGTTTCTCTGTATCGCTGGCTTCTGGAAAACAGCCTGTAACCGCAAGCCTTGTTTCTTGGTCGCTCTGCCAAATCTGTCGCTCTGTCTGGCGGAATAGTCGTATTTAGCTTTCGCAATTTTTGATTATTGCTGATCATCAGGGTGAATTTGATGTATTCTTGCTGAATGTGCTGGGAATTGACCAGGAGGACGACCCAAACAAAGCGCTTATACAAAATTAGAAGCGACTAGGGAGGAATTTGATGATATACTATAGGCTAAAGGCGGTCAGGGGCTGTCGGATAATGATAGCTGCGCTGTTTTCTACTCTCTCTTTGAGTAATGCGATGGCGCAAAGTAACTCTGAGAGCGAAACCACAATCCCAGAGCCCGGGCCGTCCATCACCTTCACATCCTGGACCGGCCCTTACATGCGAAGTCAGATGCTTGGGTTTGTGCGCCCTTATGAGCAAGCCAAAAACGCCGATGTGCATGTTGCACATTACAATGGTGGCATCTCGGAAATCCGCGATCAGGTCGAAAGCGCAAATGTGATTTGGGATGTGGTCGACCTTACGCAAGCAGATTCACTGCGCGCCTGCGAAGAGGGCTTGCTGGAAAACATATCTGACATAGAACTGCCTGATGGCGTCGATGGTACACCATTTCGCGAGGATTTTGTCGAAGGTGCCCTGAATGATTGTGGCGTAGGAGTCATCGTATGGGGCACCGCATATGCGTATAACAATTCTCAATTCGCAGAAACGCCTCCATCAACCATTTCGGATTTCTTCGACACAGAAACCTATCCTGGGCCACGTGCCATCCGAAATGATCCGACAGTGATCATGGAATGGGCCCTTATGGCCGACGGCGTAGCCCGCGATGATGTGTATCCAACGCTCGAAACCGAAGAAGGTGTTGAGCGCGCGCTGAAAAAGATGGACGACATAAAAACCGGCCTGCAAATCTGGGAAACCGGGCGCGAACCCGTACGCCTGTTGAACTCTGGCGACATTGCTATGTCATCGATTTGGGCCACTACCGGTGCAACGGCCGCCCAGGAAGATGGTTCCGATTTTACGGTCAACATGGACGGCCGTGTGATTGAGCTGGATCTGTTCGGCATTCCAAAAGGAAGCCAGAATAAAGAAGAGGCCATTGATTTTATTCGCTTTGCAAGCAGCTCAAATTCGCTGGCCGATATGGTCGGGCACCTGCCAAATGGTCCAACCCGAAAATCTTCGATGACACTCCTGTCAGATGACGTTTTGGAGCGCATCCCGAACGGTCCGGCGTATGAAGACAATCTTTACATTCTGTCGGACGCCGAGTGGTGGGCCACCAACCACGGGCGCCTGGAAGAAGCGTTCCAGTCCTGGCTCGCAACCTCCGCCCGTCAGGGCGCTGCGGGTTCAACACGGTAAGCCGGAACAACAGGTCTAAGAGGTGCAAAATGAGTGATCAATCAACACAGAAACCTGACAATCTTGTAGCAAAGAGCGGCTTGTTCAAAGGTATGAATCCGACGATGGGTATCGCTTCGATGGTGATGATATTGGGGTTTGTGTTCTTCACGATCCGTGATGTTGAAGCTTCAAGTGCGATCTTTGCGACAGGTAAAAACTTCATCATCGGTAGCCTGGACTGGTTCTATGTACTGGTCGTTAACGCGGCACTGTTTTTTGTAATATGGCTTATGATCAGCCGGTTCGGACACGTGAAGCTGGGCAAGGATGATGACGAGCCTGATTTTTCAACGTTTTCATGGATTTGCATGCTGTTTAGTGCGGGCTTGGGATCTGGTCTGATCTATTGGGGCGTTGCAGAGCCGATGTTCCATATCCAGGGCAGCCCATTCCTTGAACGGGCGGGAATTGAACCAGGTTCGGTTGACGCCGCGGTTTCTGCAGTAACGATCACGAATTTCCACTGGGGTTTCCACGGTTGGGCTCTTTATGTGCTGGTTGGCCTCTGCCTTGCATATTTCTCGTACCGCCATGGGCTTCCTCTGACTTTGCGCACCGCTCTTTATCCTGTGCTGAAGGAACGGATCTATGGTCCCTGGGGTCATCTCGTCGATCTGATTGGCGTATTTGGTACAATCTTTGGCCTCGCAACCTCATTGGGGTTGGGCGTCACACCAATCGCCGCCGGTCTTGAGGATCTTGGCTGGATGGCAAACACCCAGACAAATCAGTTGATCCTCGTCGCAATCATCACCTGTCTTGGCACGGCTTCTGCTGCATCGGGTGTTGGCAAAGGCGTGCGTATCTTGTCTGAAGCCAACGTTATGGCAAGTATTGGCCTGCTGCTCCTGTTCATCATTCTGGGACCCACGGCATTCCTGTTGGGCATAACCATATCCGGATTTGGAGATTACCTCTGGACGGTGATACCCATGGGTTTCTGGATCAACGGTGAGCCCGAAAACCAATGGCAGAGCTGGTGGACGATCTTTTACTGGGGCTGGTGGATCGCATGGTGCCCGTTTGTTGGACTGTTCATTGCGCGGGTATCAAAGGGGCGGACGATCAAGCAATTCTGCTATTGCGTTCTTCTTATTCCAACCTCAGTCGTGATGCTCTGGATGGGTGTCTTTGGTGGCGCAGCAGCCGGGGTTGATCTGTTCTACGACGCAGGTGTCGTCGAGGCGGTCAACAATGACTACGCCGCTGGCGTATTCCAAACGGTCAAAGGATTTGGCTACACATGGTTGGTGTACCCGATCACAGTGTTGATTACGGTTCTGCTGATTTCGTGGTTTGTCACGTCTTCTGACTCGGGGACACTGGTGATGTGCACAATGCTGTCGATGGGTGACGAGCATCCGCCAATCAAGTTCCGTGTGTTTTGGGGTATTACCGCAGGCGTTGTTGCCGGTGTCCTAATGCTGGCCGGTGGGTTGAGCGCGCTACAGACAGCGTCCATCGTCGCAGGGCTACCAATCGCTGTGATCTTGTTATTCATGATCTATGGTATTGTCTCGTCGCTTCACGCTGAGCATCCAGTGCCCGATGTTGAGGATAAGTACGAAATGGAGTTCCTCAACAGATAGGCAGCCATTGTGGTTCAATTTGTCGAGAGGCAGTTACATCTGCCTCTCGACAATTACAGACATGGGTTTCGACCTGTCCGCGAAGCTTTCCTCGTTCTGATGTGAAGTTTGCTAAACTTTCTAGTATCAAACGAATACGAAAGAACCTCTGCCTAATGGTTTCCACCAGCATCTCTGCTACCCGCGTGGTACAGCTACTGGATAGGCTTGTCGGCTCTCCATGGTGAGCCTCTCACACAATCTCGACCCGTGAACCAAAGGTACATTGTGGGGGATAGTCCGATCCTGGTCGTGATGGAGCGGTTTCTTTCGCCCATGCCTTCCATTGTCCCTTAAAGGTAATGCCCAAAGCCAAAAAACCAGGTTCGGAATGGAATGCAGGCTAAGTCTTCCGCCGTTTCGGGACAGAATCGCCACCTTTTGTAGATTTGGCCGCTGCGACTCGCGCTCGGTTCTTCTTGCTGCTTGACTTACCTTTGGGTGGAGGTGGACCCTTTGATGCTGTTCGGGCAGATTTGATATCGCCGCCTTTGGCTTCAGATTTACCGCCCTTACGTGCCTTTGGCTTTGCACCAACCGGTTTGAACAAGGCATCTGCCTCGTCTTTCGAAGCACGCTGGCGTTCTACTTTGGCTGATTTGACGGCCCTTGTGGGACGTTCTGCAGGGCTGGAAGGTGCCCGGCCCTCGGATTCAGGCTTGCGACGTCCATAAGTTGCAGTGCTGCTCCGTTCGGTCGGAGTCGTATCTCGTTTGCTCGTAATCGGTTTGCCTCTTTGCTTTCCGATGGGCTTGGTCCGGCCAGTTTCAGCAAAGTCCGGTGCCGTGTCCAGACGCACGAGATTCTTGACCTTTTCGATCTTCATCTCGGGCCCAACGGCTGTCAGAAACCCTTCGACGCTGGGCTCACGTATCTCGAAATAGGTCACATCATCGGCAATCCGGATGGCCCCAATGTCATCCTTCGTCAGATTGCCTGACTTGCAGATCATCGGCAGCATATAACGCGGCGACGCATTTTGATTGCGCCCCTCGGACAGCGAAAACCAGACGCTGGGGCCAAAGGCCGCGCGCGGTTTCTGGCTTTGCTGATCGACCGTCGACAACTCTTCTGGCGCGGAATGACGCAGCTTGTACTGCCGCAGGTAAGCTGCTGCAATCTGCTCAGGGGTAAAGCTTTCTACCATTTTCTGAACTGCTGCGCGTTCACTTTCCGTGATCTCTGCTTGCCAGTCATCTGATGCGAACATCCTCACCTGATCGCGTTCGGTCACCTCTTCGGCTGACGGGGCTGTCCCCCAATCGGCGGTCAGCTTGGCGAATTTCAGAATACGTTCCGCCTTTTTCCGCGACGCGGGTGCAACCACTAGTGCGCTAACGCCCTTGCGTCCGGCCCGGCCTGTTCGACCCGAGCGGTGCAGCAGTGTTTCATGGCTGTTTGGCAGTTCCGCATGGACCACCAAATCAAGGTTAGGCAAATCAATACCGCGGGCGGCAACATCCGTTGCCACACAGACCCTGGCGCGCCCATCGCGCATGGCCTGCAAGGCGTTCGAGCGTTCGCTCTGGGTCAATTCTCCGGATAGGGCGACGACCGAAAAGCCCCGGTTTGACAGGCGCGCGGTCAGACGTGACACCATCGCGCGGGTATTGCAGAACACGATGGCGTTCGGCGCCTCATAATAGCGCAACACATTGATAATTGCATTCTCGCCGTCGCGCGGGCCGACCATCATAGCACGATAATCAATATCGGCGTGCTGCGTCTTTTCGCTGACGGTGCTCACACGTTCTGCATCGCGCTGATACCGTGTCGCCAGATTGGCAATCGCACGTGGGACAGTGGCAGAAAACAGCAAAGTCTGACGGTCTGATGGTGTTTCATCCAGAATGAATTCCAGATCCTCTCGGAACCCGAGATCCAACATCTCGTCGGCCTCATCAAGAACCACGGCGCGAATGGCCGTCAGGTCGATCGAGCCCCGCATGATATGATCCCGCAGCCGTCCCGGAGTAGCTACAACAATATGCGCGCCACGCGCCAACGCGCGACGTTCATCCCGAATATCCATGCCTCCCACGCAGGACGCCAGAAACGCGCCCGCATCGGCGAACAACCAGCTCAGTTCACGCTTGACCTGCAGCGCCAGTTCCCTTGTTGGTGCTACAACAAGTGCCAGCGGTGCGCCCGAGGTTTCGAAAGTCTCAGCGTCACCCAGAAGTCGCGGCGCAATCGCCAGACCGAATCCGATGGTTTTACCCGATCCGGTTTGGGCCGAAACCAGCATATCCTTCCCCTCCAGTTCGGGCCGGGTTACAGCCTGCTGAACTTGGGTTAAGGTGTCATAGCCCTTGCGAGCCAGCGCATTTGCAATGGTTTGTTTCACAGCGGTGGTTCTTTTCATCGGTCAGGAGATGGGATTGTGCGGTATTGCAATCAATGCATCATCCATGGGTAAAGACAGCCCCTTAACGAGTGTCTTGACTATTGTATAGCCACGAACCGGGGCAGATGCGCTGAAAATCCCGTATCCTGCCCATACTGCTCCCTTTCAGTAGCGGCTTGAGACCCTCGCCGCTTTCGGTTCAATTTGTTGAGACGCGGCAGAAGCGCAGGCTTGGAATAATCAAAACAGGCGTTTTTCTGTAGAGCTTTCAACCGTCTGTAAACCAGCTGTCCCTGTCGGGCTGGCGGTCAACGTGACTACTCCTTCGGGAAATCTACTACAAGCAGTCGGATTCGATAGCTTCTACGACCGCGTTTTCTTCGAATTTAGGGCATGACGTTGAGCCAATGGCGCGGTCCCTCTTGCGTCTATGCAGACGCCAGCCGTTTCATTGCGCTCATGAGAGGCATAGCTCGCACACCTCCCTGCCCCGGCACTTCCTTGTCGTTGGCATAGACAAGGATGCGCTCTGAGACGTCCAATTCTTCTGTCGCGATGTGAAACCCACGCGTGACCTTCGCTGATGTCGTCCGCTTGATCTCTATGGCCCAGAGGCCGCCGCGGGGAAGTTTCAACATCAAATCCACCTCAGCCCCTGCTGAAGAGCGATAGAAGCTTGCTTCTGTTCCGCGCGGTGCCGCGGCGATCAGGTTTTCGATGCAGAACCCTTCCCAACTGCCGCCGACAACCGGATGCCCAAGCAGGTCTTCCGGTGTTTCGATCCCAAGAAGTGCATGGGCCAGCCCGGAATCGCGAATATAAACCTTGGGAGATTTGACCAAACGTTTTCCGGCATTGGAATGCCATGGCTGCAAACGGCGCACCAGCATCAGGTCGACCAGCAAATCAAGATAGCGCGCAACGCTCTGGCCCGATACGCCAAGGTTTCCCGCGAGTTTTGCCGCGTTGAGTAGCCCGCCCTGTTCATGGGCAAGCATCGTCCAGAACCGGCGCAATGTTTCCGCCGGGATGCGCAACCCAAAAGCCGGAACATCGCGTTCCAGATAGGTGCGGACGAAATCCTCGCGCCATGCCAGGCTGGTTTTGTCGTTCTTGGCAAGGAAGCTATCTGGAAACCCACCCCGCAACCACAGCGCAGAGATCGAGTCCACTCCGGTTTCCGACAAAATGAAAGGCGTCAGCTCGTGATAGCTGACCCGGCCAGCCAAGGATTCTGCGCTTTGGTGCAGAAGCGTGTTCGAGGCCGACCCCAGCAGCAGGAATTGCCCAGTCCGATACCCTTGTCTTCGTCGTCGGTCAATCTGACCGCGTAATGCCTTAAACAGGCCCGGCATAAGCTGAACTTCATCGATCACCACCAGGCGCCCAACCTGCTCGTCGAGATAGAGGTCTGGCTCTTCGAGCACCTGGCGATCAGCAGATCTCTCCATATCAAGATAGACAGCGTCACGGCTTTCAGCGATATCCTGCGCGAGGGTTGTCTTCCCAACTTGCCGCGGCCCAAGCAGGACTACGCCCGCCTGGTTCTCGAGAGAGTCTTCAACTGACTTTCTATCACCGCGCTTGATCATACCTTGTATTTATTCCATTTGGTGGAAGATTTACAATGATAAAATTCCAAATTACTGTCCAGTGAAACCCTATCGTCTCGGCCCTTCACCCCAAAACCATGACACGCAAGTCTGGACCTTAGGTCGAGCATAATCGTGGAAAGCTGCGTCCCATTTGATCAAGAGAAAATTCAACCTGAGTACGTTCTTCTTTCTTAACTATTAAATTCGAAGAGTCCTCTTTGCGTCCCTCAATTTCATTTCCATTGCCCTGAAGGGCGAAGCCAACTAGGTACTTGCCGCGCACAAACCCCTAAGAATCTGCGAAAAATCAAATCGTAGAAAGGACCAGGATCATGACCATACCGGCAATCAAAAACGCTGACACAGGCACGCTGGCTGGCTCGGGAATGCATATTCTGGTCGATCATTACGGCAGCCTATACCTAACCGACGTAATGCGCATCGAAGAGGCACTGACCCGCGCGGCGCGGGAGGCTGGCGCAACGATACTGTCGGGCAAGTTCCACAAATTTGGCGGGCATGGCGGTGTGACCGGAGTGTTGTTGCTGGCAGAATCCCATATCTCGATCCACACTTGGCCGGAAAATGATTATGCCGCCATCGACATCTTCATGTGTGGCACAACGCAACCGGACAAAGCGGTCGCATATCTTGAGAAGCACCTGCGCCCTGCCCGAGTTGAAATTACGCGCGTCAACCGCGGTTTACCGGAACCAGTAGTCCCAACCGTCTAAGTAATATCCCATCAGTGCGTGCGATTGCAGTGTATTAGGTTCGGCATCGATCCGGTCGGTATCACCGCCAAAAATCTGTGCCGCGCGCCAAACATCATCGTCGAGATAGCTCAACCCATCCGGCAGTTCGATTCTACGGTCGGTCAATGGTTCAAATGCAGCCAGAACAAACCCCCATTCGCCGAAGCTCGGCACGTAGCTGTGATAGGGAACCGCCTGCAGTCCCCGTCCGGGCCTTTGCGGATTGCGGCTGCCCTCGATCGTTTCGGCCACCGACCAAAAGGCCTGTCGGGCAAAGAACGGTGATCCAGCCTGAGTGACAAAGACCCCCTGTCCGCTTAGCCGTTCGGCCAGCAAGCCGTAGAATTGCTTGGTGTATAACCGGGACAAGGCGATGGATTTGGGGTCTGGCAGATCAATGATCACCACGTCGTAAATCTGGGTTTCCCGCTCCAGAAATCTCCAGGCATCTTCGTTGACAACCGTCACGCGCGGGTCGCTGAGAGCATTGTCGTTCAGCTTGGACAGATCTGGATGGTCGCGAAACAACTGCGTCACACGCGGATCAAGATCCACCAGCGTCACGGACTGCACCTCGGGATAGCGCAGCACCTCGCGCGCGGCCATGCCGTCTCCACCCCCCAGGATCAGAATGTCACGCGCGCGCGGCGCAAGGGCCATGGCCGGATGCACCAGTGGCTCGTGATAGCGGTGTTCGTCAAGGGAATCGAACTGGATCGAATGATCCAGAAACAGGCGCACCCGGTCGCGGTACCGGGTGACGGTGATCTGCTGATAGGACGTGGCCTCGGACAGGATGACATCATCTTCGAACAGTTCGGCCTCGGCGACCGAGACCAGCCGTTCGGACTGCCACAGTGCGCCCAGCGTTGCCACAAAGGCCACCGCCCAGACTGCCACCTGGACCCGCGTAGCCCATTCCCGAAACACCAGCAGAGACAGGCCAGCCACGGCAAGGTTTAGACCGCCAAAAGCCAGACTCGCGGACATCAGCCCCAGATACGGGATCACCAATAGTGGAAAAGCCAATGAGGCGACCAGCGCTCCGATGTAGTCGACGCTCAGCACGTTCTCAAATCGGAACTTCAGCGCCCCGATCTGTTCAAGCACACGGGCAATTAATGGGATCTCCATCCCGGACAGGATGCCAATGGCAATCAAAGCGCCGTAAAGCGGCAAGGCCACCTGCCCCAACCACGCATAATTCAGAAACAGCACCGGCGCCAAAAAACCGCCAACGATGCCCAGAAGGATCTGCGCCCAGACAAAACCGGAAAACGCATCCGAGACAAAACGCGACAGCCAAGCACCTACTCCCATCGCCGACAGAAAGATGCCAATTACCAGTGAAAACTGGCGGACGGAATCCCCCAGCAAATAACTGGACAAGGTGGCGGCAATCAGCTCGTAGATCAGCCCGGCGACGGCCACCAGAAAGGTGGCCAGCAACAACCACGCGGCGCGCGCCTCAACCGCGCGGGGCTGGGTCATGACAGGATGACGGCCGCGATGATGATGGACACCGCCACAAATAGCAGCCCGATCAGGATCGCCAACGCGATGTTCTGATCCTTTTCGATCTCGTGCACAACCGAGAACGGCGTCATCCAGTCGATCACCTTCCACACGACCCACATCAGCGTCACGCCCAGAAGGGTGTAGAAGATTGTGCTGATGATTTCTGCAATCTGAATTGCTGCTATATAATCCATTGATACCTCACTATTTTATCCGATTTGACCGATAGTACCCGCCGCCACCGCTGCCGACCCGAACCGAAGTGTCCAAGTCACGGCTTTCGGCCCAATACCCATGCCACGAGACATAACCCGTGGCAGCCACGGCCAGGGTCGAAATGACGATGAAAATGATCCTGAAAGCTGTCACTTTAATCCTCATCTACCCAATCAGTTCCCGACCACCGGGCGCGTTGATGAATCCATTTGCGCCCGAACTGGAACAGGAACAGCGCTCCGAAAACCCCGGCCAGCGCAAATGCCCAAAGACCACTGGACAGTCCGGTTTTGACACTGACTTGCAGCTGGCTGAACGGCTGCCCCGGTACATGGCCTACGCCCGACCCGGTCCAAAGCCCCTGCTCAGGCACGTCTAATACAAGTGTGTAATCGCCTGTACGATCTGGTCGAAACGTCAGGCTCGCAAATTTGCTGCCTTCGCTCCACGATCCTTCCGAGTCGCGCCCGGTGTAATATTCGATCGTTCGGCCCGCCTCGAATACTGGCTCTCCTTCGGGATCAAGCAGCTCGATGTCCAGATAGATCCAACTGTTTTTGACATTGCCCGAGAAGGAAACGCGCGTCAGTTGGCTGTCGGCTTCAAGCGGTATCGCAATCTCGGCCGGGAAGTCGCCACGTTTTAGCACCTGACGCTCTATCGCCCTCTCTCCTGATCGTTGAGAGAAGGAAACCGCCATCATAAGACAAAGGATCATAAACACGAATGATACGACCAGCAAAAATCTATAGTTTGGGCCCTCGATGAAAGGTTGCAGCGGATGCACCCGATGTGGGTTCAGGTTCAATGAAACCCCAAAAGCTGCTTCGGCCTGCTGTTTCGAAACATAGAACGAGCGATAGGTCTCACGCTCGGACCCGGTGGTCGAAAACCCCAGCATCGCCGTATCAGACATCGCCGAAATCGTGGTTGTCTTTTCCCCCAGTGACGGCGGCCAGGTGAATTCACCCTCAACATAGGTGACCGCGCTTGTGGTGGTCTCGTAATACACAAAGCGCCCATCCTCGGTCGTCACAGAGGGAGGGGATTCCGCTGTCTCAACCCACCGCTCCGACATCCAGGCCGATCCGCGATAGCGTCTGGAAAACACCAGATGCCCCGCCTCAAGCGTCAGCCAGGCATAGCCGTGAGTTGGCGAATAGAGCTGATGGTCTATCCATTGGTAGACCCGTCCGCCCCAGCGCTCGGCATGTTCGATCAGACCAATTATGGTGAACTCGGCACCATACAACGACCCGCTCATCCCAATCGAAAGCGGGGTTTCCGGGCGTTTCTGATCCTTGAACTGGCGTAGAGTCCGGTAGTTGTTCTGTGCATCCAGTTCGGCCCCGCAATAGGAACAGATCTGCACGATCACCCTGCCCCCGCCCAGCACATCCAGACCGGCGCCGCAGCAAGTGCAGTTGATCGAAAGAAGACTTGGATTTCGGGTCATGACTGCCGCTGAACCTTCACATCAAACGCGTCGTACCACCGACCGTAGAACCAGATCGCATGACCCGGCCAGAATTCACCGGACAACAGTGCCTCGTCTCCGGCGGAAGCGTTCACGAATTCATGGCTTTCCCCGACCTTTAGCACCTCATCGAATTGTCCGCGCAGGGCGATGCATTCGGCATGTTCAACTTCGGTAACCGTGAATGTGGCCGCGTCGAAATCCAGCGTTTCGCCCAGCTTGAACGGAGGCATGAATTTCGGCGTGTCCTTTTCGGTCAAGCGTTTCTGCCGAACGACATCTCCCTCATCGAGCGATATCCAGCAGGTGCGGCCATCACCATCGACACCGCAGAACTCATCCCAGAACCCCCGCCCGTAGGAATAGCGCGCATGACCAAGAATCAATGTCGACGTTCGACCCAGTTGCACTTGATCGCCTATCCCGAACAAAAGCGGTGCATCGTGCATCTCACCCTGCTGGCCCGCCGATTGAACCTGGACATCATTGATCATCAACGTCGTACCGCAGGACGCACAGGTGGCAACCTTTATCCCTTTCAGCGCAATCGGGGTTTGCGCACCGCAGTTTGGACAGTTCAAAGTCTTCATGCTTTCAAGTCGCGCAAAGAAAATGAAAGTTCAAGCCGTTATTGGTTCTGGAGAATACACGTCCGGTGCCGCCTCGCCCTTGTTGCCAGAATTCAAACAGAACCACTTAGGTGGAACTGAACATGCTGGCGGTTCTGTTAGAGGTGCCGTCAGCCCCAGCAATCATCTGAGTTAGTCGTGAAATAGGGTATCAGCTGCGTCTTTGCTTATGGTTGTGCCCTTCCTGCCCGCAACGATATCCGCCAGATCGGCCAGTGCGCCGATGGCTGCGGATTTGCCGGTAAGCCGCGCAAACTGGGCGGCGGCCTCGACCTTTGGGCCCATCGAACCGGCGGCGAAATTGAACTTGGCCATGGCATCTGGTGAGGCGGCTTTTATGCCACGCTGAGTATCGGTACCCCAGTCCAGATAGGCACAATCAGCATCCGTTGCCGAAATGAACAGATCGGCGCCGACCTCTCGGGCCAGCAGCTCTGAGGCCAGATCCTTGTCGATCACCGCTTCTATCCCCTCCAGATAACCCGGAGAAGTATAGGCCGTAGGAATGCCCCCGCCACCGGCACAGATCACCACGGTTTGCCGTTCCAGCAGCCATTTAATCGGCCTGATCTGAAAAATCCGTTTCGGCAGCGGAGAGGCAACAACCCGTCGCCATTTGTCGCCATCCGCACGAATTTGCCAGCCCTTGTCGGCGGCCAAACGTTCAGCCTCGGATTTGTCATATACCGGACCGATGAATTTGGTCGGGTCGTCAAAGGCGGGATCCTTGGCATCGACCTCAATCATGGTCAGCAGCGTGGCCAGAGGCGTCTCGGGCGGCAGACGGTTGCCCAGCTCCTGCTCGATCATGTACCCGATCATGCCCTCGGTTTCCGCCCCAAGCACGTCCAGCGGATAGGCCTCATCCGGTTTATAGGCGTTGCCCTGTAGGGCCAGTAATCCCACCTGAGGGCCATTCCCGTGGGTCACAATCAACTCGTTCCCCTCGGCAATGGTGGCCAGCGCCTGAGCGGCGATGGCCGTGTTTTCACGCTGGTTCTCGGCGGTCAGGGCCTGACCGCGCCGCAGCAGCGCATTGCCCCCAAGGGCGACGACGATCCGCATAGCTCAGGCCCCCAATGTGGCGACCAGAACCGCCTTGATCGTGTGCATCCGGTTTTCAGCCTGTTCAAACTGAATACCGGCGGGGCTTTCGAATACCTCTTCGGTGACCTCCATTTCGGTGATGCCGAATTTCTCGTGGATGTCTTCGCCCACTTTAGTCTCGGTATTGTGGAAGGCGGGCAGGCAATGCATGAATTTGACGTTTGGATTGTTTGCCGCTGCCATTAACGCGCTGTTGACCTGATAGGGGGTCAGCTGCTTGATCCGGCTGTCCCAGACCTCGGGTGCTTCGCCCATCGAGACCCAGACATCGGTGTGGATGAAATCCACGCCATCCACGGCGGCCGCAGGATCATCGGTGATGGTCAGCGTCGCGCCGTAACGCGCGGCGGCTTCTTCCGCCGGACCGCGGAATTCGTCGGACGGCCACAGATCACGTGGGGCGGCGATGCGGACGTCCATCCCCATCATGCAGCCCGCGATCATCAGCGAATGGCCCATATTGGACCGCCCGTCGCCCACATAGGCGTATTTGATGTCATGCAGGGGCTTTTCTCCATATTCCTGCATGGTCAGCAGATCGGCCAGCATCTGGGTCGGGTGGAACTCATCGGTCAGCCCGTTATAGACCGGCACGCCCGCATTGGCGGCCAGTGTTTCCGCCAGTTCCTGCCCAAAACCGCGATATTCAATGCCGTCGAACATGCGGCCCAGCACGCGGGCAGTGTCCTTCATGCTTTCCTTATGCCCGATCTGTGACCCCGAGGGCCCAAGATAGGTGACACCGGCACCCTGATCCATCGCGGCCACTTCAAAGGCGCACATGGTCCGGGTCGAGGATTTTTCGAAGATCAGGCAGATGTTCTTGCCTTTTAGATGCTGGATTTCAGACCCCGCATATTTTGCGCGCTTCAGATCGCGCGACAGGTCCAGCAGATAACGCAGCTCACGCTGATCAAAATCGAGCAGTTTCAGAAAGCTGCGGCCCTTGATATTAAATGCCATTGGTCAATCTCCTTTTTCAGTAATCCGGTTCAATAATCAACGGGGTCACGCCAGATCGGGCAGGTCATGCAATGCCCGCCGCCGCGTCCGCGCCCCAGTTCCGAGCCCGAGATCGTGATCACTTCGACCCCCGCCTTCCGCAGCAGCGTGTTGGTATAGGTGTTGCGGTCATAGGCAACGACCACGCCGGGCTCTAACGCCACCACGTTGTTGCCGTCGTCCCATTGCTCGCGTTCCTGATTAAATGCGTCTCCGCCTGTCTGAACGATGTTCAGAGACTTGATCCCCAGGCATTCGGCGGCCACATCAAATAGATGTTTGTCATCGCGCCGGAAGTCGATCGTGTCCTCTTTGTTTCCGGGGCGCAGGCTGATGCATTGGATATCGTTACAGACATCAACATAGGCAGTCGCGGTCTCGCGGTCGCAATGGCTGAACACCGTATCCAAATGCATAGCCGCGCGGCTACGGGGCATTTGACAAGCCACGACCCGTTCCGCCGCGCCTTTGGCGAACAGAGCGCGGGCGACCTGACCCACGGCCTGCGGGCTGGTCCGTTCACCCATGCCGATCAGCACGCTGCCATTGCCCCAGGGCATGACATCGCCGCCTTCGACCGTGGCAGCACCGTGATCCTTGTCGGGGTCGCCCCACCAGATCTCAAAATCCGCGTCGCGGAACTCGGGGTGGAACTTGTAGATCGCGGTCACCAACAGGGTTTCGGGGCGCCGCGCCGGCCAGTACATCGGGTTGACCGTCACGCCGCCATAGATCCAGCAACTGTTGTCACGAGTGAACTGCGTATTTGGAATCGGTGGAATCACAAAGCCCAATGGCCCCAGATAGCTGCCGAACATACCTGAGGGTTTGAACGGCATATCTTCGACCGCGATGCCGCCGATCAGATATCTGGCCAGATCCTTGGCCGCCATCTCATCCAACCAGCCGCGCAGCTCATTCAGCATACCGACGCCCACCTGATTTTCGGTAATGCGGCGGTCCAGAACCCAATTACGGGCTCCCTTGTCCTTCAGCGTTTCTGCAAGCAGCGTCTGGAATTCTAAAACCTGAACCCCGCGATCCTCCATCTTCATGCGGAAATCGGCATGGTCAGAGCGGGCTTTGTGCACCCAAAGGACATCGTCATATAGCAACTCAGCCGCATTGCCAGGGGTCAGGCGGGAATGGGCCAGACCCGGTTCGCAGACCATCACCTTTCGAAGTTTCCCAATCTCGGAATGTGTGCCAAATCCAGTCATGATATCTCCTTTGATGTAATCGCGCCGGACTGCCAACGCAGCCAGACATGGATGGGCAACCCAGCCAACAGCAACAGGACGCCCCAGAAAACGACGTCTTTTCCAGCGCCGAAAATCGCCCAGAATGAATAGACAAAACCGAGACCCGCCAGCACAAAGGCCTGCGGTGGCAGGCGGGTGCGTTCTTTGCGTTTTGCGCGGATCATAATCTCGGCACCTGCGCACAGCAGGTAGGGAACCAGCGTGGATAGGGTGGCCAACAGAATGATGAATTCAAACTGTTCAGCCAGGGATCGGGTATAGTTCATAGCGATCAGAGCGCTGGCTAGCAGGCTTGAGGAGATCAGGCCAAATGCCGGCGTACCGGTCCGTGACACCCGGGCAAAACCGGCCGGGAACAACCCGTCGCGGGCAGCGCCCAGTGGCACTTGCCCGGTAAGCAGCACAAATCCGTTGAGCGTGCCGAAGGTCGAAACGCAGGCCCCGACCGCGATGAATACCGCACCGCCAAACCCCCACATCACATGCGCAACATCCGCCAGCGGTGCGTTGCTTCCGGACAGCGTGCCGGATGGCACTACCCCAAGCGCCACATAGGTCGTGGCGATATAGACCAATGCGGCAACACAGGTTCCGACAATCGTCGCAAGAGGGATCGTTTTGGTAGGGTTCCTGACATCGTCCGCCGGAACCGTTGCGGATTCGAGCCCCACAAAGGCCCAAAGCGTCAGCGCCGCGCAGGCCGAGATAGCCGAAATGTTCGACATTCCACTAAGGTTGGCCGGCCGGAAGTTGGCCGGTTGGACATGGGACAGTCCCAGCATGATCAGCACCAGCAGCGGGGCCAGTTTCATCACCGTGGTCACCACCTGCACAATCCCGGCCTGCCGCACGCCGCGCAGATTGACCCAGGTGAGCAGCCAGATCGCTCCCAGAGAAACCGCCAACCCCGCCAGCGCAGTTTCCCCGATGGCGGGTACCATAAAGCTGAGATAGCCAGCAAAGGCGACGGCAACGGCGGCATTCCCAGACCACAGCGCGATCCAATAGCCCCAAGCAATCAGGAAGCCCGCGAAATCACCAAAGCCCTCGCGCGCATAAGCGTATGGCCCACCGGTATTTGAAGACAATCGCGCCAGTCGCCCGAAGATTAACGCCAGAACAATCGCGCCTCCTGCGGTCAGAACCCATCCCGCCATCGAGATTGGCCCGAACGCGGCCAGAGAAGACGGCAGCAGGAAAATACCGGACCCGATCATATTGCCCACCACCAGCGCGGTGCACATCCAGAACCCAAGGGTTCCTTTGGGTTTAGATCGGGTGTCGGTGGGCATAATGCGACCTCATGCCAACGCGGAAAGGCTGAGCCCGGCCATGATGATGATGATCAGGATCAGTAAAAGCGGCCACATGAACCTGAGCCAGCGTTCATAGGGCACACGCCCCAGGGCAAGCCCGCCCATGACCACCGCAAAGGTGGGGTTAATCAGGTTCACCAACCCGCTGGCTGACTGATAGGCCGTCACGACCAAGGACCGTTCTACGCCGGAAAAGTCTGCTAGCGGCGCCATGATCGGCATCGTCAGAACCGCCAAGCCCGAAGATGACGGGACGAGGAAGGACAACAGCCCCTGCAAGGCGAACATCGCATTGATAAAGGCCACTTTGCCTAAACCATCCACGGCACCTTCTGCCCAATACAAAATGGTATCGGTGATGTTTCCTGCGTCCATGACCACTACGATCCCGCGTGCGATCCCGATCACCAGCGCAACGCCCAGCAAATCCCGGGCACCGTCAACGAAGGTCGAGGTGAATTCCTCTTCCCCGATCCGTGCGATCAATCCCACGACTATCGAGGACACAATGAACAGGCCGGACATCTCGGCCATCCACCAGCCTCCTGCCGCGACACCCCAGATCATCACGCCAAAGCTGGCCGCAAAGATCAAAAGGATCAGCCCATGCATACTCGTAAAGGTCGGAGCTTCACCGCCCGTGCGGCCACCTTTGAGGAAATGCGCCTCATTGCTTTCGCGCTTGTCGGCAACGATGGACAGATCCGGATCGGCTTTGACCTTGGCTGCATATCGCATGACAAAGACCACACAGGCCAACCAGCATGCCAGCAACAGCGCAAAGCGCAGCATTATGCCATTGGTGAAGGGCACCCCCGCCGCATCCGAGGCGATGACTGTGGCAAACGGGTTAATCGTCGATCCCAGCGTGCCAACCCCCGCCCCCAGCATGATGATGGCCACACCCACTACCGCGTCATAGCGCGCGGCAATCATCACTGGGATGATCAGCGCGTAAAAAGCCAGTGACTCTTCGGCCATGCCATAGATTGTGCCCCCCGCAGCAAAGAAGGCCATCAAGATGGGGATCATCCATTTCTCGCGCCCCTTTAGACGCACCATTGCGCGCGCAATCCCGGCGTCAATCGCCCCGGTTCGCGTTACAACTCCCAAAAAACCGCCAATCACCAGCACAAAAAGTGCAACATCAATCGCCCGCGCTTCATAACTGACAGGGTCATAAAACCCCCCGATAGGGGCCAGTACGACATCATAGAACCCCTGCGGATTGGGCTCGACAACCTGATAGCTGCCCGGTACCGGAACATCGCGTCCCAGGGCTTCGTTAGCGACGCGGTCATATTGGCCAGCGGGAACAAACCATGTTGCAATGGCGACCAGTGCTATCAACGCAAACAGAATTGTATATGCAGTTGGAAACTTGAGCTTCATGTCATCAAACTCCTAAAAGAGCTGAGATTGGGTTTCGAAACTTCCGGTCCCTTCATACAGTCTCAATATGAGATTTCAAAGGATGAATGACCCCGAGGCGACCTGAACGGTTCTACATGAACGCCATTCGCTGGCGCTGCGCATTGACCTGCATCAATAGAATTCAGGCTGACGCCGGATTCAGGTTGGTCAGTTTTTGCTTTCCTACAGATCGTAAGTAGCTCATTTGAGCGCAGCGTTTAGCACCTTGCGATCCATCGCCCCAGTCTGGCAGAAACCCGCTTGAGACTGTGGTGATCATGTTGACATATCAGCCCATTTCCCTGAACCGGGTAGTCGCACATTTGCATTAGGCTTACCAAAGGCTAATGTGCAAGAAATTAAGGCGCAAATGCCCGTATCGAACAGTAACCCAAGGCTAACAACGTGAGCTCTGAAATTCCCAGGTCCCTGCCTGCCAGACATGAGTTGCACAAGGTGCGCAACAAGGGGCTGTCATTTCTGGCACTGGCCTTCCTGTTCAGCATCTTTGTCAACCTGCTGATGCTGACGGGGCCTTTATTCATGCTGCAGGTTTATGACCGGGTCCTTGCCTCTCGGGCGGTTGAAACCCTCACGGCGCTGTTTCTGATTGTCGCTCTATTATATAGCCTTATGGCCATGCTGGATTTTGCGCGAGGACGTATTGTTGCGCGGTTCGGAGCGAGGTTCCAGTCGCAACTGGACGAGCGGGTGTTCGAGGCAACGCTGCGAAAATCTCTTGTTCCGCAGGCCCGTGCAGCCCCAGCCACTGCCTTGCGCGACCTTGAGGCAATCCAGAACCTGTGTTCCTCACCTGTTTTGCTGGCCGTAATGGATATCCCCTGGACACCGGTTTTTCTGGCAGCAATCTTCCTATTCCACCCGATGCTTGGATGGCTTGCCGTTGCGGGTGGTGCGATCCTGATTGTTATCGCTCTGCTTAATCAGGCACTCACTCATAGAAAGGTGGCCGCTGCGCAGCAGGCCTCGGCGCGGGCAGGCTCATTCTCGGAACATGCCAGACAAGCCGCTGAAGTTGTCCGCTCGCAAGGAATGCAGCATGACATCTCGCAACGCTGGCTGACCCAGAGGACCGATGCGCTGAGACAGACCATCTCGGCAAGCGACTGGACCGGAAGCTTTACCTCATTAACCAAGTCGATGCGGCTGTTCTTGCAATCTGCCATGCTGGCATTGGGAGCGTTGCTGGTTTTAAGAAACGAACTGTCCCCTGGGGCAATGATTGCAGGGTCCATCCTGCTTGGGCGCGCATTGGCCCCGGTCGAGCAGGCGGTGGGCCAATGGGCATTGGTGGAGCGTGCGCGATCTGCGTGGATTTCACTGAACCGATTCCTGGACACCACCCCGCCCGAGCCGGACCGGACCAAATTGCCTGTACCAGATGCGCACCTGACCGCCAAAGGACTGACCGTTGTACCACCCGGCGCCGATTTACCGACACTCAGGAACGTTTCACTGAAACTAGAACCGGGCAAAGCTTTGGGCGTGATCGGCAAAAGCGGGTCAGGAAAATCCACGCTTGCCAAGGCCCTGTTAGGATTGTGGAAACCGGCCGTTGGCGAAATCAGGCTTGGAGGCGCTACGCTGGATCAATACGGCACTGATGATTTGGGCCAACACATCGGCTATCTGCCGCAGGAAGTCACTTTGTTCAACGGAACAGTGACCGAAAACATCGCCCGGATGTCCCAAAACCCGGATTCGGAAGCGGTCATCGCTGCAGCCAAAAAAGCCAAGGCACATGACCTGATCCTGACGTTGGAAAAGGGGTACGACACGTTTCTGGAAGGCAATGACAGTCAACTGTCGGGTGGTCAAAAGCAACGTATTGCTCTGGCGCGCGCTTTGTATGGAGATCCTGTCC
The DNA here is from genome assembly GCF_059610505.1 of Ruegeria sp. CDSC079. Classification (NCBI taxonomy): domain Bacteria; kingdom Pseudomonadati; phylum Pseudomonadota; class Alphaproteobacteria; order Rhodobacterales; family Roseobacteraceae; genus Ruegeria; species Ruegeria sp. CDSC079. The sequence continues at coordinate 124,009 of NZ_JBXWNT010000003.1, forward strand.
TACTGATCCTGGACGAGCCGAACTCGGCTCTGGATGCTGATGGCACTGAGGCATTGAACACCGCGATCCGAGAACTGAAGGCCGCGGGTAAATCAGCCATCATCATGACGCACCGACCACAGGCCATTTCGGAATGCGACGATCTTGCTGTTGTTGAAAATGGCCAGGTCGTGAAATCCGGCAGCCGCGATGAGGTGCTAAGCGCCATGGTTCAGAACGCAAATGCGATCAAAAAAGGTCTGGCACGGGTGGGTGAGTAATGCAAAAGCCCAATCATAATGACACGCGCCCTGTTTGGCGCATTACATTTCCTGCTCTGGTCGGGTTTCTCGCACTGGCTATTTTAGTCGGCGGGTTGGGCTTTTGGGCGGTGCAGACCAGGCTGGCAGGCGCCATTGTATCGCAGGGCGTCATCGAAGTTCAAAGCAACCGCCAGGTAGTCGAGCATCCAGACGGTGGCGTGGTCGGCGAGATTTTTGTGCGCGACGGTGACTCCGTCACCGGCGGCGACATTCTGTTACGTCTGGATGACACGTTTCTGACCTCGGAAAAGACCATCGTTGAGGCGCAGCTGTTTGAATTACTCGTCCGAAAGGCGCGGCTTCAGGCCGAACGCGATGGCACTGATCTGATTGTTTTGACATCCGCGCTGAACGACGTACAGAAACAAGAAGACATTGACCCTGAGCTGATCGCCGGCCAGCAACGCCTGTTCGAGGCACGTCTGAATACCCTAAATCAGCAGACTCAGCAGTTGAGCAAGCAACGCATTCAGATAGAAAGCGAGATCGAGGGCACCTTGGCGCAACTGGTCTCGCTGCGCCGTCAGGTCGATCTGATACAAGAGGAGCTGCAGGACCAGCAAAGCCTGCTTCAACGCGGTCTGACACAAGCCAGTCGGGTCTCCGCCTTGCAACGCGAAGAAGCCAGCCTGACAGGTGAAATAGGCAGGCTCGAAGCGGCTGCCGCGCGGCTCAAAGGCCAAATCGCGGCAACCGAGATCAAGATTGTAGAACTGCAGGCGACACGCCGCGAAGAAGCAATCACCGCCTTACGCGATGCGCAATCGAAAATCGCCGAACTGTCTGAACGCAGGCTCTCGCTTGCTGTTCGTCTATCGCGGCTGGATATTAGGGCGCCGGTTTCCGGTACTGTCTATGGAAGCCAGGTGTTTGCACTGCATTCGGTTGTACAACCGGCAGAACCGATGATGTATGTCGTACCACAGGAAATTCCTCTGCTGATTGCCGCTCGCGTAGATGCGATTCATGTGGACCAAGTGTATATTGGGCAGCCCGCCCTCCTGCGATTTCCCGCCTTCAACCAACGCGAAACCCCCGAAATCGAAGGGCATGTTGTCACGATTTCTGCCGATACGTTCACTGATGAGAACACCGGACACACATTTTATCGCGCTGAAATGTTACCTGATGCCAACCAGATCGAGCGCCTGAACGGGCAACGCCTTGTACCCGGCATGCCAGTCGAAGCGATGATCAAGACGGACGAGCGATCCCCGTTTTCATATCTGATAAAACCGATGGCCGATTACTTTAACAGGGCCTTCCGGGAATAGATTCCGTCGTCTTTAAACCGCTTCGAGATTGCCCAACAGGATCGAAGTCATGTCAGTCGTGATCACTCCGTCTACCGCGACGACATCGACACCGGTTTCGTAGGTCACGTTTGAACTTGTGATCCCCGACAAATCGGCATCTGCGTCCAGAAACACCCACTCTGCCTCATGCGCTGTGGGCAATCCGACGGCGATCTGCAAGATAGCCAGCGCATCCAGAGCGTTGATGAGGCCATCTTGATTTATATCGGCCGCAATCAGGTTTTCCGGTGCTGCCTGCCCCCATGTCGGGTCCAGTCCCACGGAAAGTCGCAAGACCTGCAATGCGTCCAGAGCGGTGATCTCGCCGGTCCCAGCCGAATAGGACTTTATGATATCCAGTTCACCGATAAATGTGCCCGAAGGCAGATCCAGATCGAACCTCCCTTCATCGTCGGCTTGGACACTAACCGCGCCGCCCCCTTCCGGGTTGAAACGTATTTCAGCGTTTGACAGGCCGGGATTTGCAGCTTGTGAATCAATGGTAATATCCCCTTGAATGCCTGCCGAACTGTCCGGGTCGAGCCCGCCCAAACCGTTCAAATCCACCGGAATATGGTCTGGTCCGCCAAATCCGGCGCCAAAGACATCTGAACTGGTCAGCGGAGCACCTGACGCCGAAAACACCTGAACCACATTATCCAGATACTCGATCTGCGCACCTTGCACGGTGGACGTAAAAGTGAGCTGTCCAGGTGAGCGCAGAAATGGATAGTCAAACAGATCCAGCCTGTCCGATCCGACTTCAAAATCTGTAATCGTTGTCATCGCGGTTCCGGTCTGCATCACAAAGATATCAGACCCGGAACCGCCGGTCATCGTAGTGGCCCCAATCCCCGCTATCAGGATGTCATCGCCGCCGCCGCCAAGTAGAGAGGCATCAAGGATGCTGCCACTGAGCATATCGTTCTGCGCGGTGCCAGTGACTGTCCCATAACCGTCCGCGACGATACCCAAGTCAGCGACCGAAAAAGTAAGCTGCGTCAACCCAGCCTCTTCTTGTGAGGCCGCAAAGATCTGAATTTCGTCCCCGATATGGGCCACGCTGAGCGATTCGACATTTTGCAGCCCGGTGCTCAACGTATCGGCAAAACTGTCCAGATAGACCAGTTGACCATCCGGTGTCAGGGTAAACAGTGTCACCCCATCATCGCCTCCCCCGGCCACGACAAACACCTGACCATTCACTTCGACCACGGCCAGGTCCTGAACCGATTCAAAGCGGGTATTCAGTGTATCCAGCACATGATCGGTGGGTATCAACCGGCCATCACCAGACAGCTCCATGACGCTGATCGTGTTGCTTTCGCTGCCAGCAACGATGACCCAGGAATGGCCATGCGCCCGCACAATTTCGACGGCCGTTGGGGCGCCAATGCCCAAAGTCGAGACCCCATCGCCAGAATCTGCGAGGCTCAAGGTTCCCGCGCTGCTGTCCACCAAATAGGTCGTTATCGAATTGCTGGTAGCGTCGGTTAGGACGACAAAATGATCCGACCCGGAGTAAGCGGTCTGGATCGAGTCGGCCTGACCTGCAACGGCCCCCGCAAAGGTCAGTGAGCCGTCTGAGCCGACCGTATAGGTCGAAATCAACCCGCTGCCCTCTTGCGCCACGGCCAGAATGTCGACCGATCCAAAGGAAACCTGCACTAAGGCCGAATAGCCACCCCCACCGCTCAGGGTCCCGGTTTCCTGTAATTCTCCGATAGATCCGTCTGGAAGGATTTCGTAGCTGACAAGGCCGGCTGCGGACCTGACATCCAGAACGATGTGATCGCCCCCCAACAGAGAAACCGTTACCCCGGAACGTCCAACGGTGCCCGAGATTGCACCACTGAAATATTCTATGTCTTGCTGCTGGGGAACCGCGCCTTCGACGAGGTGCCATACGACAATGCCCCCTCCCTGTCCGGTCAGGCTGTACAGATACGTTTCCCCGTTAAACGTTTCTAAAGCCGTATCGCCGATACCTGAATCGAGCGCTGCGCTCCCTGTTGCAACTACTCCGCCGAACTGAAGCATCATACCAAATCACCCCACGCCAAAATCTGGCTCTTGAACAGGATGATCTGATGCCCGGTCCAATACCAAAGCGGGATTGTGGTGAAAACGAGGAGTTCGGTTTCAGTTTAACACAATTTTTTCTGGTCCGACCGCATGAACATCCGATGGGCAACACACATGAACAAAACGTCGCTGCCCATGATTTCAGCGCGGAAACAGCATGTGAGGGCAAGATGACCAAAACACCTGATATGACACGCAATCCTGCAAGTACCCGGCCCGATGCGGGTCAGCGGCAACAGATACGCAAGTGGATCGACAACAAAATGCGCCGCTGGGTCGGGCGCGGTATCGCAGGCAGCCTAAGTTCGGCCTTGCTTGCCCTTCCTGCGTTGGCACAGGCCACGACCGAAGAACTGGACACCTTCCAATTCGCTGATGCGATTCCCGGCGTTAACAGCGCAAAGCTACTGGCAAATGGCGATGTTCTCCTCAAATTGGAAGATGGGCGCACGGTTTTGGTCTCGGCAGAGAATGTTCATATCCTGGATGGCGGCTCCATCATGATTGCCGAAGATGCGGCGGCGGAAATCGCGCAATTCGCACTGGCCGCCGAAGCCGGGGGAGCCGCAGCAGCCGCTGGCGGCGTTAGCGGCGCCGGTGCTGTTTTGGGGGGCCTTGGTCTGGCGGGTGCAGCCGCAGCAGGAGGAGGAGGTGGCGGCGGCGGTGGAAATGACGAGGCTCCGTCGCCTGCGCCGGATTTCCAAAGCCTGAACCTTGCTGGTCTGCAAGCGAACGCATTGAACAGCGCCAGCGCAAACCTGATGGCACCGACCGGAACCACAACGGTCGAGGTGACAATCGGGTCACTGAACAAGACGGCAACGCCCAATCCAGATGGCAGTTGGAGTATTTCCCTTACGGCGGTTGAGGCAGCTAGCCTTCCTCAAGGTGTGACAACAGTCACCGTTCGCAACCTGGATGGAGCGGGTGAGGAAGTATCGGTCGAAACGGTAAGATTCGATGTGGATACTCTTCCACCGACGGTCAGCATTACGGGCTTTTCGGACGGGGCCATTCTGAATGCCGCCGAGCAGGCGACTGATCTTACAATCTCTGGCACTTCTGACGCCGAGAGAGGTCAAACAGTAACGGTATCTGTAAACGGGCAGACTTATACTGGGACAGTGAATGGCGGCGGCCACTGGAGTGTTACCGTGCCAGCCACAGACCTGGCCGCCCTGCCTGACGGGGTGACCGTTTCAGTGACTGCCGATGTCGACGACCGCGCAGGAAATCCGGCGATGCAGACAAGCGCAAGCTTTGACACAGACTTTAGCGCTCCAACGATCACGCTTGATCCGGTCTCTGGCGGTTCGATTGGCCTGGGGGACATCGGCTCTGACCTGATTGTCACCGGGTCGACATCCGCCGCAGACGGGCAGACAGTCACCGTGACCTTCGATGGCCAAACATATACCGGCACCGTGTCAGGCGGTACTTGGAGTGTCACCATACCCAGCAGCGACCTCGGCTCGCTTTCCACCGGAAATCCGGCCACGGTAAGTGTTGCCGTAGATGATGTGGCAGGAAACCCATCGGTACCGGTCACCGCCTCGGTTCCGGTCGATCTGACGGGACCCTCGGTGAATATCGCGCCATTGTCAGTTGGCGCGGTCATCAACGCTGCCGAAACCGGGTCTGATCTGACAATCTCTGGCACGACAGGAAACGTTCAGGACGGCCAGATGGTGACAGTCACCCTGGATGGACAAACCTACACCGGTACAGTCAGCGGCGGCAGTTGGAGCGTCACCGTCCCTGCAAGCGATCTTGCATCGCTGGCAGATGGGGGCGATTTCACGATCACGGCGGATGTGCTTGACACAGACGGCCTGTCAGCGCCGCAGGCAAGTGTGCCCCTGTCTAAGGATGCCAGTGCGCCAACAGTCAGCATCGACATCTTCTCTGATGGCGCTGTCATGAATGCAGCCGAACAGGGCACTGATCTGACGATCTCTGGCACGACGAATGCTGAGAATGGTCAAACCGTAACCGTTTCCATGAATGGGCAGGACTACACCGCAACCGCCTCTGGCGGTACCTGGTCGGCGACCGTCCCGGCGATAGATCTTGCTGCCCTGTCCGATGCAGCAACCGTCAATGTTACCGCAGATGTCTCTGACGCGGCTGGCAATCCGGCCCTGCAGGCCAGCGGCAGTTTCACAACGGATTTCACAGCACCGGCGGTTTCCATCACCGGGTTGTCGGATGGTGCTGTCATGAACGCAGCAGAACAAGGAACCGACCTTACGGTGTCCGGAACTTCCGATGCGGCAGACGGCACGGTTGTGACCGTAGAAATCGTTCGGCAGGATGGCACAGTTGACGTCACCGGCACGGCGACCGTAATGGGCGGGTCCTGGACCTATACCGCCTCAGCCGCGGATTTGGCCGGACTTCAGGATAGCGAAACCTACGATGTCGAGGCATCTGCTTCGGATGCGGCTGGGAACACAACAGCTACATCAACCAGTTTTGACACAGACTATACAGCACCAGCGGTCACCATCGACCCTCTTTCGGTCGGGTCCGAGCTGGATGTGTCCGAAAAAGATAGTGACCTGACGATCACCGGGACAACGGATGCCGCCGACGGGGAAATGGTTAGAGTCACACTGAACGGGCAGTCCTATACAGGCACCGCCTCAAGTGGCACCTGGTCAGCAACCGTTCCGTCCGGTGACTTGGGAGCGTTGGCAGACAGCACAACCTTCCAGGTTTCAGCGACGGTTACGGATTCCGCCGGCAACATCTCTACCCTCGCCACCACCCCGTTAACCACGGATTTCCGGCCTGTCCTGACAATCAATGACGCTGGAACAAACGGTGCTGTTTCATTGGATGACGTCCAAAATTCAGGAGTGGTTGTCTCTGGCACGTCAATAGGCCTTGCCGCAGGCGAGGCTGTAGATGTGACGTTGAATTCCGTGTCAGTCGGAACCGCTACGGTCGGAGCCGACGGAACCTGGACACTGGCGGTAAGTGCGGCCACCTTTGCATCGGTCGAGGCGGGAGATGATCTGGACTTTGGCGCAGCGGTATCTGTGGCAGGTGGACCCGACCCTTTGCCAGTTACGGATGAAAACACGGCCCATGAACCTGCAGCCTATGTGATCACTGAAGCCGGACAAAGTGGATCAACGGTTATATTTGAAATCTACGCAGATCCTGATACGGATCTGTCCAGCGGCCTGGCGATCACAGCCGAACTGGGTTTCGATCCCTCAGTGGTGACGTTTGACACCGGATCAGATGTCGAGAATGGGGCATTCGATTTGTTCCTGACGAACCCGGTGAGTGGATCAGCCGTCAGTTTTGCTGGCGCGGCGACCACCTTTTCCGACCTGTCCCAACCCATCGTCACATTCACGATGACAGTTCTAGATGCCTCTGAACCGATTGTTCTGACGTTGACGACTCCAGATGGTGGTCCTTCGGTGCTGCAGATCGGGACGTCAGGCGACGACACATTGATTGCAACCGACATCGACAACGTCATTCGTGGCCAGGACGGAGATGACACAGTGGATGTCTCAGGTGCTGGTCGGGACATTGTCGTGTTCGAGGCGGACCCAATAGCAAATGGCGTTGATACGGTCACTGGTTTCACGACCGGGCCCGCGACTGACACCGCTGATGCGATCATGTTCAGTGGATTGGATGTCGACAGCCTACGCGGAGACGGAACCGGTGTGGAAACGCTTTCTGTCGGGGATGCACTGGGTACGGACACCGGAGTGGTTGGTTTGACGACAGAGCTGAGCGATCTGACGGCTCAAACCATCGAGACCGCTGTTGAAAGCCTTACCGGCGCCGAAGCAGGTGACGAGATCTATGTCTTGGCTACGGATGGAACTGACAGTGTGCTGGTCAAGGTCGACTATTCCGCATCCGATGCGGCGACAGTCGAAACGGTGGCCCATTTCACCGGATTGGATGAGCTCAGCGGGCTTACTGCTGACAATATTCTGCATACCGATCCAACCGGGGCCAGTGCCTGACGCTCGACTACGCTGCCACCCTGCGCGGGTGGCAGTACTCTCGATTTTCAAGAGGTAGCAATGGCACAGAATGGCCTAGTTCCGATCAATTTCAACCGTCACAGTCATCGGTATTGGAAGCGTTTTACATCTTATGACTTTGCAGCTGAACGCACCGAGAGCGTGATGGTGGAAGAAGAGGTGCTCCAGATTGCAGCCACTTTTCCGATCGTGTTTCGCAGGACCGGCCCAGAAATTGAGCCGATTGCTGTATATTCACTTCTTGCTGGTGAACCCTCGCCATTTGTTTCAACAGAAGGGCGTTGGCTGGCCAGCTATATTCCGTCCGAACTGCGCAGCCACCCATTTTCGTGCCGCCGATTGGATAACAGCAGCACCTTTCAGCTGGTGGTAGATGAAGGTTCAGGCCTGTTGACCGAAGAGTGCTCTGACAATCCCTTTTTTTCAGCTCCGGATACGCTCGGCACTGAATTGAAAGAAGTTCAAAACTTCCTGAAAGCGCGCGCAACCTCTCAGATTAGAACAACCGAAATTTGCAAGATGATAGACGCATTTGGGCTGTTTGAGCCCTTGAGCGACAATTTGGAATTAGGCTCTGCACATAACTGGTTGCAAATCAACTCTGCACGCCTGGAACAGCTACCGGCAAACTGCAAATTGGAACTGGTCGAAACAAAAGGCTTACGCCTGATCTATGGCCATCAGGCTTCATTATCCAATCTCAGATGGCTTTTTCAGGCGCAAAAGCAGATTTCCCAGGCCGGTGCATCTGTAAAATACACCGAAAATTCAGAACTTACCGGTTTCATGAATGCATTCGCCCAAGCCCAAACCGATGACGTAATCTGGTCCTAATGAAGTGTGAATGACAAATGCCCACATGCGGTCGCTTTTTGAGTTTTCTGATTTCTGCTCTCTCTTTCAGCATAGTATCGGCCTGTACCCAGCCACCTGACATTGCCGGGGTCGAGGCTTCTTTTTCGACCGGGGCCGTGGGTTTCCGCGCGCAGGAACCGTCTCAGAAACTGACCACAAGCTCTTTTGGCAAGCGCGTACGGCACGCCGTCGAGACCAGCCCCAACCTGGCGCGATCTATGTCCGCGCTGGATGTGGCCGTAGCCAATCACGACGCGGCAAAAGGGGCCTTTCTTCCGCAGGTATCACTTGGAATCAACGCCAGATCCGAGCGGGTAGACTCGGACACAGCCGACGTGACCCCTTATCTGCGGATCTCACAGCTCGTTTATGACGGGGGGGCCGCATCCGGTGATTTGACTGCTGCAAAAGCACGGGTTTTTGAAAGTCGCGGCGGCCAGTTATCAACAGCCTCGGCAACCGCTCTGGCTGCGATTGAGGCCTATATAGTGGTCTTGGATTTACGGAAAATCCTGGATATTTCGGTGAAAAATGTGGAAGTCCACCAACAGCTCGTTCAACAAATTTCCGAGAGGGCTGCATTAGGCGCTGGTTCGAACGCCGATGTATTGACAGCGCGGTCGCGGATGGCCGATGCACGGACGCGACTGGCGGATGCAAAAGCCAGAGTGGACCTCGCCGATGCCCGTTTTCGTGAAGTTTTTGGCAGCCCGTCAGTTGATCTGCAACCCCCAGTCAAAGCGCCGACGATCTCACAATCGGATCATAGTATCGTAACGGGAAGCCTGCAGATTCGACGCTCAGAAGCGGCCCTGCTTGCCGCCAAGGCAGAACGTGCTGCCGCTTTGGCACGCCGTCAACCCGGCGTGAAGGTTTCGGCATTTGCGGATCGGGATGATAGCAATGACGCAAATATCGGGGTCGACCTGTCCTTCAATTATGAGCTGGACTCTACTGGACAGCGCCGTGCCGCCATCACCGCGGCTGAAGCCAAAGTCCGCGAAGCGGAATTCGTTCATCAATCCCTAACGCGAGAAATACAAAGAGAGCTGGACACAATTCGCACTGACCAAATTGCTGGAGCACAACGGCTTAGAGAGGCGCGAATTGCTGCGCAGGCGAATGCTGACAGTGTTGCGGCGGCGCGCGCGCAATTCACAATCGGACGACGCAGTCTGATCGAAATCCTTGACGCACAGCGCGACTATGTGAATGCGCAGGAAAGACTTATCCTAGCCGAACAGAACTATTTCCTGACAGACTACGCAATCCTTAGTTTGACTGGTGACATCCTGGATCTCCTTGGCATTTCAATCAGTTCCGTTGAGGGTTCCCAATGAAACAATTAACACCTGCCTTCGCAACGGCCGAGTTATCGTGCTTTGAAAAATGCCTGATGCACGCTGCGGCCCATCTTGACTGTCCAATCACTTTTGCCGGGATCCTCGCGGCCCAAACAGGCTCGAACGGAGAGCTTACAATCCGCGATTCATTGGAACTGGCACGGCGTGTTGGGGTCCAGGCGGGATACGGAAGAAGGGCTTTGTCAGCTTTTGACAACACTTTGGTTCCTGCGTTGTTGATTCTTGAAGGGGGAAAATCCGTTGTGTTTCATGGCCGAACCTCAAATGGTCGGGTTCTGATCTATGATCCGGAGGTTGGCACGGAAATAGGTCAAATTCAGCAAACCGATCTATCAGAAGTCTATACAGGGTTTGCGATCCTGCTGCGGCGCAATCACCGTGAGGATTTAGCCACGGGGTCCAGTTCTGCTTCGGGCCACTGGTTTTGGTCCGCTATGGCGGCAAATCGTTGGTCTTACACTCAGGTTGCGCTTGCGGCGGCGTTGGCAAATCTGCTTGGTCTATCTACCTCGGTCTTTATCATGGTCGTCTATGACCGTGTTTTGCCAAACGAAGCCACAGAATCTCTGATTGCTTTGACAGCAGGTGTTGGGATCGCGCTGCTTTTTGATTTCGTGCTCAAACTCCTGCGGGCAGGATTCATAGATCGGGCTGGCCAGAAAGCAGATATTTCGATGGGCCGTAGAGTCTTTGACCAGGTCCTCAACATTCGCATGAAGGCGCGCACAGGTTCGACAGGGGCCATGGCCAGCACCATTCGTGAATTTGAGACACTCCGTGAGTTTTTCACATCCGCCACCTTGGTGGCAGTCGTGGATCTACCCTTCATAGCATTGTTTGTCTTTGTCATTTACTTGGTCGGTGGCCCACTTGCACTTGTTCCAGCTCTGGCTGTGCCTGTCGTTTTGCTAGCAGGCATCATCGTGCAACCTATACTTTCTCGCCTTGCCGAGAAAAGCTTCATCGATGGTCAATCCAAGCAATCGGTTCTGGTCGAAACTGTATCCGGGTTGGAGACCATAAAAACGACAGCGGCGGCCCGGCTCATGAGGTCGCGGTGGGAGGCTGCCATACAGCTTCAGTCATCACATGGCGCGCGCAGCAGGGCAGTGACTCAATTTGCCTTGAATCTGACCGGATTTACCCAACAGGCCGCCCAGGTCCTTATCGTTTTCTACGGTGTTTTTCTTGTGATGGATGGTCAGGCAAGCATGGGCGCGCTTGTTGCTTCGGTCATGTTGACCGGGCGGGCTCTTGCGCCTCTTGGGCAACTGGCACAGACCCTGACACGGGTTAATCAGGCCCGAAATGCCTATCAAAACCTTAATGCCTTAATGCAGGCCGACAGTGAACGCCCCGAAGGGCGGAGCTGGATCAGTCGCGATCGCTTTGAAGGGAGATTAACCTTCGAAAATATCCAGTTTGCTTATCCCGAAAAACACGACAACGTCTTGTCCGGTGTTTCATTCACCATCTCGCCCGGAGAGAAGGTTGCAATCCTTGGTCCGATCGGCTCGGGGAAAAGCACGGTCGCGCGGCTAATGCTTGGCTTGTACGATCCAGACGCCGGGTCTGTTCAATTGGATGGGGTCGATATCAGACAAATTGATCCAGGTGATTTGCGGCGCAATATCGGCTCTGTTCTGCAAGATATTTGGCTGTTTTCCGGGTCAATCCGCGACAATATCAAAAGCGGCGCAATCAGGCCAAGGGATGAGGACCTGATTTGGGCGGGGCAAGTCGCTGGGGTCGAGGATTTTGTCTCTCGCCATCCCGGAGGCTATGACCAAAATCTGGCAGAGCGCGGTGAGGGATTGTCAGGGGGACAACGGCAGGCCATCGCCTTGGCCAGAGCCTTGATTGGTAAACCTCCGGTTCTTCTTCTGGACGAGCCAACAAGTGCCATGGACGTCAAAACCGAAGCTGAGGTCATACAGCGGCTCAAAAAGGCGACCCCCGACACAACTATGCTGATCGTAACCCATCGAACCAGCCTATTGGAACTTGTCGATAGGGTTATCGTCATAGAGGGCGGCAAAGTACGGGTAGATGGACCAAAAAGCATACTGTCACAGCATTCCGGAAAGCAACGGAGGCATCTGAATGTCGCAGCATCATGACCTAGCCTCGCTTGCCCGGGAAATGCGAGGCGGGTCACCGGTCAGGAGTTCATTGCTTCTCTTGGTAATCCTGACTTTCCTGGCGACAGCAGCGTTTTGGGCCCATTTCACTGAACTTGATGATGTCACCCGTGTAGAAGGCCGCATCGTGCCGTCGGCGGATGTTCAGATGATTGAAGCTACGGAGTCCGGCATTCTGCAGTCATTGAATGTCCGAGAAGGCGAGGTTGTTGAAAAGGGGAAGTTGCTGATGGAGTTCGATACCACCCAAATCGACAGCAAGCTCAGCCAAGAGGAACAGCGTGCATATGGCTTGAGAGCCCGATCCCAGCGCCTGCAAGCTGAGATAGACGGGACCGAGCTGACATTTGATACGATCCTGGTCCAAGGTGCGCCGACTGTTGTTCAGTCTGAGACAGCTCTGTTTCAAGGCCGGCGATCAGAGTTGCAGGCAGAAATCTCAATTCTGATGAGCCAACGGGAACAGCGGTTAAGAGAATACGAAGAAGGGCTTGTCGATACGGTGACCGCGTCCGAGACTTTGAAAGTTCTGGCCGAGGAACGGGCAATCATTACCCCCCTAGTAGAACAGCAGATGGAACCCGCCACGACACTATTGTCTTTGCGACGCAGCGAGGCTGAGTGGCAAGGCCGCCGGACCAGGGCTGAAGCCGCTACCAACCGTCTGAAGACAGGATTGGAGGAAATTGATGATCGGGTTCGGGCGACACAAAGCAGGTTTCGAAGCGCGGCTTTGACCGAACTTGCATTGGCAACTGCGGAACTGGCTACTCTGGAACCATCGCTGCCAGCCTTACGAAACAGAGCGGAACAGGCGCAGATCAGGTCGCCGGTACGCGGCATCGTAAATCGCATTCACCGCACGACCATAGGCGGTATGGCACGGAGCGGTGAGGAACTGATCGAAATTGTACCGCTGGATGAGTCTTTGTTGGTCGAAGCCTATGTCCGCCCCGAAGACATCGCATTTCTGCACCCTGAACAGTTGGTTCGGATCAAGATTACTGCCTATGATTTTGCTCGATACGGGGCCTTGGACGGGCAAATTATCCGTATCGGGGCTGATACCGTGACGCGATCTGAGCGGGACGATGAAGAAGTTTTTGTCGTGGAAATCCGGACCAACCACTCGATGTTGGATGGGAACGGCGTAGCGGTTGAAATTATTCCCGGCATGATTGCCGAGGTGGATATTCTTGCGGGCAAGAAAACCGTTTTGGACTACCTGCTGCAGCCGATTGTCAAAATCAAAGATCAGGCCCTTCGTGAGTAGTAATTGACCGGGCCAACGCCCATTACTTCTCGATGCCGTTCAGAATCTATGTGGGACCCCGCCCATTCGGACTGAGCTTAGGATCCCGGAAGCTTGAATTGCTGGTCAAACAGTTGGCGGAACGTCCCGTTATGTTCGATTAGCGCATCAAGGTTGCCTTGTTCGATTACTTCACCGTCTTGAACAACCATAATGGTATCTGCCTGAAGCACAGTCGAAAGCCGGTGTGCAATTACAATGGTTGTTACATTCTCGGTCAACTTATCCAGCGCAGCCTTAACAAGCGCCTCAGATTCCGCATCCAAAGCACTGGTGGCTTCATCCAAAAGCAAAATCTCGGCATTGCGCAGAATTGCCCGCGCGATCGCCAGACGCTGTTTTTGACCTCCAGAAAGAAACGCGCCGTTTTCGCCTACCTGCGTATCGTACCCATTTGACAACTGTGAGATAAACACATCGGCATGGGCAGCTTTTGCAGCCTCAATCACCTCTTCATCGGTGGCACCAGGTCGTGCATAGCGAAGGTTTTCCATCACAGTTGTCGAGAACAGGAATGTGTCCTGGCCCACATAGGAAATCTTGCGACGCAAAGACGCAAAACTCACATCGACAAGGTTTTGGCCATCAATTTCCACCTTGCCCTGGTCGGGATCATAAAACCGCATGATCAATCCGAATATCGTGGACTTGCCCCCCCCGGATTGACCAACCAAAGCTGTGGTCTTGCCCGCCTCGAAAGTCAGGTTCATATCCTTGATTACTTTTTGCTCGCCTTGATAGCCAAAGGTCACGTTGTTCAGGCGTATTTCACCCGGGCCGGATTTCAGCTTCTCGGGGTTCAAGCTTTCGACCATCGGATCTTCCTGATCAAGCAGTTCGAACATCATCCCCACAGGCACCAGGGCAGTTTCAATCACGACACGCGTTTTTGACAAACGTTTGGCCGGTTCATAAGCCATCAGAAGGGCTGTGATAAATGACATCAGCTGGCCCGCCGAAGTCGGCTCGCTGCCGGTAACATCAAGGGTGCTGATGATAAGAATACCGGCAATCGCGACACCGGCCAGAAGCTCCATCAATGGGCTGGCAATCGACTGCAATCTGGAAATCGAGTTTGCCCGCTTTTCAACCGACCTGATCGCTGCGTTCATACGATCGGTCATGTTGTCTTCCAAAGCAAAGACCTTGATGACCCGTATGCCAGCGGATGTTTCCTGAAGAACCTTGATGATTTCGGACAACGCCTTCATTTCTGACTGCATGATCGACCGTACACCTTTGAGAATGTAACGCACGCTCAAAAGCGCAACGGGACCCACAAAGAAGAACAGAATAGACAGCATAGGCTCTTGGTAAATCATCACGAAAACCAGCCCAACCAGAGTCAGAGCATCGCGCACGAAACTGGTCACCATAACGTCGATAAGCCGCCGCGCGGCCTGAGCCCCATGGGTCACACGCATAAGAAGGTTGGACGATTCTGTTTCCGCAAAGAAACCAACACCGCGTTTCAGCAGTTTATTGTACAACTTTTCCTGTTGCACAGCGATGATCCGATTGCCTGCACGCGCCAGAAAGATCGACTGGATATAAGAGGCGACCGCCTTACCCAAAAACAAACCCACCACCGCGGCGGCAATCAGGTAGACTTTCGATTTCATCTCAGGCGTGGTCATCGCATTGACGATGTTCTCCATCATCCAAGCGGTTCCGGCCGTTGTCGCTGCGACGAAAATCATTGCCACCATGGCAACACCGTACAACCAACCCTGCTTCCGGAGACTTTCACTCAAAAGTCGACCGAGATGGCTGGATCTCCAGTTCGCTAAGGTCTCTTTGATCATTTTACGCTCCAAAACCTTTTCGAATTCGATATCTGATCACGTTTCAACCCAAGTTAGCCTTAGCCAAAGAACCGCGCGGTTGTGTTAGTTATGCCTGACTGTGCCGAGAATCCAGTGCCTGCCGACAGATTATCAACACGCGACCGACAATAACGGGGTGGCGACCGCAATATCTACTTTAACGCCCCTACGTTCCGACAGCTTATGAGCCCGTTTCACACCGAACGCCAGATGCACCCAGCTTCGTCATCATCATCGCCAGGCGACGTCGCCCAAAAAGATGTACCCTGCCCCATAGATGGTTTTAATCAATCGCGGGTTCTTGGGGTCCTCGCCCAGTTTTGTTCGCAATCGGGATATTCGCACGTCCATGGCCCGGTCAAAGCTGTCGCCCGCGCCTCCCCCGAGCGCTTCTTGCATCTGCGACCGGCTGATCAATCGTTTAGGACTATCTAGAAACAGACGTAACACCTCGGCCTCGGCGTGGCTGAACGGCGTTTCTGATCCGGAACCATCTTCAAGAACATAGCGGTCGAAATACGCGGTCCAGCCGTTGAATTCTGCGATCTCTGACTGAGGCGCTGGTGCCCGCGATGATCGAAGCCGCGCCCGGATACGAGCGACCACTTCGGCTGGATCAAAGGGTTTGGTGATGTAGTCATCCGCGCCAAGCTCCAATCCGGTGACACGATCCTGTACCTGTGCCCGCCCCGAAATAATGATGACTGCGGCACCTTGTTCCAAAGCCAGGCGATGAACAAGTGCCAAGCCGTCTGTGTCCGGCAAAGACAGGTCGACCAGACACACATCGGGCACCACTCTTTTCAACGATGCTTCAAATTCACGAGCACGGGAAAAACTTTGAGTGCGGAACCCCGCCTCTTCCAGTGTGTCGGTCAGGATACGACGTATCTCAGGCTCATCATCTAAGATGGTTACCAGCGGTTGGTTCATCATGCGGCCTCATTTCGGATTAAGGCAGTAAGCTGCGCTTGTGTGAACGGTTTGCGCAGAACTGGTGCCAAGGCCAGTGCCTGACGATGCAGCGGGTCAGAATAAGGCAGCGATGTCATTAGAATACACGGCAAAGATGGGTCCAGTTTCTGCAAAAGGTCAAGCCCCGTCTCTGGTCCTTCCAGCCGAATGTCGGACAATATCAATGCAATGTCTTCGATCTGGTTCACCAATGAAAGCGCCTCATCGGTTGAAGTCGCCTCAATCACGGTGAACCCCATCTCCACAAGCATGTCACGGAAATTCCGACGAAGTTGGCTGCTGTCTTCAACCAACAGAACCAGCCCTTCCAGCGCCGGCGGCGCGGCGCGATATGGTAACCGAAGAACCACCATGGCACCGCTTGGTGTATTGCGCAGGCTCAGATTTCCACCGGTCAGTTTGACCGTATCGTAAACCATGGGCAAACCCAAACCCGATCCCTTGTCACCCTTTGTGGTGAAGAAAGGATTGAGTGCCTTGCCAAGCGCTTCTTCCGAAAAGCCCGGCCCTGTGTCCGAGACCGAAATCTCGACCCAGGTTCCACCAATCGTATGCGCGCTGATCGTGATCTGACCTGTTTCTCCGCAGGCATCTCGCGCATTCAGCACCAGATTCAGGATGGCGTCCTGCATCATCCCCTGATCCAGCATAAGTGCCACATCCGGCAATGTATTCACGACCGAAAGCCCCATGCCACGCGGCAGTGACGGCGTGGCGAGAATACGCAAATCCTCGAGCAGGGCACGCATATCCGTGGCTTTGGGATGCGGTGTTCGATTGCCGGTCATGCCTGCTATGCGGTTCAGCAACTGCCCGCCGCGTTTAGCAGTCTGGCGCGTGGCGGCCACCAGCTTTTGTGCGCCTTCCGGCAGGTCCATTTTATCAAGCTTGGCCTGCATCCCCAGTATAATTGTCAGCAAGTTTGAGAAATCATGCGCAAGACCGCTTGTCATTTGCGCCGCCATTTCCCGGCGGCGTGTTTGTTGCAGGGCCACACGGGCTTGCGTTTCTTCAGTGATGTCGACTGACATCACATAGACACCGCCTTCGCTGTCGGGCGTGAACGAAACACGGATTCGACGTGAATCCTGACCCTCTGTGAATTCAAATACCGTGGCTTCCCCGTCGTAGGCACGGTTCAGGTTCTGTTCGATCCGCGCAAATGCGGCCGGTCCCAAAGCGTCAGAAATATGCATCCCAAGAATCTCAGAGGGACGGCCGGGCAAAACCGAACTGAGCTTGCGATTGGAATAATCGTACCGCCCATCGGCATCCAGATGCGCAATATGCGCTGGCATCATTTCGGTTGTCATCCGGGTACGGGCTTCGATTTCGGTTAACTGACGTTTTGCCTCTTCCAAAGCCGAAATGGTCGACGCTAGCTTTCTGTTGGTCGCTGCCAATTCCTCGGCCCGGGTCAACAATTCGTCCGACAATTCTTCGGAACGCGCCCGCAATAGCGCTTCGGCCTGTTTGGTATCCGTGATGTCGGTATAGACCGTTACCCATCCGCCGTTGGGCAGCGGTGCACCCTCGACCGAGATCACCTGCCCATTCGCCCTGACGCGCTCAATATAGTGCGGTTCAAATGTGAGGGCTTGACTGACCCTATGTGCGACGATGTCCTCGACATCCTCATCATGGCCATACTCGCCGATGCTCGCCAGAAAATGTATTGTGTCACGGAACAACGCACCCGGCCGGACCAGATCATCCGGAAGGTCGAACATCACCTGAAAAGGCCGGTTGCAAAGCACCAGCCGCAACTGACTGTCGTAGATCGACAACGCCTGACCGATCAGATTCAGCCCAGCTGTCGTCATTGCCTTTATCTGGTTATCTGTGATGTTCAATCTGCCCCCTCTCTGAAGCTATGCGTAACATCAGATTGATCGCAGGTGTAGCAGAGACAGGGCAACATTCCCGACTAATGCCTGAGCTTGGATTTTGGCCCCTCTTTGGTGATGGAATGCAGGGAAAGCGTATGGTCCATATTTCGCATACGGTGCCGCAGCATCTCGCGCCCCAACCTGGCCAGGTCTGTTGCGTATTCCGGGTTGCTCGCCACGTTTTCCATTTCGCCGCGACGCAGGTGGTCAAACAAAAGCGGTGGCAGGTTTGCCGCAAACTCGACCAGCGTAAAACGTTCGTCACGCAAGATGGACAGGCATGAATCGCTACTGCCCGTTCCCAATTCCTGTTGCCAAAGGGTTGGATTTTCCGGCTCGGCAAAGTCAAGCTCGCTGAAAGAAAAGCTTCGCCAATCCTTGGGTCCCTGCCTCTGCAGAAACGGCATCAAAGACCGCCCATCCATAGAATTCGGGATACTCTGGCCCACCCAATCCAAAATGGTTGGCGTGATGTCAATCGACTCGGTCGGTGCCGTCACCACGGCTCCGGCCTGCGCCTGATTGCCTGGCATCCGGACCAGTAAAGGCGTGTGATAAGCTGCGTCATAGACGGTCATCTTACCCCAGCTATGTCGATCACCCAGCATTTCACCGTGGTCAGCTGTGATTACGATCAATGACTCATCATATTGATTGCTGTCCTTGAGAAACTGGACAACGCGGCCGATATGATAATCGACCTCTGTTGCAAGGCCCAGATAAACAGAGCGCAGCGCCTGAATATTGGCCGTGGAGGGTTGCACCTCATCAAAACCCAAAACGAAATCCGAAGCCGAATACCGAGCCATCGTTGGTCCAAAAAACGGGTGTATTGCCAGTTCATCTTCTGGGCTGACATGACCAACCGGCCGCGGCAACGCGACGGGATCGTACATATCGTTATAGGGAGCGGGTGCGACCAAAGGAGGATGAGGCCGGATATAGGTCAGATGCGCAAACCAGCTTTGGTCGCCGAAGGCCGCGATACTGTCCAGAAAAGCGTTGGTCAAAAAGGCGGTGTCGCTGTCTTCGGCGCGGTACACCGCCGGGTCGTTCAATTTGGATGGCTCACCTGAGGTTGAAACAGGTTTGTGCAGATCCCAGTATGAGTCGAACCTGTAACCTTTTTTCAGCAAGTCAGCGCGCCAGGGATAAGATTCTTCAAGCCGCATTTCCACGACCTCTTCAAACCCCTCCATGGGACGTTCGTAAGATTTCAGGATCGGGTCATTGGCATCGTAAACCCGTGGGTCAGCCGAGGTGTCGGTATACCCGTAGAGCAAGGGCAGATATCCCGCCTTACGCATCTCGGTTGCGATGTTTGGCGTGTCGTGCCGCAAAGGCGTTCCATTGCGAACCGATCTATGATTCATCGCATATTGCCCGGTCAGGATGGACGCACGCGACGGGCCACAAGGGTTAGTAACCGAGAAATGGCGCTGAAACGTTACGGCCTCGTCCATAAAAGCGCGCAAATTAGGCAAATTGACATGCTCGGCCAGCGCGCCGGTCAGACAATCTGCCCGAAGCTGGTCAATCACGACAAACAAGACATTTCCGCGCTGCCGCATTCCCTGCC
Source organism: Ruegeria sp. CDSC079 (assembly GCF_059610505.1). NCBI lineage: Bacteria > Pseudomonadati > Pseudomonadota > Alphaproteobacteria > Rhodobacterales > Roseobacteraceae > Ruegeria > Ruegeria sp. CDSC079. The sequence goes on from NZ_JBXWNT010000003.1 coordinate 143,654, forward strand.
CCCGATTCCACCAAATAGGTCTCAGGGGCAGACTGTGTCGCGGTTCCGCCGCTTGCGCAACAGATTAGTCCAGCTCGTATTTTGTCTCGTAATTCTCCCTAAGCGCGGGATCCTGATCTTCCTTACGCAACAGGCAGTTCCCGATGGACAGGACCTCGATATCCGTTCCCATGAAACAGCGGAACGCATCGGTGGGCGTGCACACAATCGGTTCGCCGCGCACATTGAATGAAGTGTTCACCACCAAAGAGCATCCGGTCAGTTCTTTGAACTTTGAAATCAGCGCGTGATAGGCTGGGTTGGTCTCTTGGTGGACTGTCTGGATACGGGCAGAATAATCAACATGGGTCACAGCAGGGATGTCAGATCGTTTGACGTTCAGTTTTTCAATCCCGAACAGAGCGTCTTCTTCCTCGGTCATCTTGCGCCGGATTTTTTCCTGCACATCCGCCACGATCAACATGTAAGGGCTATCGCCATCCAGTTCGAACCAATCGGCTACGTCTTCGCGCAGAACGGATGGGGCAAATGGGCGGAAGCTTTCGCGATACTTGACCTTCAGGTTCAGCGTTTTCTGCATCGAAGCTGACCGTGGATCGCCCAGAATGGAGCGGGCACCCAACGCGCGCGGCCCGAATTCCATCCGCCCCTGGAACCAACCAACGGCCTTACCGTCAGCCAGCGCCTGCGCCGTCTGGTCAATCAACTCACCATTTTCATAGGTGGAAAACTTCGCACCGGCCGCCGCCAGTTCTTGCGCTATGTCGTCATCTTCATAACGCGGACCAAGATAGGCCCCCAGCATCTGATCACCCGAGGTCACTTGCCGCGGCTGCGCTAGCTCTTGATGCCAGGCCGCATAGGCAGCACCCAGCGCCCCGCCCGCATCACCCGCTGCGGGCTGCACCCAAACATTGTCGAAGGCGCCATCGCGAAGAATTTTGCCATTCGCGACACAGTTCAGAGCAACGCCTCCGGCCATGCAGAGGTTGCGTATACCATGCTCTTTCGCCAGGTCCCGAGTGATCCGCAGCATGATCTCTTCGGTCACGGCCTGAACCGAGGCGGCAATATCCATGTGGAACTGCGTCAGCTGGTCGGTTTCGGCTTTTCGAACCGGTTGGTCGAACAGCTCTTCCATCGCTTTGCTCGTCATGGTCAGACCAGCTGTATAATTGAAATACTTCTGGTTCAGGCGGAACGAACCGTCCTCTTTCAGGTCGACAAGATGCTCAAGGATCAGATCCTTGTATTTGGGGTCGCCATAGGGCGCCAAGCCCATGACCTTGTATTCACCAGAATTCACCTTGAACCCGGTGTAATAGGTGAATGCAGAATACAGCAGACCCAGCGAATGCGGGAAATGCAGCTCTTTCACCATGGTCAGCTCGTTACCGCGACCAATACCCACGGTGGTGGTTGCCCATTCTCCGACTCCATCGACAGTCAGCACGACCGCGTCTTCGAAGGGCGAAGGATAGAACGCACTGGCCGCGTGACTGATGTGGTGCTCGGCGAACAGCAGTTTTTCGAGATCGAATTCCGGGTCGATTTTGCGAAGCTGCTTTGCAAGCAGATCCTTGAGAAACAGCTTCTCTCGCAGCCAGACCGGCATTGCCATGCGGAAGGAATTGAACCCGCGTGGCGCCACCGCAATGTAAGTCTCGATCAACCGTTCGAATTTTAGAAACGGTTTGTCGTAGAAAACCACATTGTCGACGTCTTCAAGCGCAACCCCCGATTCGGCCAGCACGTAATTGATGGCTTCTACCGGAAATCCGGGGTCGTGTTTGCGCCGTGTAAAACGCTCTTCCTGCGCGGCCGCAACGATCTTGCCGTCGCAAAGCAACGCCGCTGCGCTGTCGTGATACAGCGCCGAAATACCTAAAATGTATGCCATGTGATCAGAACAACGTGTAGACGAAAGGTGCAATCGCCGAGCCTTGGCTCAACACGATCAATCCACCAAACACACCCAAAACGATCAGAATGGGCAACAGCCAGAATTTCTTTCTGACTTTCATAAATGACCAGAGCTCGGATACGAATGTCACGCCTGGTACTCCCTTGTTAAAATTGCTGTTTCATGCTGCCGGGCTGCTCTTCACGAACAATCCAGTAGCTATCTGATGAACTGTCCAGTTTCTGTGACAGCAGGTCTTTTCCCAACAGGCGCGTAACCAGCCCAAACGGGACAAACGTAGTGATAAACACCAAAAACATAACGATTGGGGCCACAATCGCACCCAAAAGCATGCCGAGTTTGAACCAAAGCCGGTTCGGCACCTTCAGAGTAGCGGGTGCAAAAACTGTCAAAGCCAGAATAACCCCAGCGATAACCATTGGGATCAGGCGCACCGACCCTCCGCCCCACAAAGGCCAAAGAGCGATAATTAAGAAGACAGCGGTGAAGACGTAACCAAAGCCCCGTTCGGACCCGATTTCGACTTCTACCTTCGCGTGATGATCAGACATTGAACACAACCAAAATAACCAAACAAAAAACCTGCGCAAAGAATAACACTACTGGTTGCCGAAACAAGCCTTTTGCAAGCTCACACCATCATTCTTGCGATGAATGCCATCTTGCATCGCCTGATGGCTAAATACTTGAAGCGTGACAAAAACCCGTTGCAGCACCATGCAGATTCACATCAGATACCCCCATGACCCCGCCTACATTCACAACTGACCTGGATACGGATCAGGTTCACCTGCAGATATCGGGTGATCTTCACACCCAATCGCTGGATATGGTTGAGCGTGAATTCGCGAATTTCCATCCCAACGGCGGAACGGTCATAGTTGATTTGACAGGCGTTAAGGCACTCGACACTGGCGGGGCTTGGCTGATTGCCAGCCTTGTCCGCAAGGTGAAGTCCAGCGGCGGGCAGGTCGAGCTGCACGGTGCAACCGCCGCGCATTCCGCGCTGATCGAAACGGTTTCCCGCAACATGCCGGACGAATCCGCCCCTGATCCCGGAAAGCCAGATTTTCTGGATTGGGTGGCACGTGTCGGCGAGCGTACAGTTGGTGGCTGGAAAGACAGCTTGTCGTTGCTTGAGTTTCTGGGCCTGACGCTACATCGGCTGGTCCGCACAATCTTGATGCCGCGGCGTCTGCGGCGGGCTGCGCTGGTATCGCAGATGGAAGAAACCGGTTTGAAAGCGATTCCGATCGTTGCCCTTATGGGTTTTCTGATCGGCGTTGTACTAGCATTTCAGGGGGCCACGCAGCTCAAACAGTTCGGGGCCGAGATATTCGTGGTCGAATTGATCTCGATCTCTGTGCTCCGTGAGCTGGGCATTTTGTTGACGGCAATCATTGTTGCGGGTCGCTCGGGATCTGCCTTTACAGCTTCCATCGGCTCGATGAAGGTGCAAGAAGAAATAGATGCCATGCGGACGCTGGGCCTGGATCCGATCGAGGTTCTGGTCATTCCACGCGTTGTGGCGTTGCTGATCATGCTGCCAATCCTAGGGTTCATCGCCGATATCGCCGCCTTGATTGGCGGCGGACTTATGAGCTGGATCGACCTTGGAGTCAGCCCCGGAATGTTCGTGACCCGCCTCAAGGAAAACACCGGCATCTGGCAATTTGCCATCGGTATGATCAAGGCACCTTTCTTTGCGCTGGTCATCGGTATCATCGCCTGTTGGCAGGCCTTACAGGTTAAAGGATCGGCACAAAGTGTTGGGCAAAGAACCACCGCGTCCGTGGTCCAGGCGATCTTCTTGGTGATCGCACTGGATGCCATGTTCTCGATCTTTTTCTCGGTACTGGGGGTCTGAAATGGACGGTGTAACCCGCGAACAGATGCCGATTGGCGACACCCAGCGCGAGGCGGTGATACGGGTCCGCAATCTGACCAACCGGTTCGGACCGCAGATCGTGCACCAGGATCTGAATTTGGATGTCTGGCGGGGCGAAGTACTGGGCATTGTCGGCGGCTCGGGCACGGGCAAATCCGTCTTGCTCCGCACCATCGTCGGCCTGAACAAGCCGGCTGCGGGAAGCATCGAAGTTCTGGGCGTCGACGTCCTGAACGGCCCCGAACAAGAGAGGCGGCGCATCGAACGCCGCTGGGGCGTCGCCTTTCAGGACGGCGCGCTTTTCTCGTCGCTCACCGTGTTGCAGAATGTCGTAGCCCCCCTGCGCGAGCATACAGGAATTAGTGAAAGCCTTATGTCGGCGCTTGGCGGTTTGAAAATCAGCTTGGTCGGACTGCCGCAGCTGAGCTGTGGCAAATTCCCGTCCGAACTGTCGGGCGGGATGCGCAAACGTGCCGCTTTGGCGCGCGCGCTGGCGCTGGACCCTGAGATCGTATTTCTTGATGAACCAACGGCCGGTTTGGATCCCATCGGCGCCGCTGCTTATGACGACCTGATTGGCGAGCTCCAGCAAGCGCTGGGTCTGACTGTGTTTATGGTCACGCACGATCTGGATAGCCTTTATGCGATTTGCAACAGGATCGCAGTTCTTGCAGAAAAACGTGTTCTGGTTGATGGTCCGATTGAAGAGATGACCAAAGTCGATCATCCTTGGGTCCAAGAATATTTCACCGGCCCCCGGGCGCGCGCAGCACAAAAAAAGGGTCAGGACAGGTAACACCCATGGAAACCCGAGCAAATTATATCCTGATCGGTGCATTCACCCTGGCTGGAATACTGGGTGCGTTTGGCTTTTTTCTATGGCTGGCCAAATTCGAGGTTTCCCGGCAATACGCCTATTACAATGTACTGTTCGACAATGTTTCCGGCCTGTCTGCGGCAGGTGGCGTCAGTTACAACGGACTGCCAGTCGGGCAGGTAATCTCCCTTAACTTGGATGACGAGCACCCATCCAAAGTGCGCGTCCGCATTGAAGTAGACGCAAGTATCCCGGTGACCGAGGATACCGTCGCCCAGTTACAATCGCTTGGGGTCACCGGGGTCAGCTATGTGGAACTGACCGGAGGTTCGGCATCGGCCAAACGACTAGAGCAGGACAGCCTTATCAAAAGCAAACGCAGCACCATCCAGTCCTTGTTCGAAGGTGCCCCTAAACTGTTGGAAAAGGCGATTACGCTGATCGAGGATATCGACAAGGTGGTGGATGACAAGAACCGCCAGCAGGTATCTCAGATTCTGGAGAACGTATCTTCGGCCACCGGAAGGTTGGACAAAACCCTTGCAGATTTCGAAAACTTGTCCTCAGATTTGGGTGGCGCAGCTAAAGAAATTTCAGCCTTCTCAAAACGCCTCGAAAAATTGGCAGACACCGCAGAAACAACGCTGGAAGCCGGAACAAATACATTAAATAGCCTGAAAACCGCATCCGACACGGCTGTATCGGCCCTAGACAGCGCAAAAGATACTTTTGACGCAGCAGATCGCATCATGCAGCAGGATCTGCATCCCTTCATCGAACGGGCCTCGACCCTGGCAGACCACCTTACGGTCCTGACCGAAGATGGGCGCGTCGCGCTGGCCACGGTTTCCGAGACTTTCGTGAACGCAAACAAAACGCTTGGCTCCGTCACTGGTGCGATGGAAACAGCAAAGGGCACTTTGACCTCAGCTGAACGCGCATTTGACTCGGCCAATGAGGTGATCAACAAAGATATCGGCGTCGTCATGGATGATGTCCGCAATGCCGCCAACCAAGTGGCGTCCACGGTGACGAAAGTGACAGACAGGCTTGATGATATTTCAGCCGATATCCTCAGCGCGTCCAAATCGGCCTCGGAACTTTTGGGAACGATCGACGGCATCGTTCAGGACAATCGCCGTCAACTGTCCGATTTCATGCGGGTTGGCCTGCCACAATTCACGCGTTTCATAGAAGAATCCCAACGACTGGTGATCAGCCTCGATCGACTGGTGGACAAAGTTGAACGCGACCCCGCCCGTTTCCTTCTTGGGACCCAAGCATCGGAGTATCGTCAATGATCAGGCATTTGATTATGACCGCAGTTTTGGCGTCTTTGGGGGCGTGTACTGGACTGGAAACGCTGCGGCAGGCCTCAGAACCCAATGATCTCTATCTGCTGACACCCAAAAGCACGTTTTCTTCTTCGCTGCCACGCATCCAGAAACAGATCGTGGTCCAAGAGCCAACCGCGACTGCCGCGGTAAACACCGATCAAATTGCAGTTCAGCCGACACCTTTGCAGGTTCAATATCTGCCGCGTGCCAGATGGGTGGATCGTGCGCCGCTGATCGTCCAGGCGCTTTTGGTCGAAAGCTATGAAAACAGTGGACGGGTATCCGCCGTGGGTCGTTCGACCGTGGGGCTTCGTCCGGATTATGTGATTGTTCCCGATCTACGCGAGTTTCAGGGCATTGTCGTTAACCAGGATGGTGAAAGCTCGACCGTACGCGTCGAAGTTCGCATGAATATCAAGATCGTGGACGAGTTCGACGACAAAATCATCGCTTCGAATTCGTTCCAAGAGAACATAATTGCCAAAAGCAACCAGACCGAAGATCTGGTTACTGCCTTTGACGTTGCTCTGGGTAAAACCATGCGGGATGCTGTCGAATGGAGCATTCGTAGAATTAGTGCCCATACAGCCAACAACCCTAGGTCATTCTAGTTTCTCCCAAGCCCGGACCTTACTCAGCCAGCGTCTGGGCCAGACGCATCAAGGTGACAGCTTCAGCCCGATATCCGAAAGAATCCTCACCTCGGGACAGCGTGGCCAGATCAATGGCATCCGCATAGGACCAGCCGCCAAGATATTCTCCGCCCCGGAGCAACTGACCAAATCCTGCAATCGCATAGGAAAAGCGGATGTCATCCGTGACTGTCCCTTGTCCGGGTAAGATAGGCTGCTCCATCAGATTGCTTTGATCTTCACCAGGAAGCTTGTAACGCATTTTGAAGAAACCAATTTCCGCTGAATCATCCGATATGGATTGTTCAGCATACCGCAACGGGCCGTTTCTGATCGCATCGGAACCAACTGGCGTGACCTCGTAGATTGCCGTTACGGTGTGACCTGCTCCAATATCACCAGCATCCACTTTGTCATTTGAAAAGTCCTCGCGCTGCAGGGATCGGGTTTCATAACCGATCAGTCGGTATTCAGCGATCTGTGACGGGTTGAATTCGACCTGGATTTTGACGTCGTTGGCGATGGGGAAAAGCGCCCCGGTAAGTTGATCGACCAATACCTTTTGCGCCTCAACCAGCGTATCGATATATGCCGCCTGCCCGTTTCCGTTCTGGGCCAGAGCCTGCATGCTGGTATCGTCCAGATTGCCTCGGCCAAAACCCAGAACGCTTAGGAATGTACCACTGTCGCGCTTGCGGGCGATAAAATCCTTCAGGGCATCAGGGTCTGACAGACCCACATTGAAATCGCCATCGGTGGCCAGAATTACGCGGGTCACCTCACCGTCCGCAGCCATACCTTCTGCCACTTGATAGGCTTGCTGCAACCCGGCCTGCCCCGCTGTCGAGCCACCGGCTTCGAGCCTGTCGAGGGCTGAGAGAATGGTCGTCTTTTCGGCTGCCGCGGTCGGTGGCAAAACCTGCCCGGCACTTCCCGCATAGGTGACGATCGAAACCTGATCTTCCGGACTGAGTTCAGACAGCATCAACCTGAAAGACTGTTTCAGCAGCGGCAATTTGTTAGCATCCTGCATTGAGCCCGATGTGTCGATCAGGAAAACCAGGTTCAATGGAGGACGGTCTTCGATCTGGGGCATGACCCCTTGGATGCCGACATGAACAAGCTGCGTCCCCTCATTCCAAGGCGTCGGTGTCACGGTGATCGTAGAACGGAACGGTTCCGCCCCATCAGGCGCCGGGTAGGAATAGGGGAAATAGTTCACCATCTCTTCAACCCGCACCGCATCCTTGGGCGGCAGATGGCCATTCATCAAAGACGACCGAACAATGGCGTAAGAGGCGGTATCTACATCAATCGAAAAAGTCGAAACCGGTTCGTCCGTCGTGATCTTCAGCGAGTTGCTGTCCGCGTTGGCGAAAGTTTCGGTATTCTGTTCCGGCGCGGGAACAGTCTCATGTTGAAGGTCAAATTTCCCGACCGCCGATGCCGGCGCGCGCTGTAAAAGGTCCGCAGCCCCCAGCTGCGCAACGGCCCCCTGCCTCTTGGCGGAAGGTTCGATTGTTTCTTCAATCACAACAGGCGCCTCAACAACTGGTTCTTCGAGATTGGCCTCGGGCATATCCGCCACCAATAGGTCAGACTCCTGCCGTGCGTCGGCGCGGTCCTCGGACCAGGGCAGTGGCGCAACAACCTCGTCGCGCGTCTGCGGCAAGATCACAATCAGAGCCACAGCAGCAACTGCGGTGGTAGCGGTCAGGACACCGCGATAAGAGAGGGCATTCAACATGGCTTTCGCTCCTTCTGTCAGGCGGGCTATGAGGCCGCGCTTGACAGTGGGACGTCGCGCAGAGGTCGATCCTTGGATATTATCGAATTTTTTTTGCGCCTGGCTCAGATTTTCAATCCGTCGCGACGCATCCGGGGTCGGCGTGGCGGCGTCCATCAGCATCTTCAGCTTGTCTAGTTCATCGGTCATTGTGCCAATTCCTCTTGCCGCAAGGCTCGCAGCCGTTTGCGGATATCTGACATCCTCCAGGACACTGTCCCTTCGGAAACACCCAGCACCTCTGCAGCTTCTGCATGAGTCATCTCATCCTCGAGGGTCAGGGCCAGAGTGTCTTGCAAGTCCTGTGGCAGGGACCGCATGGCCCGTTGCAACCAATCGACAGCCTCGGCCGTTTCCTGCACCTCGGCCCGGCGCATCTGCTCTACATCCCCCCAGCCGTGGGCCGCCTTTGTGTGACGGGTCGCGCGACGGCGTGCATCCTCGGCTGCATTGACAACAACACGGTACAACCATGTCGTAAACCGGGCTTCGGCACGAAAACCTACGATCTTTGACGGCAAGGCGGCGCATATATCCTGCGTCAGATCTTCGGCCTGATCCGCGCGTCCTGTCAGTCGAAAAGCCAACCGAAAGACCCTGTCGTAGTGGCGTGCCAATAGCGTGGCAAACGCATCAGCGTCCCCTGCAGCAGCGGCCTTTGCCAGATTCTCATCCGATGTTTTCATGCGCATCACAATGGGTAAGACGAACCAAAAACATCAATCCTTGGCAATGCACACAAAAAAATCAGAAATGATCCGCCGATGCGCGATTCCAGTCCTCTGCATATTCATCCGGAAGCGGAGCCTTCAGCAAAGCGCCTTCTTCAAGATGCAAATAGAGTTCAGCATAAGAGCGATCTCTTTCATCTGCAGTACGCCGAAGGATGTCCGAAGGGTGAAGTTCGGAGACCTTTTCCTTGCCCATGGCGCCCAGCAGCTCGCGAAAGCTCTCTAAAGTCGCGTCGTGATAGCGATGTACCCGTTGTCTTTTTTGCGGAACATTCACAGCGCGGCCTCGGACCGGATCCTGTGTGGCCACGCCGGACGGGCATCGGTTTGTGTTGCAGTGAAGCGCCTGAATGCATCCCACTGCAAACATCATTGCCCTTGCCGCATTACACATATCGGCCCCGAGCGCGCATTTCTCGATGATGTCATAGCCTGTGGCGACTTTGCCCGAGCAAATTATGCGGATCTTATCGCGCAAATCCACACCGCGCAGACAGTTATTCACGAAAATCAACGCCTCGTTCAAAGGCATGCCCAACCGGTTGGTGAATTCTACAGGGGCCGCGCCCGTGCCGCCTTCGGCACCATCAATGGTGATAAAATCAGGCAGGATGTCTGTTTCCAGCATGGCTTTGCATATCGCTAAGAACTCGGACGGACGACCAATGCACAACTTAAACCCAATAGGTTTGCCACCCGACATCTCGCGCAGATTTTGAACGAAATTCATCAAGCCGGTAGGTCCGTCAAATGCGGAATGAATTGGCGGAGAGATCACGTCCTGATGCAGGGGAACACCGCGTATCTGCGCAATCTCTTCATCCACCTTGGCCGCAGGCAACACCCCCCCGTGCGAGGGCTTGGCCCCTTGCGACAGCTTGATTTCAATCGCCTTGACGACCTCGTTCCTGGCTCTTTCGGTGAATTTGTCTTTGTCGAACCCGCCATCCGGTGCGCGGCATCCGAAATACCCAGTGCCAATCTGCCAGATGATATCCCCACCTTCGGCCAGATGGTGCGGCGACAGACCACCCTCACCCGTATTATGCGCAAAACCTCCATCCTTTGCCCCACCATTCAACGCTCGGATTGCATTGGCGCTGAGGGCACCAAAGCTCATCGCTGAAACGTTCAGGCGCGAGGCACTATAGGGTTGGGAACATTGCGGCCCGCCCAACATCACCCGTTCTTCGCTTTCCGGCACATGTTTGGGCGCAAGCGAGTGATTGGCCCTGTGGTATCCAACGGTTTGGATGTCGTATTGGGTTCCAAATGCCTGGGTATCAACCTGCCCTTTGGCACGGGAATAAACCAGACTGCGAATGATGCGGTTATAGGGACGGCCGTTTTCGTTGGTTTCAACAAAATATTGCCGTATCTCTGGGCTGACGAATTCCAGCATATACCGGAAATGTCCCAGAACCGGGTAGTTATTCAGTACGTTATGTCTGGTGGTCAGTAGATCATAGAGACCGGTCACCGCGTATGGGATTAGAACAATAAGAAACCAATGAGCCGGTGGCCAGAAAAACCCAGCCAAAACTGTCAATGGCAGACACACAAGGCTCAATACGTAATAGAGTCTGCGTACAATCATTCGTGCTCTCCCAATATGGCGGTACCCTGTGTCAACGTGAAACAAATTCGCGATTATACGCAAGCCTTTACGCCCGAAATCACGTAAATGGTGAAACTTGTGATCCGCCATGCGCAGTTGATCCCGGCCGCGCCAATCGGTATCCCGGATGGCAGGGCAACGCGGGCAGGATCATTGGCTGTGAAAAAATCGCAAACAGCATGGGCCACGGCTCTCATGTTCTGCGCCGTTTTCACGGGTGGCGCGACTGGGTCACTGGTCAGAGAAGCGTTGTCGCTCGGGATCTCGGGCCTGCCGATCCTGACCGAGACCTTTGGCATCAATATAGCCGCATGCTTTGTGCTTGGCTGGTTATACGCCATCCGACACCGGGTACATGCGCACGTCCTGCATCTGGGCGCGGTTGGGTTTTGTGGCGGGTTATCTACGTTTTCCTCATTTGTTGCGGAATTGGAACGTCTGGCAGAGGTCAGTTTCGGGCTTGCCCTAACCGCAGCGGGTTTGGAAATTGTGGCGGGTCTTTTTGCGGCGATTTTGGGTGAAACCGCCGGGCGTCGCTTTTCCCCGCGGAGGTGGTCAGAGTGAGCGATCTCTATCTGCATGCAATGTTTGGTTTAGGCGGCGGTCTGGGCGCGGTTCTGCGGCACTGGATCGCCATTCGAATTCGCCATGACCTGCCCGTTGCAACGCTGATCGTGAACGTCTTTGGCAGTCTGTTGCTTGGGCTTTGGGTCGGGTATCTGGGCGGACCGACGGGCGTCAGCCTGGAGGAACAGCGCCTGGTGTTCGGCTTTTGTGGCGGCTTCACCACTTTCTCCAGCTTTGCCTACCAGTCCCTGGAACTGCGGCGCGAACGCACAATCGCTACGGCGGCGGGCAATATCGTGCTGAGCCTCTTGCTGTGTTGGGGCGCGCTGTGGCTTGGGCTGATGGCGATGCGCTGATCCGGTGCAGCCGAACCTACATCGGATAAGTATGCATCCGCACCGCCAGATTCCCCATTATCCAGACCGTCCCAACAATGATGATCAATAGAACCATCGTGGAAAACAGGACTAGGTCCAGGTCCTCGCGGCTGCTGCGTCGACGGTCGATATGCAGGAAATACACCAGTTGAACAATCAGCTGCGCAAGCCCCAACAAACCGATCGACAAATAAACACCCTTGGTCTCGATCCCGAACGTATAGGCAATGGTAAAGACCGCCAGTGTCAGCAGCAGCGATCCGCCATAACCAATCACATATCGGCGGCGTTCACGTCGGTGCATTTCGCTGCGCCTATCCATAGGTCAGCCCTCCGAAATAGACGATCGTGATTATGCCGATCCAGATGAGGTCGAGAAAATGCCAGAACAGGGCCAGACGAACCACCCGTGACATCAGAACGTCGGTTAGACCAAACACACGCAGCTGAATACCCAGAACGATCAACCAAAGGCACCCCGCAGCAACATGCAGCCCGTGCAGCGGCACTAGCCCGTAAAACGCTGACAGAAACCCGCTGCGCTGTGGAATGCCACCCTTTTCCGCCATAGCCAGAAAGTCACGTATCTCAAGTACCAGAAAGCTGAGGCCCAGAACCAGAGTTACCGCGAACCAAAGCACGATACGGGGCCGTGGCAGGTTGTATTTCAACGCCAGCATCGCAAGGCCCACCGTAAGGCTGCTGGTCAACAGGATCAGGGTCTGGGCAAAAATGCTGGTCAGGTCGAACAGCTCATGCGGACCGGGCCCACCCGCCTGCGCGTCGATCATGGTGATATAGATCGCGAACATCAGGCCGAAATAGACCAGATCGCTCATCAGAAAGACCCAGAACCCAAAAGTGACCACTTCGCTGGCCTTGTCGGCACCCGGATGCCGTCGGCCCAAGTTTAGGCCCGGATAGCTGTGTGTCGGCGCGCGTTTCATGTAGTGGCCTCCAGATCGGGACGAGCCAGGCCGCGGTTCTCGGGCGCGCATTCATGATCCCGGTTCACCGCAACCGATGTGCGCACAAGATCAAGCCAGGCTTCGTGCTCTTTGCGGACCTGCTCTGCCGGGATGACCTCTTCAGTGTCGGTTCTGAACGTCCAGGCTATGAAGGCTGCCAACATCGCTGCAGTCGTCGCGATAGCCAGCCACCAAATCCACCAGACCAGCGCGAACATCCAGATACCGCTGAGCACACACAGACCGAACCCAATCGCCGTATTGCGCGGCAAGAGGATGTCTTCGTAGGCCTCGGGGGACGGATAGGCGTTGCCGCGCTCTTTCGCGGCGGCAAAATCATCCCGGTCGGTCACGTCAGGAATGATTGCAAAGTTATACGGCGGAGGCGGTGCCGGTATCGACCATTCCAGCGTGCGCCCATCCCAAGGGTCGCCAACCGGCACGCGGGTTTTTTCCCGGTCTCGAATGCTGACCCACAGCTGGACAATGATCGACAGAAGCGCTGCGAGAATGACCAGAGACCCAAGCACGGCGACGATCATATAGGGGTGAAAGCTGGGATCTTCCCAACTGTAAGATCGACGCGGCATCCCCATCAGGCCGACAAAATAAAGCGGCAGGAAGGTCAACATAAACCCAACGGTCCACAACGCGACAGATATCCGTCCCCAGCCTTCATTCAGGCGGAAACCAAAGGCTTTGGGGAACCAATAGTTGTATCCCGCAAGCAGGCCAAACAGGACGCCAGGCAACAGCACATTGTGAAAATGCGCGACCAGGAACAGGGTGTTATGCACCTGATAGTCGATGGTCGGATTGGCCAGGATGACGCCCGACAACCCTCCGATCACGAACAGCATCAGGAAAGACAACCCATAGAGCATCGGGACCGAGAACCGGATACGCCCGCGAAACAGCGTGGCCATCCAATCATAGACTTTCACGCCAGTCGGTATGGCGATCAGCATCGTGGCAATCCCAAACACCGCATTGATCAGCGCGCTTTGGCCCATAGTGAAAAAGTGGTGCAGCCAGACCGTGAAGGACAGCACCGCAATCGACATCGTGGCAATGACCAGAGAATTATACCCGTACAGGCGCTTGGCCGAGAAAGTCGCAAACACCTCGGAATAGATACCATAGGCGGGCAGGACCAACAGATAGACCTCGGGGTGACCGAACAGCCAAAACAGGTTGGCATAGTTCATCATGTTGCCGCCTAGGTCATTGGTGAAAAAGTGGAAATCCAGGTACCGGTCTGCGGCCAGCATCAGCGCCGCAACACCCAGCGGCGGCATGGCAAAGACAATCAGGATCGAGCTGCAGATGATCGTCCAGCAATACATCGGCAAGCGCATGAACTGCATCCCCGGCGCGCGCATCTTGTAGATCGTAACGGCAAAGTTGATCCCGGTCAGCGTCGTGCCGATTCCCGAAACGACGATGGCCCAAATCCAATAATCCGGCCCAACGCCGGGATTGAAGGCTGCACCGGTAAAGGGAGGGTAGGCCGTCCAGCCCCCGGTCGAGAACTCTCCGACCACCAGGGAAACCATCAGCATCATGCCCGAGGACACGGTCAGGCCGAGGCTGATCTGGTTCATCACCGGGAATGCCACGTCGCGGGCGCCGATCATCAGCGGGATCAGGAAATTGGCGGCGCCGAACACAAACGGAACGGCCACAAAGAAGATCATGATCGTGCCATGGGTACTGAAAAGCTCGGCGAAATGCTCGGCTTCCAGAAAGCCTTCGCCCGGGCCAGCGGCTTGCTGGGCGCGCATGACAACGCCTTCCAGAACCCCCCGCGCCAGCATCACGATGGCAAAGACGATATACATGATGCCGATCTTCTTGTGGTCGGCGCTGGTCAGCCAGTCACGCCACAGCGGCCCCCACAGACGAAACCATGTCAGCAGCCCCACAACGGCAATGACACCTACAATCACAATCCCAGCCGCGGCATTTGCCACGATCTCATTCGCGTTGGGCGACTGGATCAACCCGGTGATCGGAAAAGCATCCCAGTTTAGACGGCCGAAAAAACCAGTCTCGACATCGGTCATTGTGTTTTCTCCTGACCATATTCGGCAGTGCCCGGTTGCTGATCGGCAGGCAAGGGTGTTGCCCCGTGATAGCGGTGCAGGATCGACTGAAACAGATCACCATCGGCTAGCGTGAAATACAGCGCATCAGTCGGCATCTGATCAGTGCCCAACATGGCCTGCACCTCGTCCCGGTCCGTTCGCATGGCAAGCGTTCGGTATGTTTCAGCGCTCAACGGAACCCCGTTTGCCTGGACATTCTCGGCCCATTCATTGAACTCCTGAGGCGCCATGGCAATGGCTTTGAATTTCTGCTTGGTAAAGCCACGCCCGTTATATTGCGTGTTCTCGCCCTGCATAGTTTCGGGCCTATCGGCGACAAGGTGCAGTTTGGTCGTCATCCCCGGCATGGCATAGATTTGCCCGGCCAGTGCCGGGATCATAAAGGACTGCATCACCGTATCTGTTGTCAGTGTGACAGCCACCTGTTGGTTGACCGGGAGCCCCATCTCACCGACGCTGGCGATGCCAAGATCGGGGTAGATGAACAGCCACTTCCAGTCGAGACCAACAACCTGCACTTTCAGCGCCGGTTCTTCTCCGAATGAGGTCTCGTAAGGGTCCAGCCGGTGGGTGGCTTTCCACAAATAGAATGAAAGGATGGCCACAATAACAACCGGGATACCCCACATGAGAAATTCCAACCGGGCGGAAAAATCCCATTCCGGTCGATAGTCTGCCTGCCCCTCCTTTCGCCTTCGATACCGTATGGCAATCAAAGGCACCAGGATCAGAACCGGAACAACTGCGACCAGTATCAGAACAGTTGCCCGTAAAAGGTGGCTTTTCTGAAGGGCGGCGACGGGTCCCTGAGGGTCCAAGAAATTGTTGCTGGCTTCGGCAACCGGCACAAAGCCAAGACCTGCGATAGCGGCAGACAAGACAACCAAGGATGCAAAAGACGGTCTGGAATATGTCACGCCTGTTCATCCTCATTTCAAAATTGATTGGGACAACTATCGGCAGAGTCCTGAAAATTCACAAGGATTTTTACGCAGCTCTGCCAGTTTCCCGAGATTTGATCTTGCCACCCCGATCACAGCGGCAGAAACGCCATTCTGGTAGGTTGACTTAAAGCAGATCGCAGGTGAGATCATAGGATAATGCGTTGGTTAATCCTTACTCTTGGACTTTGCTACCTGTCGACAAGTGCGACAGCACAGGATCGTGCGGCGATCGAGGCTCAGTTTCAGTCATGGCTGAAACACACGGTCTGGGCGCGGGCGAAATCCGAGGGCGTTTCAAAGCGCACGATGAACGGGGCCTTCAACGGCGTCACGCTGAACTGGAAACTGCCAGACCTGGTTCCTCCGGGTACGGCAACAGCGGTTCCCAAGGAACAAAAGCAGGCCGAGTTCGGATCACCCGGGCGCTATTTCAACGCTGGTTCGGTTCAGGGGGCCACTTCTGTCGGACGCAAGATGGCCCGGCGCTATCACACGACACTGAAACAGGTAGAATCCGATACCGGTGTACCAGCGCGCGTCATTCTGGCGATCTGGGGCCGCGAAAGCGGATATGGGCAGGTGGCTATCCGGCATAATGCGTTTCAGGTTCTGGGCACCAAAGGTTTCATGAGCACCCGCTCAGAATATTTCACGTCAGAGCTTATCGCCGCGCTCAAGATTGCCGAGGCTGGCCACATACCG
This sequence comes from Ruegeria sp. CDSC079, assembly GCF_059610505.1. Taxonomy (NCBI): domain Bacteria; kingdom Pseudomonadati; phylum Pseudomonadota; class Alphaproteobacteria; order Rhodobacterales; family Roseobacteraceae; genus Ruegeria; species Ruegeria sp. CDSC079. The sequence goes on from NZ_JBXWNT010000003.1 coordinate 160,053, forward strand.
CCGGATCAAATGAAAAGCAGTTGGGCCGGTGCGCTTGGGCAACCGCAGTTCATGCCATCGAACTACCTGACTTATGCGGCCGATGGAAATGGCGACGGGCGCGCGGATATCTGGACCTCGGCCGAGGACACAATTTCATCGATCGGAAACTACCTCGACCAACATGGCTGGGTCTCGGGTCGTGATTGGGGGTTCGAAGTAACTGTCCCGTCTTCGGTTTCCTGCACCCTTGAAGGGCCGGATCAGGGCCGTCCTATTCGCGACTGGGCCGGGTTAGGGATCACCCGTGTATCTGGCAAGCCGTTTCCAAAACAAGAAATGCAGGGGCAAGGGTTTTTGATGATGCCCGCCGGGCGCAATGGCCCGGCCTTCATTGTCACCCCCAATTTTTATGTCCTGAAAGAATACAACAAAAGCGATCTCTACGCCCTGTTCGTCGGCCATGTTGGGGATAGGATAGAATATGGCGTCCAGGATTTCCGCGGCCGGTGGGACAAAGTCGGCGGTCTTTACCGATCGGATATAGCAGCCATGCAGCGCGCATTGGAACAGATGGGCCATGACGTCGGCGGCGCTGACGGCCTGCCGGGCTTTCGAACACGCCGTTCTATCGGGCGCTGGCAAGAGGCCACCAATCAGTCCGCCACATGCTTTCCTCAGACCCATATGGTCCGAGCACTGACCCAATAGCGATTCGCGCCAATTTTTGGAAAGCCGCAAAAGCGGACCTTGCGTCAACGCTCAACCGCTTACTCAAGAGCTTCACAAAAATGTCAAGAAACCATCGCGTATCATTATAATATTTCCATTCTCCCATGGAATTTTTTAGATTTCGGCCGCACCTGGCCATTTTGCACGCAAAGGCTTTAACCTTTTTTGAAATAGTGCCACGTTCTGCATCAGTGAAAGGCGACTTTCGCAACTACGTTTCCGACAGCAAACCGAAAGACTGCGACGCGGTGTTCATTGCGATCTGAAAAAGCAAAATTCGAACAAGTCCCGGTCTATCTGAGTCGGACAATCATGGTGGTCAGCGACCATCCTGAACGGATGTGCGTACCTTGCCACCACACAAATGGGAGTAGAAAGATATGAACAAATACATTCGGACATCTCTGGCGGGGCTACTGACCTCGACCATGATCACCGGCGCTGCATTTGCCGCCGGCACCCATCCCGAAACCGGCGAGGCGCTGGCGGATGATCAAACCTTCACCTATCGCGTTCTGGATGAGCACAGTTCGGTTGACCCGCAGGTTGTTGAAGACGTTACCGGTGCGGAAATTGTCCGCGACCTGTTCGAAGGCCTGATGAACCAGGACGAAGACGGCAATTTGGTGCCCGGCGTCGCAACCGGCTATACCACAAACGATACCAAGGACGTTTACACATTTACACTGCGTGATAACGCCAAATGGTCCAATGGTGATCCGGTCACGGCAGGCGATTTCGTCTTTGCATGGAAACGTGCCGTCGATCCCGCTCTGTCCTCGCCCTATGCGTGGTTCATGGAACTGATGTCGATCGAAAATGCGGCCGAAATCATTGCTGGTGAGAAGCCGGTGGACGAACTGGGCGTAACCGCCATCGACGACCACACACTTGAGGTCAAGCTGAGCGCAGCACTGCCTTATTTCGCGCAAATGACCACCCATTCCACCACCTTCCCTGCCCCGCAGAAGGTGATCGAAGAGTTCGGCGACGCCTGGACTAAGCCGGAAAACATCGTCTCGAATGGCGCCTATGTTCTGACCGAACACCTGCCACAGGAACGCTCGGTCCGTGAGCGCAACGAGATGTATTGGGATAACGACAATACGATTGTCGAAAAAGTCGTGGCCCTTGTCATCAACGACGAAAACGTAGCCCTGACCCGTTACCTCGCAGGCGAGCTGGACCGAACCGAAGTACCTGCTGGTCAGTTCCCGCGCCTACAGAAAGAGCACCCCGAAGAGGCCATCAGCTTCCCGCGCCTGTGCAACTATTACTATACATTCAACCTGTCTGACAGCGGACCGGAAGAATTCAAGAACCCAAATGTACGTCAAGCCCTGTCTCTTGCAGTTGACCGCGACATCATCACCAAGAACGTCAAAGCCGGTGGTGAGCCGCCCGCATATACGTTCGCACCCGAAGCAACCGCCGGGTTCACCGTCCCTGAAGTCGAAATGGCTTCAATGACGCAAGCCGAGCGTGACGAGCTGGCCAAGGAGCTGCTGGCCGAGGCCGGATTTGGCCCCGACAACCCGCTGAGCTTTGACATGGTCTACAACACATCAGAGGCCCATAAGAAAGTCGCAGTGGCACTGAGCCAGATGTGGAAACAGAAACTGGGCGTACAGGTCGAGTTGGCCAATATGGAATGGAAAGTGTTCCTGGAAGAGCGCGGCAACCAGAACTTCGATCTGGCCCGTGGCGCCTGGTGTGGCGACTATAACGAAGCCTCGACCTTCCTGGACCTGTTGCAATCGGATTCCGGCTATAACGACGGCAAGTACAACAACTCCAAGGTTGACGATTTGCTGACCCAGGCCAAGACAGCAGATGACGCAGCACCACTGTATACCGAGGTTGAGCGGATCATTGCACAAGAGACTCCGGTTATCCCGATCTATCACTATGCTGGCGTCTACATGATGGACAGCGATGTCGGCAACTGGCCGGTCAAGAACGTAGAGCAGAACTGGTACTCCAAGAACCTCTACAAGATCGCCGAATAACCTTCCTTAGACCACGCTTTGCCCCGAGGATCACCCCGGGGCAAAGCCAATAATGGGGGCATGAAATGCTTGCCTATATCATCCGGCGATTGCTGATCGCCGTTCCAACGATCCTGTTGCTGATCGTTGCCTGTTTCTTTCTGATGCACTACGCGCCCGGCGGGCCGTTTACCTCGGAACGGCCATTGCCGCCGCAGGTACTGGCCAATATCGAGGCGCGCTATGGTCTGGACCAGCCGCTGTGGAAACAGCTTTGGGACTATCTGTACAACATTGTCGTGCATTTCGATTTCGGCCCGTCCTTCAAGTTCAAGGACCGGGACGTCAATGATATCATTTCGCAAGGCTTCCCGATCTCGCTGACTTACGGGTCATTGTCATTCCTGCTGGCAAGTGTCGTAGGTATTGGCCTTGGGATCGCCGCAGCCATCCGACACAACAGCTGGATCGACTATTTTGCCGTAGGTCTGGGTATCGCTGCGCAGGCTCTGCCGAACTTCATCATGGGCCCGATCCTGATCCTGACCTTCACTTTGTGGCTGGGATGGTTGCCGGGTGGTGGCTGGAACGGCGGTCAGTGGCAATACCTGATCATGCCTGTCATCGCATTGGCCACCTCCTATATGGGGTCGATCGCGCGGATTACCCGTTCGTCGATGCTGGAAGTTCTGAACTCGAACTTCATCCGCACGGCCCGGGCCAAGGGTTTGCCTACCAGGACCGTAATCTGGCGCCATGCGTTGAAGCCCACGCTGCTGCCGGTGGTGTCCTATTTGGGGCCGGTCTTTGTCTATGTTCTGACCGGGTCGGTTTTCGTCGACATCTATTTCTCGACCGGTGGTCTGGGGCAGGCTTATGTCGGCTCGGCCCTGTCGCGTGACTATGCGGTGCTGCTGGGGGTCACGATCCTGTACGGCACGCTGACAGTGATCGTGAACCTGCTGACCGACCTGGCATATGCCTGGTTCGATCCGAAAATCCGGTACTGAGGGGCACAAAATGCTAGGAAAATCACAAAAAGCCGCCCATCTGGCCGAGGACATCACCGATTTCACGGCCGTTCAGGGGCGTTCCCTTTGGCAGGATGCGCGGATGCGGTTTGTCCGCAACAAAGCCGCAATGGCGAGCGTATTCATATTGCTGATGATCGTTCTGTTCACAATCTTCGGCCCCTATTTCGCCGTTTGGAGCAATGAGGAAATCGATTGGAACGTTATGGGTGACATCCGTGGCATGGGAATGCCGTCGATCGAGACCGGGCACTTCTTTGGCGTCGACGATCTGGGGCGCGACCTTTACAGCCGGGTCATTCAGGCCACAACAACATCGTTGTTGGTGGGGCTCGTCGGGGCGGCCACCGCGTTGATTGTTGGCACCTGCTATGGCATCGCCGCCGGGTATATTGGCGGGCGCCTTGACGGCGCGATGATGCGGTTCGTCGATATCCTTCTGGCCATTCCGACGACTCTGATCATCATTCTGTTGCTTGTGGTGGCCGGTCGGTCGTTCTTTACCCTGTTCATCGCGTTGGGCGCGGTTGGTTGGTTGACCATGTCACGGATCGTCAGAGGGCAGACTCTGGCCCTGAAAAACCGCGAATTCATCGAGGCCGCGCGTGCCGCCGGTGTCAGCGAATTCACCATCATGTATCGCCATATCCTGCCCAACCTGCTGGGCGTGGTAATCGTCTATGCTTCGCTTCTGGTGCCCGAGATGATCCTGACCGAAAGCTTTATCTCGTTCCTCGGACTTGGCATCTCGGAGCCCTATACCTCGCTAGGCCGTCTGATCGCTGAAGGGGCAGGCACAATGGGGTACGGAACCCTCTGGCAGCTGATGTTCCCTCTGACATTCTATGTCGCCATTATCATCACGATGTTCTTCATCGGCGATGGGCTGCGTGACGCTCTGGACCCAAAGGATCGCTGATATGAGCTTGTTCTCTGTTAAGGACCTAAGCGTCCAGTTCGACACCCCCGATGGTGTGGTCGAGGCCGTCAAAGGCATCAGCTTTGACATTAATCCGGGCGAATGCCTTGGTATTGTGGGCGAAAGCGGGTCCGGTAAAAGCCAGACTTTCATGGCCGCAATGGGGCTGTTGCCTTCAGCGGGTCGTGCAATCGGTTCGGCCACGCTGAACGGCAAGGAAATCCTGAATCTGCCTATCAACAAGCTGAACCAGATCCGGGGCGATGACGTCGGCATGATCTTTCAGGATCCGCTGACAGCCCTGACCCCGCATCTGAGGGTCGGGCAACAAATGCGTGAGGTTCTGCAGGTTCACGAAGGGTTGCAGGGTGCGGCCGCTCGGGCGCGCTGTCTGGAGTGGTTGGACCGGGTCCGCATCCCCGAGGCGAACCGTCGTCTGGATCAATACCCGCACGAATTGTCGGGGGGCATGCGCCAGCGTGTCATGATCGCCATGTCAATGTTGTGCAACCCAAAGCTGCTGATCGCCGATGAACCGACCACGGCGCTGGATGTGACGGTCCAGGCCGACATCCTGGACTTGATGGTGCACCTGCAAAAAGACGAAGGCACTGCCATTGCGCTGATCACGCATGACATGGGCGTGGTGGCACGGATGTGTGACCGCATTCAGGTCATGCGTCTGGGTCAGTTTGTTGAGGCCGGGGACACACGCGAGATCTTCCGCGCGCCGCAGCATGAATACACCCGCACCCTGCTTGAAGCGATGCCGCGCATTGATGCCGGTGACGCGCCAAAAGCTCTGGAAGAAACCGACGCACCTTTGCTTAGGGTCGATGACGTGAAAGTGCATTTCCCGATCCACGTGTCGGGCGGGTTGTTCGGGCGCAAGGTACCGCTGAAGGCCGTGGACGGCGTCAGCTTTGACATCCGTAAGGGCGAGACGCTGGGCGTTGTGGGTGAATCCGGCTGTGGCAAATCCACACTGGCGCGGGCGGTTCTGCAGCTGATCGAACCCAGCGGTGGCAATGTCAGCTGGCTGGGCCATCCGATTGTCGGGCTAAAGCGGGCCGAGCTGAACAAGTACCGCAAGGACCTGCAGATTGTGTTCCAGGATCCGCTGGCCAGCCTCGATCCGCGGATGACTATCTCGGCCTCTATCGCTGAACCGCTGAAAACCTATCGCCCGGATCTGACAGAGCGTGAGCGCAAGAAAATGGTCGGCGAAATGATGGAGCGGGTCGGCCTGCAGGCCAACATGATCAACCGCTATCCGCACGAGCTGTCCGGTGGGCAGAACCAGCGTGTCGGGATCGCGCGGGCGATGATCAACAAGCCCAAGCTGATCATTTGTGACGAGGCGGTCTCGGCTCTGGACGTGTCGATCCAGGCCCAGATCGTAGAGCTTTTGAAAGAGCTGCAGCAGGAATTCGGGCTGTCGATGATTTTCATCAGCCACGACCTGTCCGTGGTACGGACAGTGTCAAACCGGATCATGGTACTGTATCTGGGGCGCATCGTCGAATTGGGAGATGGAGAGGTGATCTGTTCGCAGCCTCTGCACCCCTATACCAAATCGCTGATCTCGGCGGTCCCGATCCCCGATCCGGATGTGGAACGGCAACGCCAGCGCCTCAAATTGCCGGGAGAGCTGCCTTCGCCGATGGACCCGAAAGCGGCGCTCAGGTTTTTGCCCAGCCGGCTATCGGCCGGTCAGAACGATTATGTTCCACAGCTCAACGAGGTCGCACCGAACCATTTCGTGGCCGAGCATGATCCGCTTGAGACAATCCTGGCGAACACTTAAATCCCCTGTCCCCGAGGCCGCATGAACAGCCTCGGGGACAGGTTCGGCTTTGCACGACTTCATGACGATTCTTGGCGTATTCTTGCCAATGAATGGGCGAAGGGCCGGATTGTACAACAAAACACCGGTAAATGACGGGTTTCAAAGGCATCAAACGGCGGTTCGTTTTGACTTCCCCTACCCCCGATGGCACCTTCCTGTCAGATTTTAGACTGCGGCCGCGATGTCATTGATTGTTCTGACTGCGCAGCCTAATAGGAAACCCCGGCCTGCCCTACGCGGTCGGGCAAGAATTGAATTTGAGAGGTAACATGGTACGCAAGGTCACCAAGGCGATTTTCCCCGTTGCGGGATTGGGCACGCGTTTTCTCCCAGCGACAAAATCCGTCCCCAAAGAGATCATGACACTGGTTGACCGTCCTTTGGTTCAATACGCAATCGACGAAGCCCGCGCCGCAGGTATTACCGAATTCATCTTTGTAACTTCGCGTGGCAAATCTGCGCTGGAAGATTACTTTGATCACAACCTCGTTCTGGAACAGGAGCTCAAGGCCAAGGGCAAGGATGACCTGCTTGAAGCGCTGAATGCAACGAATATGGAAAGCGGCGCCATCGCCTATATCCGCCAGCACAAGGCGCTTGGTCTGGGCCACGCAGTCTGGTGTGCCCGCCGTCTGATCGGCGACGAGCCATTTGCAGTAATGTTGCCTGATGACGTCATTGCTGCTGATAAACCCTGTCTGCAGCAGATGGTCGAAGCCTATGAGGAAACCGGCGGCAATATGGTCGCAACGATGGAAGTGCCAAACGAAAAAACCAGTTCCTATGGCGTTCTCGATGTAGGCGAAAACGTCGGCTCAGTGGTTCGCGCCAGAGGAATGGTTGAAAAGCCCAAGCCGGAAGAAGCCCCCTCGAACCTAGCCGTTATCGGTCGGTATATTCTGGGGCCGTCAGTGCTGTACAATCTCAACCAAAAGAAAACGGGCAGTGGCGGTGAGATTCAGCTGACCGATGCTATCGCAGAAGACATCTGTAACGGTGTGCCCGTGTTTGGCTATAAATTCGACGGCCAGCGATTTGATTGCGGCTCGAAAGCCGGGTTCCTCCAGGCAACTGTTGCCTTTGCGCTGGCCCGTAGCGATCTGCGTGATGACCTGAGCCAATATCTGAACGAGATAGTCGCCGCCGGGAAGGCCGCTCAATAGCGCCCGCAACCTTCAGCATGTCGTTTCTAAAGTGACAAAGTCCAAGAACCTTCGAGGCAAGCCGCAATGACCACCATCCATCCCATCATACTCTGCGGAGGGTCCGGCACCCGACTGTGGCCCCTGTCGCGCAAAAGTTACCCCAAGCAGTTCGTCCCTCTGATCGGTGATTCAAGCCTGCTTCAGGATTGTGCTGAACGAATGCAGGGACCCAAGGACGCGCCTTATGCCAAGCCGCTGATCCTTACCAATGATGCATTCCGTTTTGTGGTTCCGGAACAACTGGGCGCGATTGGCATAGATCCGGGCCCCATTCTGATCGAACCCGAAGGGCGCAACACAGCACCAGCGGTTCTGGCCGCCGCGTTGTATCTGGCCGCCAGCAACCCGGATGCGATCATGCTTGTCGCCCCATCGGACCATGTCATCCCGGACAAAGCTGCTTTTCATCAGGCAGTTACCGAAGGCGCGCGCGCGATTTCGGATAGTGGGGATCTCGTCACTTTCGGGATCACTCCGGACCGGCCGGAAACCGGCTATGGATATCTCAAGCTCAGCCATGCCCCAGATACGGGCAACACCGCCATTGCGCTGGACCGTTTTGTCGAAAAGCCTGATCTGCAGAATGCCCAAGCCATGATCGCCGATGGCAGCTATCTTTGGAATTCGGGGATATTTCTTTTCGCGGTCAAAGACATAATCGCTGCATTCAAAGAACATGCGTCCGCACTGCTGGACCCGGTCGGCAAGGCCGTCCGTGAGGCAAAGGCCGACCTCGGGTTTCTGCGCCTCGACCCCCAAGCCTGGGGCACGGTCGAGGATATCTCGATCGACTACGCGGTCATGGAGAAAGCCCGCAATCTGAGCGTCGTACCCTATGCGTCGGGCTGGTCGGATGTCGGCAGCTGGTCGGCAGTTCAAGAGCTGAGCAATCCAGACGCCGATGGCGTTGCCACTACGGGCCAGGTTACCACCATTGACTGCCGGAACGTATTGGTGCGTTCAGAAACCCCCACGCAAGAAGTTGTTGCGATGGGTCTGGAAAACATGATTGCGGTCGCCATGCCCGATGCGGTTTTGGTGGCCAGCATGGACAAGGCTCAGGACGTCAAACAGGCGGTTGCGGCCCTGAAGGCCAAAGGCGCCAAACAAGCGGAATCGCTGCCGGTCGATCATCGCCCTTGGGGCTGGTTCGAAAGCCTGGTCATCGGGGATCGGTTCCAGGTCAAACGCATACACGTTCACCCCGGCGCCTCACTAAGCCTGCAATCCCATCACCACCGGTCTGAACACTGGATCGTTGTTCAGGGCACGGCAAAAGTTACGATCGACGAAGATGTGCGCCTGATCTCTGAAAACCAATCTGTCTACATCCCGCTCGGCGCCGTTCATCGGATGGAGAATCCGGGCAAGGTGCCGATGGTTCTGATCGAGGTCCAGACCGGGTCTTATCTGGGTGAGGACGACATCATCCGGTACGAGGATGTGTACGCCCGCAGCTAACCTTTAGCGGTGATTGGTAAACTTAAGGGCAGCTTCGGCTGCCCTTTTTCGTTGAATCCTGACCTTTGGCTACGCCCCATGGAATCCTCCAAACGTTAGCAAATGATTATTCGAACGTTCGGTCAGATCAGACCGGATTCATCCTGGGCACGGCAATGTGGCGCGCAATGCAATAGTCGGACCGACAGCTACAGGAGGACGCCACCCGTGTCACAAAACTCACCCAGATTGGATTTACCTTTCCTGCAACCTTCGCAGGCCCAGAAACACGTCACCCATAACGAGGCGCTGCGTGCTCTGGACCTGATTGTCCAGCTGAGCGTAGCGTCGACAAACGCCTCGGTGCCGCCTGCGGTGCCGGAACAGGGCGAGATTCACGCGCTTGGTGCCAACCCTACCGGGGATTGGGCCGCGCAGCCGGGCGCCCTTGCGGCCTGGTTGGATGACGCCTGGCACTTTGTGACCCCGGGAATCGGCTGGCGGGCCTGGGATGAACAGGCCAACCGGTTGAAGATCTGGGACGGCGCAGACTGGTCCGAACCTCAGGTCGCGACCCAAAACCTGGACGGGTTGGGTATCGCAACCGGGTATGATAGCACCAATCGGCTTTCGATCCGGTCGCCTGCGACGTTGCTCAGCCATGACGGGGCTGGTCACCAGTTGAAGATCAACAAGGCGGCGTCAGGGGATACCGCGTCGCTTTTGTTCCAGTCAAACTGGGTTGGCCATGCGGAAATGGGATTGTCTGGCAATACCGGTTTTTCCATCAAAGTCTCGGCTGATGGCGGATCCTGGACCGAGGCGCTGAGCTTTGACCCCGCCACCGGAACAGCCTTTGGCTCTGCCATTCAAAACGATGCCGAAGACATCACCGCAGGTCGCCTGATGCGGGCCGACTATGGCTACTGCCCCGGAAACCTGCTGGGCTCTGTGTCAGAAACCGCCGGGGTGCCAACCGGCGCGGTCGTTGAACGCGGATCAACCGCCAATGGCGAATACGTTCGGTTTGCGGATGGTACACAAATCTGCACGGGCGTTCTGACGGCCACCGATTGCGTGAACGCCGAAGGATCGCTGTATTCCAGCGCCGAGACCACCTGGAGCTTTCCCGCAGCCTTTGCGTCCGGAACCTCACCCTCGGTCGGTGGCAGTGGCGGCGCGACAAGCCGGTTTATAGGTTTGGGCGCGGCCACTGAAACAGAAGTGCCCTTTAAGGTTCTATCGGCATCCTCGGACACAAGCAGCCTGTCCCCAACGGTAATCGCAACCGGTCGCTGGTTCTGAGCTTTAGACCGTCCGGAGCTATGCCCAGGCGGTCATTTGGCGCGCAAATCGGTGTCTGCCTGCTCCAGAAACCACGCATAGGTCTCGCGGATACCATCTTCGAGTCCGACGCGTGCGCGCCACCCCATATCGGCCAGTCGGGACACATCCATCAACTTGCGCAGTGTCCCGTCAGGCTTGCTGACATCCTGGGTGATCTTACCCGTGAATCCGGTTGTCCTGGCCACCAGGGCCGCCAGCTCAGCGATTGAGATATCTTCGCCGCATCCCACATTGATATGGCTCAGCATCGGCTGGGTATTCGCGTCGTAGATATCGCGCGGTAAGTCGAGCACAAACAAGGACGCCTCGGCCATATCATCGACATGCAAAAACTCGCGTCGCGGTTTTCCTGTGCCCCAGATCACCACCTCTTCCAGCCCATCGCGCTGTGCCTCGTGGAATCTGCGGATCAGGGCCGGCAGGACATGGCTGTTTTCGGGGTGAAAATTGTCTCCGGGTCCGTAAAGATTGGTTGGCATGACTGACCGGTAATCGACACCATGTTGGCGATTATAGCTTTCGCACAGCTTGATCCCGGCGATCTTCGCAACCGCATAGGGTTCGTTGGTATGTTCCAGCACGCCGGTCAGCAAAGCGTCTTCACGCATGGGCTGAGGGACAGCCCGTGGGTAAATGCACGAACTGCCCAACTGCAGCAAATGCTTTACCCCCGCTGCAAAAGCCTGATGGATCACGTTGCATTCAATCATCAGGTTTTCGTAAATGAAATCTGCGGGGTAGGTGTTATTTGCGTGAATCCCACCAACCTTGGCCGCGGCTAGGATCACCATATCCGGACGCTCAGTCTGCATAAAATCACGCACGGCGGGTTGGTCGGTCAGATCCAGTTCGGAATGCCTGCGCGTGATCAACTCCAGCGCTTCGCCTTCGTCCTTGCGGTTTTGCAAACGGCGCAGGATTGCGCCGCCAACCATACCACGATGCCCGGCAACATAGATCTTACGCATGAGGGCCTCCTCAGCCGTTTTCCAGGCTCATTGGCAGCTCAAACCCGTGCTCTTTCAAAAGCGCGTGACGTTTGGCCGTCTTCAGGTCTTCGGTCACCATCTCAGCGCACATTTCCTGCACGGTCAGTTCTGGTACCCAACCCAGTTTGTTCTTGGCGTTTGAGGGATCGCCCAGAAGGGTCTCGACCTCGGCCGGGCGAAAATATTGCGGGTCTATCCGCATCACGACGTCACCGGGTTTCAATCCCGGGGCTTTGTCCCCCTCGATCGAGACGACAGTCGCGGTTTCGTCAACGCCTGACCCGGTGAATTCCAGTGAAACGCCAAGCTCGGCTGCCGACCATTCAATGAACTGACGTACCGAATACTGAACCCCGGTCGCAATCACGAAATCCTCAGGATTGTCCTGCTGCAGCATCAGCCATTGCATCCGCACATAGTCCTTCGCGTGGCCCCAATCCCGCAGACTGTCGATATTGCCCATGTACAGGCAGCTTTCCAGCCCTTGCGCAATATTTGCCAAACCGCGTGTGATCTTGCGGGTAACAAAAGTTTCGCCCCGGCGCGGGCTTTCGTGGTTAAACAGGATCCCGTTACAGGCATACATGCCATAGGCCTCACGGTAATTGACCGTGATCCAGTAAGAATAAAGTTTGGCAACCGCATAAGGTGACCGTGGGTGGAACGGGGTGGTTTCGCGTTGCGGGGTCTCTTGCACCAGACCGTAGAGTTCCGAGGTCGAGGCCTGATAGAAGCGTGTCTTTTTCTCGAGCCCGAGAAAACGTATCGCTTCCAGCAAACGCAAAGTACCAATGGCATCCACATCCGCAGTGTATTCCGGGGATTCAAAACTGACGGCCACATGGGACTGTGCGCCTAGGTTATAGACCTCGTCCGGCTGCACTTCGCGAATGATTCGCGTCAGGTTAGACGTATCGCTCAGATCTCCATAGTGCAGGTGCAGTTTGGGATTGGGAACGTGTGGATCCTGATAGATGTGATCGATGCGTTGCGTGTTGAATGAGGACGCCCTACGCTTAATGCCGTGAACTTCATAACCTTTTTCCAACAAAAACTCGGCCAGATACGATCCGTCTTGTCCGGTAATCCCGGTGATTAATGCCGTTTTTGTCATAGTTCCGCCCTACGAAAACAAATGTGTATGATTGCCGACCCAAAAACAGCAAGAATCCCCGGAATGCAACCCAAGCACGCTGACAGGCATTGAAACCGGCGGAACTTTCTTCGAATGTGTGCGCGCCAAAGGCGGTATTTGTTAAGAAGGGTATTTTAGTATGCGTATTGCGATGATCGGAACCGGCTATGTAGGTTTGGTGTCCGGGGTATGTTTTTCCGATTTCGGCCATGATGTCATTTGCGTCGACAAGGCCGAACAGAAAATTGAGATGCTGCAGGCTGGCGAAGTCCCGATATATGAGCCCGGGCTTGACGTCCTGATGGCCAAAAACGTAGCCGCTGGTCGGCTCAGCTTTTCCACGGACCTGGCCGCAGCAGTGGATGGAGCGGATGCTGTTTTTATTGCCGTGGGCACGCCCACACGTCGCGGGGACGGTCACGCCGATCTGACTTATGTGATGGCCGCCGCAGAAGAAATTGCGCATGCGATTACGGGCTACACTGTGGTGGTAACCAAATCGACCGTTCCAGTTGGCACCAATCGCAAGGTGCATCAGGTCATTTCTGCCGCCAACCCGAAGGCCGAATTCGACGTCGCCTCGAACCCTGAATTCTTGCGCGAAGGGGCCGCCATTGATGATTTCATGCGCCCGGATCGTGTGGTTGTCGGCGTTGAATCAGACCGCGCCGCCGATGTCATGGCGGAAATATACCGCCCGCTTTACCTGCGGGACTTCCCGATCCTGACCACCGATCTGGAAAGCGCAGAGATGATCAAATACGCCGCTAACGCGTTTCTTGCGACCAAGATCACCTTTATAAATGAGATCGCAGGCCTGTGCGAACGTGTTGGCGGCGACGTGAAAGAGGTCGCCCGAGGCATCGGTCTGGATGGACGCATTGGCAATAAATTCCTACATGCAGGTCCGGGATATGGCGGATCGTGCTTTCCAAAAGACACCGCCGCTCTGGCCCGGATCGGTCAGGAACATGCCCACCCGATGCAGATCACCGAAACCGTCATCCGGGTGAATGACGAGGTCAAGAAACGGATGATCCAGAAAATCCGAGATGTCTGCGACGACAGTTTCAATGGAAAAACGATCGCTGTTCTGGGCGTGACCTTCAAACCCAATACCGACGATATGCGTGATGCGCCCTCGTTAACTATCGTGCCTGCACTGATCGGTGGTGGGGCAACGGTGCGGGTTGTCGACCCTCAGGGGCGTTCCGAAGGTGAGGCCCTGCTGCCCGGCGTCGAATGGTGCGAAGACCCCTATGCTGCTGCTGCTGATGCGGATGTCGTTGTGCTGTTGACCGAATGGAACGAGTTCCGTGCGCTCAATCTGAGCGAACTAGCTGGCACGATGAAATCCCCCCGAATGGTCGATCTGCGCAATATCTATTCCGAACCCGCCGTCAAGAAATCCGGCTTCGATAGTTACGTCGGTATTGGGCGCTGATCTTCGGATCAAGTTTGGATGGCCGATTCAAAACAACCGGCCATCCGTCATTCATTTTGTCAAAACGCCGCCAGATCCCTGAGGAACAGCGCGATACCCGGGAAGTAGATCAGCATAGCCGTCATCAGCGCCAGGATCGCGAAGAACGGCAAAGTGCCCCGGATCACCTCAAGATAAGGTCTGTTGAAAATCGCGATTGCGGTGAAGATATCGCAGCCAAACGGCGGTGTTGCTGATCCGATGGCCATCTGCAGCGTCACCATAACCCCGACAAGAACCGGATCAATCCCCGAGGCATCCACGATCGGAACGAAGATTGGCGTAAGGATGACAAGCACGACCAGCGAGTCGACGAACATACATCCTACGAAGAAGCACAGCGCTATGATGAACAGGATGTATTCCTGCGACGCGCCTTCCAGGTTCAGCGGCTCTAACAGGCCCTGTGGGATCTGTTCGAAGGAAATATACCAGGAGAACGCCTGACCGATCCCGACAAGGATGAACACAACCGCCGTAATCAATCCTGTACTGAGAGCAGAATCCAAAACGTCGTTGAGTTTCAGTTCCCGATAAATCACGCATTCGACGATCAGCGCATAAAGCACCGAAAACGAGGCTGCTTCGGTCGGGGTCACTGCGCCGGTGTAGATACCGCCGACGATCAGGACCGGGAAACCAAGCGGCAGTATGGCCTTGCGAAACGCTGCGCGCCGCTCGGCCCCGGATTTCTTTGGCACCCGCGCGATCAGATCGCCCTGCAGGACGCTGTAGAAATAGCAATAGACCGAAAACATCAGCGCCAGAACAACGCCCGGACCAATTCCTGCAATGAACAGCTCGCCCACGCTGGTATTGGCCAGCGTGCCATATAGGATCATCCCGATGCTTGGAGGGATAAGGAAGGCGATGTCGCTGGCATTGATGATCAACGCCATGACAAAACTGTCCTTGTAACCGGCCTTCAGCAGCTTTGGCCGCATGATCTGACCAATCGAAACCACGGTCGCCTGAGTCGAACCCGAAACCGAGCCGAACAATGTGCAACTGATGCAGGCCGTGATCGGCAATCCGGCCCGGCGGTGACCGACAAAGGCTTCGATCAACCCCAGCAGATTGTTGGCCGTATGACCTCTCGCCATGATATCGGCGGCGAATATGAACATCGGCACAGCGATCAGCGCGTTTGGCGAAATGCCAGTGACCATCTGCTGGATGATGACGCCAGTATCGCTTTGCGAGAAATGAACAAGGCCAATCAGCGTGGCAACCGCTAGCGGAACAACCATCGGGTAGCTGAGGAACAGCAGAACCACCATCGCCACGACCAGAGCAAAGGTGATGACATAGATATCCAGCTCACCAGCTATGACATCGCCAAGGAAATCAAGGAATCCGGGCATCTCAGACTCCTACATCCACTGCGTCATTGTCCTCGACCTCGTACGAGTGCCAGATGCCGACATGAGTGACATTCATGATGAATGCGATCAGATATTGCAGGCTGGCCATAAACAGGCCGACCGGGATCACCGAGTAGATGATATAGACCGGAAACTGCAGCGCCGGGCTCAGACGGTTCAGCTCTTTGATCTCAAGAACGTAGAACACGGACTTATAGGCCAAAAAGGCCAGCAGCATGCTGGTAGTGATCGAGATCAGCGTGAGGATCACCTTTTTGGACCGGCGGGACAGCGTGTCATAAACCGCCGTCATGCGAATGTTCCGACCTTTGCGAACCGCATAGGCAAATCCAAAGAAGGTCACGCTGACAATCAGAAACTGGTTCAGCTCTTCGGAAAAGAACAGGCTTTTTCCAAAGGCATAGCGGCCAATGGCGTTTGCGGTTGAATTTATCATCATCAGCAGAATGGCCAGAATGATGACGAATTTCTCGATGAATTCGGTGCCCTTGTTCAGGGCGACCAATGCGCTTTTCATGACTTTCCCTCCCTCGGCCCGCCCCCTCAGCGTGCCGTAAATGAAAGGCGCGACGCCTGGATCAGACGCCGCGCCCTTCAGTAGTGTCAGCGTTTATTGCGACGCATTGCTCACCTCGTTGAGCAGACCGGCCAGGATTTTCTGGGCCTGTTCGCGCGCCGCAGGTTTCTCGGCGTCGTCATAGGCGTTTTCGACCACATCAAAGAAGGTTTCATGCAATGTGGCACTTTGGGCTTCAAAGACGGCGCGCTCATCCTCGGTCAGGACAATGACCTGCAGATCGGGGCGCTCTGCCTTGATCTTGTCCATGTTTTCCAGATTGATCTTGATCTGATAATCATGCGCAGCCTGCTCGCCCTCGGCGATGGCGTTCTTGACCATCTCTTGCTGATCCGCGGGCAGACCGTTGAACCATTCACTGTTGGTGGAAACGGTGCCGACGTAAGGAAGCTGGCCCGGGAAGATCAGGTAATCCTGAACCTCATGCCACTTGGCGTTGTAGATGAAATAGATCGGGTTCACCATGCCATCGACGGTCTTCAACTGCAGCGCGCCATAGACCTCGCCCCAGGACAAAGGAGTCGGGTTAGCGCCAAACGCCTTGAAGGTTTCCACCGGAATGGTCGAGGTGAAGGTACGGATTTTCTGGCCTTCAAAATCCGCCGGGCTGCGGATCGCCTTGTTGGCGCCCCAGGCCATGTCGCCTTCCGAGATCATAGTGAGCAGCTTGAGGTTCACCTTCTCGAATTTCTCGCTGAGGTCTTCATAGATGGTCGGGCTGGTGGTCAGAACCTCGCGGATCACGTCGATATCACCGCCCAGAACATAGGGCAGATCAAGAACCTGTACCTCGGGCACATAAGATCCAAGATGACCGGTGCCAACAGATACGAACTGGACCGTACCCTTAGATGTCAGCTCGACAATATCGTTCTCGGTACCCAACTGACCATAGTAGTAGATGCGCACTTTGATGTCGCCATTGGACTGCTCTTTGACACTTTCGGCGAAGGCCTGTGCAAAGATATCCTGTACGTCGCCTTTGTCCTCTTCCGAGGCGAATTTCCAGGTGTCCGCAAAGGCAGCAGTCGACAGACCTGCCGCGAAAACCGCCGAGGTAATCAGCTTGCTAAAGATGGATGTCATTCTGTTAGTCCTTTCTTGCCCGCTCATGCGAGCCCTTCTGAGATGATGACAAGAGGACGTATTTCCTGCGTCCTCGCCTGTTGGTTGGTTCTCTTGCACAGGGCGCCGTAACCGGCCGCGCCTGACGGCGTGGTCGCGATTCCAAGTGCTGTGACAGCTTCTGCGGCTGCCTGGCCTTCTTCTTCGGAAAGGGTTTCGTAGCTCACGCCGCAGCGCTCGAGCACATCCCAGGCCACGATCGACGGTGCCTTGCAGTCAAGCCGACCCATATTCGAATCCGGCCCATCGCTGCGGGTGGCCCGTCCGGCCAAGTGACTGGCCCGCAAACAGGACGCAGCGCCGGGTTCGACAACGATCAGTTCAGGCTGTTCCGCCCAGTTCAGACGGATCATATGCGACATTGCGGCGGCCAACCCACCGACACCGGCCTGCAGATAGACATGCGTAGGCCACTGCCCCGAGGCCTCGAACCGCGCGCGCAACTCTTCGGCGATGACGCAATAGCCCTCCATCACCAGTTTCGGAATCTCGGTGTAACCAGGCCAGGTTCCGTCGGCCAAAAGCGTGGCACCGGTGGTTTTGGCGTCAGCAATAGCGGCGGCGACGCTTTCGTCATAAACATCGCCCGAACGGACAACCTCGGCACCGAAGGTTCTAAGACGGTCGCCGAACCCTTGCGGTACGGTCTGCGCCAGATGAATTCGCGCCTTTGCGCCCATCGCCCGTGCCCCAGCCGCAACGCCCATTCCGTGGTTGCCTGCACTTGCGCAGACGAATGTGTGGCCAGATGCGAATTCTCGAAAATCGGCATCCTTCATCCGCGTGAAGGAGAGCGTTTCACCGGTATTCTCGTGCCATGCATCCTCGAGAAGGCGTGCAACCGCATAGGGTGCCCCCAAAGCTTTGAAGGCGCCAAGCCCCATACGCTCTGTCTCGTTCTTGGCCAGAATGCTCTGACCATCCGGCCCCGTGATTTCAATCAGCGGCGATACAGCATAGGTCTCTTGCCCCTGAAAAAACTCCTGCGCACGGACGAAATCCGGGGCGAAGCTTAGGTCGTCGGTCGCTGTCATGTATTTTTCATCCGCTTTTTCCATGTGCAGAGATTGTGCATGACCGACCTATTTCTATTTATCGTATTTGACCCTAATCTCGATAATATGTTTCAAACCTGCCTCTTCCATCGCGAGGATTTTTCATGAACCAACAACTTGATGATGCAGACACGATAATCCTCAGAACCCTACAAAGGGATTGTCGAATCGGGCTGGAACAGCTGGCGCAAGAATGCAGTCTTTCAGTTCCCTCGGTGCAGCGGCGGCTCAAGCGGTTGCGAGATTCCGGGCTGATCCTGAAAGAGGTCGCGGTGCTCAACCCGTCGCGCTTTGACTATAAGATGACCTTCATTGTTCTGGTCGAACTTGACCGGGAATCGCTTCAGCAACTCGATCTGTTCCGAAAACGCGCCAGGAACGAGCCGCAAGTTCAGCAATGCTATTATGTGACCGGTGATGCCGACTTTGTTCTTATCTGCGTCGCGCAGGACATGGAGGATTTCGAGGACCTGACCCATCGCTTGTTTTTCGACAACTCGAATGTCCGCAGATTTCGCACATCCGTCGCGATGGACCGTACAAAGATTGGTCTGGAACTTCCGATCTGAACTTGGCGCTTTTGTGCAATTTTTTCTGCTTTAGGGTCGGAAATTTGATGCGAAACACGCAGCCCTATCCTGTAGAACCGATGCAACTCACACGCGGATGAAGAAATGAGCGATTTAGAAAACCGTATGATCGCGCTTCGGCGGGATTTGCACAGGCACCCGGAACTGGGCTTTCAAGAGACGCGGACCAAGTCGGTTGTCGCTGAACGGCTGTGCGCCCTTGGGATCGAAGTGCACGAAGGCGCTGGCGTTGTCGGTGTGCTTCGATCCGGCGGTGGCAACAAAGCCATTGGCCTGCGTGCAGACATGGATGCGCTTCCAATCACCGAAACCTCGTCCCATGACTATGTCTCGACCTCACCCGGTGTGATGCATGCTTGTGGCCACGATGGTCATACAACCATGCTGCTTGGGGCGGCAGAGCGTCTGGCGAAAGATCCTACCTTTGACGGTACGGTTGTTTTTCTATTCCAGCCAAACGAAGAGCACGGCCTGGGCGCGCGCGCGATGATCGACGACGGTGTGCTAGAGCAATTTCCGGTCGAAGAAATCTATGCAATCCACAATTTGCCAGGCGCTCCAACCGGTCAGATTTCGACCCGCGCCGGTATTATCTGTAACAGTGAAACCCTGTTCGAGATCACGGTTAAAGGCCAGGGCGGTCATGCCTCGATGCCACAAACCGGCGTTGATGCAATTACCGTAGGGTCCGAGATTGTGGTGGCATTGCAGACCGTGGTGGCACGAAAGCTTGCGCCCGCCTCTGGCGCGGTAGTGTCCGTGACCGAATTCCTGACGGACGGCCAGCGAAACGTCTTGCCGGGCAACGCCACTCTCAAAGGAGATTTTCGCGCCAGATCGCCCGAAGACCGCAACGCCATCGAAAGTTTCATGCGCCAGATCACCGAAGGGATTGCGGCAGCACATGGCATTCAAGCATCGGTCAGCTTTGATACGCAGTTCGTCGAGACCATCAACGCCCCCACCCCGGCCCTTGCGGTATATCGCGCCGCCGAAGCCGCCGGTTGTGACCTGATCAAGGATCGGCAGCCGATGAGTTTTTCAGAGGATTTCGCCCAGTTTTCGGCCGCCGTGCCAGGATGTTTCCTTTTGCTGGGCAATGGCGAGACCGGGCCACATGGCCAACCGCTTCATGCTTCTGACTATGATTTCAATGATGAACTGCTGCCGATCGGAGCTGAATTCTGGGTCCGATTGGTTCAGGACCGGTTGCCCCTGCGAAAGGATCAAAAGTCATGAACGCCCCACGACGTGGTTTTGACCAACAAGAATTCGCAACGCGTACCGCAGCGGCGCAGACAAAGATGGCCGAAACCGGTATGGCGGGCATATTGCTGACAACTGAACCGGATGTGCGCTATTTCAGCGGGTTCCACACACTGTTTTGGCAAAGCCCGACCCGCCCATGGTTCCTGTTCATCCCGGCATCCGGCAAGCCCATCGCAATCATCCCTGAGATCGGCGCAGACCTTATGCGGCGAACCTGGGTCACAGATATCCGCACCTGGGGCGCACCTGCACCAAAGGATGACGGTATTGGGCTGTTGACCGATCTGCTGGCGCCGCTTGCCAGCCGCGGCGAGACTGTTGGCCTGATGAAGGGCCACGAAACCCATTTACGGATGCCCCTTGGCGATTATGAGCGGCTGATCTCGGGCCTGAATGGGCTAAAGATCACTGACGCGACCGAGATCGTCCGAGGCTTGCGAATGGTGAAATCCGATGCCGAGATCGAAAAACTCACCTATATCTGCGCCATCGGGTCGCGCACATTTGAGCGGGTGCCCGAAATCGCCCGCGAAGGGCAGCCGCTTGAGGATGTTTTCCGCTCCTTTCGGCGCGAAGGGCTGGCGCAGGGTGCCGATGATGTTCCGTATTTGGTCGGCGGTGCGGATACGGGTGGCTATCACGACGTCATCTCGCCCCCGTCGCGCCGCCCGCTGGCGCGCGGCGATGTGCTGATGCTCGACACGGGGGCCAACTGGGACGGGTATTTTTGCGACTTCGATCGTAATTGGGCCATTGGCCGCGCCGATGACGCCTCACGCCGTGCATATGATGTTCTTTGGCGCGCGACTGAGGCCGGGATCGCCGCAGCTCGCCCCGGAGCGACTTGCCGAGAATTGTTTCAAGCGATGCAGAAGGTGATCGCTGAGCTCGACGATCAGGGTGGTGACGTCGGCAGGCTGGGTCATGGGCTTGGCATGCAGCTGACCGAATGGCCCTCGCACACCAGTTGGGATACAACTGAGATCACCGAAAATATGGTACTGACCCTTGAACCATCGCTTGGCTATGGCGACGGTCGGGTCATGGTGCACGAAGAGAACATCGTCATACGTGCAAGTGGGGCAGAGCTTTTGACCAAACGCGCCGCGCCCGAACTACCAATCATCTGAGGCCAATCATGAAGCTTGATTTCGAAACAGACGAAGGCATTGGCACCCGCGCCAATCTAGGTGTGATTGTTCTTGAGACTGACGAGACGTTAGAGAACGAATTCTCTCGGATCATGCGCCTAGCTGGTGTCGCGCTCTATCACAGCCGGATTCCGATGGTGCCCGAAATCCGACCCGACACACTGGCGCGGATGGAACAGGACTTACCTGCGACGGCACGGCTTTTGCCACCATCGCTCAGCTTTGATGCAATCGGATTTGGCTGTACCTCGGCCTCGACCGTGATCGGGTCCGAGAATGTGGCCAAGGTGATAAAGACGGTCTGCCCGGATGCACGTGTGACAGATCCGTTGGCGGCAATCATCGCTGCCGGTCAGCATTTAGGAGCCCGACGATTGGGCTTCGTCACCCCCTATATTCCCGAAGTTTCCGCTGGGATGCGCACAAAGCTGGAACAGGCCGGTTTCGAAATCGCAGGTTTCGGGTCGTTCGAGGAAGGAAATGATCGCGTTGTTGCGCGGATCACAGAAGGGTCGATCCTTGACGCTATTGAAAAGGTCGCGGCTCAAGCGCCCTGCGATGCTGTCATTGTCTCTTGCACGAACCTGCGATGCCTTGACGTCATTGTTCAGGCAGAAGAAAAGATCGGGATTCCAGTCATTTCCAGTAATCAGGCGCTTGCCTGGCATATGCTTCGATTGGCCGGCATTGAGGACCTCAACCCTCAGTTCGGACGGCTCTTTGGATAGAGCGAGAAGGGTGTCCGCCTAGGGCGCTTTCGTTCAAGCAGGCGATTTGAGGCCAAGCGTTGCCAGAGTTGCAGCCATTGTCTGGCCCCAACGGTCCTGCAATGCGCTGTTTGTGTTGCGACGCAGGCCCATTGATTTCAACAGCTCGAACCGTTTCGGGTCATCGCCGCCGAAGGACACCGCAACCCGAGGCCACCAGTAAGTGACCGAGTGCTGCATGTCGTCCGCCGCACCGTTCTCGATCAGTTTGACCGCCCCTTCCAACGCCAGCTCGCCATGATGCGCCTCGACCGGGGCGATGGTTCGGAAGGCTTCGGCCAGAGGCTGATACGAGATGGTGGAATTCTCGGCCAGTTGTTCGGCCACCGCGCGGCTCATCAGCAGATTCATGACCACAGCGTCTGTCCAGCCGGACAGCGGATAGTTGAACACCGCCAGACGCATGTCATGCTCGGACCGGGTGGCCCCGATATCCGCATCCCGCGACAAGCGCATGGTCCAAGGATGGTGATTGGCATAGCGTTCGGTATCTGCGCCAAATTCGCCCATTATGCTGAGAACACAATTTGCGTGATCTGACTTTTCCAGCACGATCTTTGCGGCGGCGATCCGTTCTTTGATCCCCGGCCCCTGATTGATGATGTCGGCAAACCCGGCAGCCCCGGCCAGTTCACTGTCGACAAATGTCGCCATCAGCTTCATCAGCTCGGCCCGATAGCGAGGCGGCACATTCGATGGGTTGGTCAGAACACCGCCTGCGGCCAGATAGCTGTCGAGTGTCATTGAATCGGACATATCTGCCCCCTTTCTACCGGTCGTAATCGACGACCACGCGGTCTGTTACCGGATAGGCCTGGCAGCTTAGCACATAGCCTTTTTCCACTTCGTAATCTTCCAGCGCGTGATTGGCGAGCATCTCGACCTCACCCTCAAGCACCTTGCAGCGGCAGGTCGAACAGACACCCGCCTTGCAGGCAAACGGGGCATCCATAGCGTTTGCCAGGGCGGCCTCAAGAATGGACTGGTCCTTGGGTATGGTCACGGTCTGGGTGGATCCGTCCAGCGTGATCGACGCGCTGCTTTGGTTGCCTTGCGTGGCTGCGTCCGCCGAGACCGGCTTGGCCCTGGCCCGCCCGGGCTGGGCGCTGGCGAACAGCTCGAACTTGATCTGGCCGTCATCCAGACCGTGCTCGCGCAGCGCCGCAGCAATGCCCAGCATCATCGGTTCCGGGCCGCAGATGAACGCCGTGTCAACATGGTCGATATCGACCCAATGTTTGAACAGCTGCGCGCATTTTTCCTGGGTCACCAGACCTGTGAACAGCTCGATCTCTTGAGAGTCTGTCTCAAGAATGTGGATCACGTTGAGGCGGCCCATATAGAGGTTCTTGAGGTCTTCGAGATCCTCGCGGAACATGATCGTGTTGATACCCTTATTGGCATAGATCAGGGTAAAGCGCGATTGCGGTTCCCGCGCGAGGGTCGTCTTGAGGATCGACAGCACCGGAGTAATCCCCGAGCCCCCTGCAAAGCCCAGATATTGCTTTTGCGCAGCCGCATCCATCGGCGTATGAAAGCTGCCCATCGGCGGCATGGCCTCGACAACATCGCCGATATTCAGTTCAGTATTCGCCCAGCCGGAAAAAGCGCCGCCCTCAACCCGTTTGATGCCAACCTGCAGCACGCCTTCGTCCTTGCCCGCGCAGATCGAGTAGGACCGGCGCAGCTCTTCTCCGTCAAAGTTGCGGCGGAATGTCAGGTACTGACCGGCGGTGAAATCGAACTGATCCGCAGCGCCGTTTACAGGTTCCAGTGTCACCACCACCGCATCGCGAATGGTTTTGTGGATATCTGTGACTTTCAGGTCGTGGAAACGTGCCATCCGGTGGTCCTCCTCAGATGCACTTGAAATAGTCAAATGGTTCCAGGCAGTCGGTGCATCGCCAATGCGCCTTGCAAGGGGTCGAACCGAACTGGCTGACCTTCTCGACCGCTTTGCTGCCGCAGCGTGGACAGCGATCCGGGCCGCCCGCCGGTTGTGGTGGGGCAATGCCATAGTCTTCCAGCCGTGCCCGGCCCTTTTCGCTGAGCCAGTCGGTGGTCCAGGCCGGGGCGATGCTGGTTTCAATCTGCACGTCACTGATCCCGCGATCGTGCAAGGCGGTTTCGATATCCAGGCTGATAATGGATGTTGCCGGACAGCCGGAATAGGTTGGAGTGACCGTCACCTTCAACGTCTCGTCCTGCCACTGCACGTCGCGCACAATGCCAAGATCGACCACTGAAATCACCGGAATTTCAGGGTCAGGAACAGCATCCAGCCATTCCCAGATTTGTTTGGTCGATGCCCGATCCATCGGCGTTACCAGCTTGCTTCGGGATAGGCGCGTTGCAGCCACTGCATCTGTGTCAACAGAAGACCCAGATGTTCCGTATGCATCCGCCCGTCACGCCCACCTTTATGGGCAAACGCGCCTTCCGGGATCGTCAAGGTCGCCTCGGACAGGATCCGCTGCACCAAAGCGTCAAACTCCGCGCGCAGATCCGCGGGGTTCGGCGCAATGCCCGCCGCGACCATCTCGGCGTCAACTTCGTCGCTGGTGAACATCTCACCGACATACGGCCACAGGTAGTCCAGAGCCGACTGCATCCGGGCGTGGCTTTCCGCTGTTCCGTCCCCCAGACCAACCACCGTGTCGCCCGAGCGTTCCAGGTGATATGCCACCTCTTTGCTGGTTTTCGCGGCAATGGCCGCGACACGGTCATCCGTAGAGTTGAGCAAGCGTCCCAGCATGATGGAATGCCATGCATCGAACAGGAACTGTCGCATCAATGTGCGACCGAAATCCCCGTTGGGAACCTCAACCAGCAGCACGTTCCGGAAATCCCAGGCGTCGCGCAGAAAGGCCAGATCGTCGGCAGTTTTGCCGCCTTGGATCTCGCCCGCCAGACCCAACCACATCTGGGTTTGCCCGATCAGGTCTAGGGCCGTGTTGGCCAGCGCGATATCCTCTTCCAGCACCGGCGCATGGCCGCACCATTCACTGACGCGATGGCCAAGGATCAGATCGTTGTCGCCCATCCGCAGAAGGAATTGCACAAATGCCGCGTCCCGGTCCATCACATGGCCCCCACTTCATCGGGGATGTCGAAAAAGGTCGGGTGACGATAGACCTTGCTTTCGCTGGGCTCGTATAATGGGCCCTTGTCGCTGGGCGAGGAGGCCGAGATATTATTCGCCTCGACCACCCAGATCGACACACCTTCATTGCGGCGGGTATAGACATCGCGCGCGTTCTTGATGGCCATCTCCGCGTCAGGGGCATGCAACGAGCCGACGTGACGGTGACTCATACCATGCTGACCGCGGATAAAGACTTCCCACAGGGGCCATTCGTTTTTCATCGGGTTTCCTCCTCAGGGTCGACTTATTCGGCAGCCACTGTGCCAGAGCGTTTCTTTTCGGCATGGGCCATCAGCCCGTCGCGCACCCATTTGCCGTCGTCCCAGGCTTGGTTTCGGGCGGCCAGCCGGTCGGTGTTGCAGGGGCCATTGCCACTGATGACATCGAAGAACTCGGACCAGTCAGGTTCTGAGAAATCATAATGGCCGCGATTGTCGTTCCAATTCAGCTTTGGGTCAGGGATGGTCAGGCCCAGATACTCGGCCTGTGGCACAGTCTGATCGACGAATTTCTGACGCAGCTCGTCATTGGTGTTCATCTTGATCTTCCATTTCATCGACTGCGTCGAATGCACCGAGTCCTTGTCGGACGGTCCAAACATCATCAGCGATGGGTACCAAAAGCGGTTCAAAGCGTCCTGCGCCATTCGTTTCTGTTCCGGCGTGCCTTCGGCCATCTTGCGGATGGCGTCATAGCCCTGACGCTGATGAAAGCTCTCTTCTTTGCAGATGCGGATCATGGCGCGTGAATACGGACCGTAGGACGTACGCTGCAACGGCACCTGGTTCATGATCGCGGCGCCATCCACCAGCCAGCCAACGGCACCAACATCAGCCCAGTTCAGGGTGGGATAGTTGAAGATGGACGAGTATTTCATGCGCCCGTCCAGCAGCATTTCGGTGATCTCATCCCGGCTGACACCCAGTGTTTCGGCGGCGCAGTAAAGGTACAGACCATGCCCGGCCTCATCCTGAACCTTGGCCAACAGGATCGCCTTGCGTTCCAGCGTGGGCGCCCGCGTGATCCAGTTCGCCTCGGGCAGCTGCCCAACGATTTCGGAATGGGCGTGCTGGCCGATCTGGCGGATCAGCGTCTTGCGATAGCCTTCGGGCATCCAATCCTTGGGTTCGATCTTTTCGTCAGCGTCTATGCGCGCCTGAAAGGCAGCAAGCTTTGCAGGATCTTCCTGTGTCGCCTCGGACTTAACCATCTGAGCATACATGTCCCGTCATCTCCCCTATACGCGTTCAAGAATAAGCGCTGCGCCCTGACCGACGCCGACACACATGGTGCACAGCGCGTATCGCCCGCCCGTACGCCGCAACTGATAGGCCGCGGTCATAACCAACCTTGCGCCGGACATGCCCAACGGGTGGCCAATGGCAATCGCGCCCCCATTCGGGTTCACCTGTGGCGCGTCGTCTGACAGGCCCAGTTCGCGCAGTGTCGCCAGACCCTGGGACGCGAAGGCCTCATTCAACTCTATCACGTCCATTTGCTCGATGCTCAGCCCGGCGCGGGCCAAAACTTTGCGACTGGCCGGAACCGGGCCAATGCCCATGACACGCGGCTCAACCCCGGCGACAGACATGCCCACGACCCGGGCCATCGGGGTCAGGCCGTTCTTTGACGCTGCCGCCTCATTGGCCATCAAAATGGCTGCAGCGCCATCATTGACGCCCGAGGCGTTGCCAGCGGTCACCGTCTTGTCCGACCCGTTGACACCTTTGAGACCAGACAGTTTGTCCACGGTCACATCCGAGCGCGGATGTTCATCCGTATCGACAATGATCGGATCGCCCTTGCGTTGCGGGATCGTGACCGGGGTGATTTCATCCCGGAACAGACCTGCCTCGTGCGCGGCGGCCCATCGGGCCTGACTGCGCGCCGCAAAAGCATCTTGGTCATCGCGGCTGATACCAAAGTCTTCGGCCACATTGTCGGCCGTTTGCGGCATCGAGTCGATGCCATAGGCCTGTTTCATCTTCGGGTTCACAAAGCGCCAGCCGATCGTCGTATCATAGACCGCATTGCTGCGGGTAAAGGCCGAGGTCGCCTTGGGCATCACAAAGGGCGCCCGCGACATGCTTTCGACGCCGCCGGCCACAGCCAGATCATAATCGCCCGCCTTGATGCCCCGCGCCGCCATCCCGACCGCATCCATTCCGCTGGCGCACAATCGGTTCACTGTTGTTCCGGGCACATCAACCGGCAATCCAGCCAACAAGGCCGCCATCCGTGCCACATTGCGGTTGCTTTCACCCGCCTGATTGGCATCGCCATAGATCACATCATCAACGCTGGCCCAATCAACCTGCGGGTTGCGCTCTTTCAGGGCGGCCAATGGAATCGCGGCCAGATCATCTGTCCTGACTGACGACAAAGCCCCCCCATATCGCCCAATCGGAGTGCGCGTCGCGTCGCAAATGAATGCGTCCATCACTTAGTTCTCCTGTAGGTGCTGATCCGTATCATTGACCGCATGGTCGGTTTTTAGGGCGTCCATCGATTCGAGGCAAGCTTTATGTTACGAGTTCTTTTTCTTTTTTAGTTTTTCTGTAACATTTGGCGCGAGAGAAACGCCGCAATGATCGCCGAATGACCAGCATCGGGCGGATCAGATAGGTGACGCTAAAGAAAACCTAGCTGTCCAGCTCGGCTTCCAAGGATGTTAAATCCGGGCGCGGCAGTTTTTCCAACAACTGAGATACAGCCGCCCGGCATGTAGCGCCTTTCCAGTCAGCGGGCAGAAACGCTGCAGGAAAGGCGGGATGGCGCAGAACAATACGACGCCAATTATGCACGATCAGGACACGCAGAATGGCCGTCTTCATCGGGTCGCCCGCCCCCTCGGGCGGCATCTCTTGGTCGATGATCTGTGTCGATCTCAAGAACTGATCATAGGCGGTTTTCAACGCCTCTGGCCCGCAGAGATCCCGAAGCCAGCCAGGAACAGAGATAGCGCTGCTTTCCACGCCCATCAGCTCTTCAAGACCCGCCGGAACCTGACCCGGAGCCATCGACGTTGCGGGATTGAGAGAGATGTAGTCCCCAGTCAGCATCAGGTCAGCCAATTCCTTGCGCGATGAGTCCGAATTGCTGGCGATAAGTACATGCCAGAGGCCGGGTTCCGGCGTTTCCCTGGCATAGATACGCGGTGCGGCGGTCACACTCTGATGACGGCCAAACGCGGTCAGGCGGTGAAAGCTGCTGCGCCCTTTGCGGGTGCTTTCAATCCAGCCATCCTTGCGCAGCCGATGCAGGGCTACACGCGTGGCTTCGGCCTTGATCCCGGCAAGGCTGGTCAGTGCGGTGATCACCGCACCACTTATTTGATCTGTTTCTTCCTGCGCCAGATCACCGAATATCGTCACCAGCACGGACCACACCCGTTGCGTACCCTCAGAGGTCAGATGGCTAACGCAGGTTTCAAACCAATCAGGGGCTGAATCTTTCATACGGCAAGTATAATCGGGCCAGATCGAATTACCATCCGGCCCAAGAATCTTAGTAGGCCACCATGGTCAGCAGCTCATATTCGGCCACAGGCTCATCATCTTGTTGGGTCAGGGTGACATGCCAGCGCACCTCGCCATATTCATCATTGCGGCGGGTTTTCTTTTTGACCGTCAGGCGCACCTTGATGCTGTCGCCTGCCTCTACCGGTTTCATAAAGCGCAGGTTATCGAGCCCAGTATTGGCCAGGACCGGCCCCTCGTTCGGTTCCACAAAAAGACCCGCCGCGAAAGACAGCAAAAGATATCCATGCGCGACCCGGCCCGGAAAGAACGGGTTACGCTCAGCTGCGGCCTGATCCATATGGGCATAGAAGATGTCGCCGGTGAATTCGGCGAAATGTTCAATGTCTTCCATGGTCACGGTCCGCGGTGCGGTGTGGATCGTCTCACCAATGGCCAGATCGTGATAGCGGCGTGTAAATGGATGGGCTGGCGCATTGACCTCGGCTGCACCCGGCACCCATCTCTCGCCAATAGCTGTCAATATGTCCGGCGATCCTTGAATCGCCGTACGTTGCATATAATGCATCACACCGCGCACACCGCCCATTTCCTCGCCACCGCCAGCACGGCCGGGACCGCCATGGACCATATGCGGCAAAGGAGAGCCATGGCCTGTGGATTCTTTCATCGAGTCTCGGTTGTTGAAATAGAGCCGCCCATGATAGGCCCCTGCCCCCATAACAAATTTGCGGGCAACATCAGCATCATGTGTGATGACTGAGGCCACCAGAGACCCCTGCCCTCGGTTCGCCAGCTCAATCGCGTGGTCGGTATCGCGATAGCCCATGATTGTACTGACGGGCCCAAAGGCTTCGGTATCATGCACACGTTGCGCGGCATCGGGATCGCTGCAATGGAACAGCATCGGTGGCAGAAAGGCGCCCTTATCCGCATCGGCCCCATCGACCACGAAGTCGTCCGGATTGCCAAAGACGCACTCGGCCTCGTGCCCTATAATCGCGGCCTTCTCCAAAACATCGCGCTTCTGACTGGCCGAGACCAGCGCACCCATTCGGGTGGTTTCCAGTTTCGGATCCCCAATGGTGGTCTTTGCCAAACGCGCGGACAGCGCCTCAATAACGGCCTGCACATGCGGCTCGGGCGCGATGATCCTGCGGATGGCAGTGCATTTCTGACCCGCCTTAGTGGTCATCTCGCGCTGAACCTCTTTGACGAACAGATCGAATTCGGGCGTTCCCGGCGCGGCATCAGGGCCCAGGACCGAGCAGTTCAAGCTGTCCTGTTCCGCCACGAACCGGACCGAATTTTCCAGGATTACGGGGTTCGCACGCAGCTTCAGCGCCGTATCCGCCGAGCCGGTAAAGCTGACCACGTCTTGCAGGGTCAGGTGATCCAGCATGTCGCCCAAACCGCCTGACACCAGCTGCAACGCCCCGCTGGGCAAGATGCCCGAGTCCAGCATCAGGCGAACACACAGCTCGGTCACGTAACAGGAATTCGTGGCCGGTTTGACGATGGCCGGAACCCCCGCCAGCAGGGTCGGCGCCAGCTTTTCCAGCATGCCCCAAACCGGAAAGTTGAAAGCGTTGATATGGACGGCCACGCCTTGCAGGGGTGTACAAATGTGCTGCCCCAGAAAGGTGCCATTGCGCGAAAGCTGCTCGACCTCACCATCCAGATAGACATGCCCGTCCGGCATCTCGCGCCGCCCTTTTGAGGCAAAGACGAACATCGTGCCAATACCGCCGTCAATGTCGATCAGATGATCCGCCTGGGTTGCGCCGGTATTGAAGGACAGATCGTACATCGCCTGCTTGTGCTTGCCCAGATGAACAGACAGCGCCTTGAGCATCTTGGCCCGCTGGTGAAACGTCATCTTGCGCAGCGCAGGACCACCAACATTGCGCGCATGATCCAGCATTCCCTGAACGTCCAAGGCGTTGTTTCCGGCTGTTGCGATCACCTCTCCCGTCACCGCGCTTGCGATGTTGCGAGCACCTGCCCCCGGCGCTATCCACTCGCCCGCAGCAAAACTTGAAATCTGTTGGATCGTCATAGGTCTCTCCTTACTCGCGGCAGGGCTAGCGCGCGGGGGCGTTTGCGATATCTTATTATTAACCGTACGGTCGGTCAATAAATTTCAGAACAAGCAGCGCGGCTAGTTCAAACCTGCGCGGGCAGGTGGGCGAACCCCCGAAACCGGATACGCCCCCCACGCTGAGCACTTTCCGTGATCTGGTAATCAGGGAACCGGTTCAAAAACCGGCTAATGGCAACCCGTCCTTCCATCCGGGCCAAGGTCAGACCAACACAAGTATGCGGTCCGCCCGCAAACGCGTGGTGCTTGTTGGGACGGCGATCCAACATCATGTCGTCGGGGCAATCAAACTGTCGCGGATCGCGGTTGGCCGCGCCGATGCAAAGATGCAGATCGGTTCCTGCTGGAATGACATGTCCGTGAAATTCCACCTCTTCAGTGGTCAGGCGATTGCCGAACTGGTTCGGGCTTTCCAGACGCAGAAACTCGTCAACTGCGGTGAAAATCAGGTCTGGATTAACCAACAGCTCGGTCCGCTTATCCCTGTGGCGGTCCAACAGATCCAAAGCGTTGCCAATCAGGTTTGTTGTGGTCTCATGCCCGGCATTCAGAATGAAGATGCAGTTCTGGTACAGTTCAACTTCGGTCAGGCCGCCTTCGGTGTCATCCTGTATCAACCGGGTCAAAACATCGGTCTCCGGGTTGCCCGGGTTGGCCCTGCGGTCGTCGATGATATCGCGCAGAAAGGCTTTGAACTCGCGGACTGCGCGGTTGCCCCAATCTTCCTGCTCGGGCGTCAGCTGCGGTTCCAACGCCCCGAGAATGGCCAAGGACCACTCACGCAACGGCTCACGCTCGGACCGAGGGATTCCCAGCAGGTTGCCGATGATCTCGATCGGGATCGCCCCGGCAAAATCCTCGATCAACTCAACTGTGCCCTTGGCCTGCATTTGATCCAACAGCCCGTCGACAAGTTCGATCAGACCCGGCTCCATCTGCGCCAAAGCGCGCGGGTTCATCGCGCCCACCATCACCTTGCGGACACGCGAGTGCAGGGGCGGATCATTGAACACAAGACTGGTGGTGTGATGTTCAAACAATGGGCTATCCACCCCGTATTTGGGGCCAAACACGGCCTTCTTGTCCGAAATGAACCGCGTTGTGTCCCGATAGATGATGTCCAGATCCTGATGTCGTGACAGGATCACCGACCCATCGGGTTGCAGGCAGACGGGCGTATCTTCACGCAGCGCCCTATAGGTAGGATAGGGATCATCGTGGAACCCGTCAGGCAGCTTGGTCAGCGCAAACATCAGTGGCCCATCGCACCCATCTGTTCCGGCAGAACCAGCACAAGCCAGGGCACCAGAACGATCAGGGCCAGCCGGAAGATATCGGCGATCCAAAACGGCGTGACGCCTCTGAAGATCGTCCCGGTCGACACATCCCCGACCACACCCTTCAGAATGAACACGTTCAGCCCCACGGGCGGGGTGATCAGGCTGATTTCGGTGACGACGACCACTACAATGCCGAACCAGATCGGGTCATATCCCAGCGATGTGACCAGAGGAAAAAAGATCGGCACGGTCAGCAGCAGCATCGACAGGGATTCAAAAACACACCCCAAAATGATGTAGATGCCCAGGATCATCAGGATCACCACAAAGGGCGCAACGTCATACGCTGTGACCATGGCGATCAGCGCTTCGGGCAAACCGGCGAGGTTGATGAAGTTCGAAAATATCTGCGCCCCGATCAGGACCGAGAACAGGGCCGCAGAGGTCGCCGTGGTTTCCTTCAAAACCTCGAATGTTGAACCCAGGCTAAGCCCGCCGCGCGACAAGGCAATCAAAAAGGCGCCCATGGCCCCCATCCCCGCCGCCTCGGTCGGGCTGAAGGTCAGGTTCAGCGGTTGAAAATCGAAGGCACCATAAAGCCCGCCAATGACCAGAAAGAACAGCAGCAACACGGCCCAGACCGAGCGCAAGGCCCTCAGGCGCTCGACCCAACCGTGGCGTTCGCCTGCCGGTCCCGCCTCTGGTTTGCGCCAGACGGTCCAGCGCACCGCGAAAAGATAAAACAGAATGCCAAGCACACCGGGGATAATGCCCGCAACAAACAGTTTGCCAATCGAGGTTTCCGTCAGCAGGCCATATATGACCAGGATCACCGAGGGCGGGATCAGGATGCCAAGCGTGCCACCCGCTGCAATCGACGCAGTCGAAAGCTCATCCGCATAACCATACCGGCGCATTTCCGGCATCGCGACCTTGGACATGGTGGCCGCTGTCGCCAGAGACGACCCGCAAATTGCCGAGAACCCGCCGCAGGCCGCGACAGTCGCCATGGCGATGCCGCCCCGGAAATGGCCGAGAAATGCATTGGATACCGCATAAAGCTCGCGCGCGAGCCCGCCTTTGTTCACGAACAGGCCCATCAGGATGAACAGAGGCACCACCGACAATCCGTAATCCTGTGCCGTATCGGTGATCTGGCGACCCACCATCGACATCGCCGCCTTCAAGCCGCGCTCCGAAAAGATGCTGCCGCCACGTTCGTAGGCGAACCCAAGCGTACCAACCAGACCCATCGCGAAGACGATAGGCAGACGCACCAGTACAAGCACCAGAACAAGGGCAAAACCGATAAGTGCGGCGGTCATTGAGAGGTCTCCGACAAGGATTGGGGGGAGAAGATAGTAATCAGGCCCGTGACAATCATCGCCATGGCCGTGATCGCAGTGAACCCGGCGATGAACCAGCCGACATAAAATACCGGGATCGACAGGTATTCAGTCACATCGCCATAGTCCCGTGCGCGCTCGGCAAGAATCCAGACGCGTTTGATCGGCCAGATGAGCATCACGCCCGACACAATATATACAACAGCGTCACGCGCTCGGCTCAGCCGCAAGCGGGAAAAAACTCCGTCCGTCAGGTCGACGGCGATCTGACCCTTTCCGGCTGAGATCATCGGCAGAACCGAAAACACCATGATCGCCATGAGAATACGTGTCAGCTCTGTCGCCGCCTCAATCGGGGCGTTGAAGACAGACCGCAGGATGACGTCAAAAAAGGTCATCACCATCAGGATGAACAGCGCGATACAGGCCAGCAGCGTCGGAGCGATGCTGACGCGACGCGCAAAAGTCACGAGAGATTGCATGATTGGGTCCCGGCTGGTGAATTTGGCTGGCGAAGAGACCCCGCCAGCCGGACTGCGTTACTGGGCAGCCATTTCATTTACGATCATGTCATAGGCCGCCTGTGCGTCAACACCGGTGCCGTTGACCTCGTCAATCACCTTGGCGCGGACATCAACGGCGATCGCGTTGAACTTTTCCAGATCTTCCGCCGAGGCCGCGTTGATTGCGTTGCCCTCTGTGGCTTCGGTCGCCTCGCGGCCGATCCCGTCGATCTCGTCCCAGATCTTGCCGATTTCGCGGCTCAGCGGTTCACCAAACACATTCTCCTCCAGCGCCTGCTGCAGCTCAGGGGGCAGGTCGGCAAACGTTTCTTCGTTCATGATAAAGGCGAACGACCCGCGATACAGACCGCCCGGAACCTCGTAAACGTTCTGGGCAACCTCGGTCAGCTTAAAACCCTTGCGGGATTCAAACGGCATGACAACGCCATCGGCTGCTTTCGAAGCAAGGGTTTCATAGACCTTCGGTGCAGGCACCTGGATGCCGGTCGCGCCAAGCGCTGTGCCGACGTCACCGCCAACCCCACCCGGGATACGGACCTTGAGGCCCGACACTTCATCCAGCGTGGTCACCGCGCTGCTGGAGTGCAGCTGCGCCGGACCATGCGTATGCAGGGCGATCACTTTCACGCCGCGATGCTCGTCCGCGGCCTTGAGATGTGCGTCATAGGTGCGCCAATAGGCGACCGATGCGGCCTCTGCCGAGCCTTCATATCCGGGCAGTTCTATCATCTTTGTGGTGACAAAGCGCCCCGGCTGGTAGCCGTGGAAAATGATCGAGGCATCCGCCGCGCCATCCATGATCAGATCCATCTGTGCTGGTGGCGGCGCGATGCCCAACTTCAGTTCGGCGGTGACCTGACCGTCTGTGGCCTCTTCAACCATTTCCACGAATTTTGGCCACATCTTCGCGTTGATACCGTGGGTCGGCGGCGCCCAGCTGGATATGGTCAGCGTATAATCTGCGGCCAGCGCCACGGTGCCCGAAACGGCCAAGGCGGCTGAGGCCAATAGCGTGCTCAAACTGTTGAATTTCATGGTTTTGTCTCCTCCCTCTGAAACATACATTGAATCTGCGTTAATAGTCCGTTTTGTAACCATCAATAGTCATGGTGATGTGGTCTGCCCCGCAATCCTCCAAGACCCGGGGCTTTCAGAGGCGACGGTCTCCATTATTCCCCGCGACAGCTGCGCCCCAATTTCATCCCGATAGTTCATCGGCCCCCCGCGCCAGCGCGGGAATCCGTAGCCATGGATCTGGACCATATCCACGGCCATCGCGTTTTCGGCGATACCCTCTTCGATGATCAATGCGCCCTCATTCGCAAGTACCGCCATCAAACGGGACGAAATCTCGGTGCTCGTAAACGCGCGCCGGGTGATGCCATGTTCAGCCGAGTTGGCTTCGATCAAAGCCTCGACCTGTGTATCACGGATCGGCGTACGGTCGCCGTCATCATAACGATACCAGCCTTTTCCGGACCGCTGCCCGAAACGCTCCATCTCGCAAAGCTGGTCGGCCACAGAGACATAGCGCTCATCCGGTGGGCGTGTTGCGGCATTGCGCTTGCGATTGGCCCATGAGATCTGAAGACCGGTCAGATCCTGCAATTCGTACGGACCCATGGGCATACCAAAGTCGCGCATGGCCTGATCCACTTGATAAGGCAGCGCACCATCTGCCAGAAGATAATCAGCCTCGCGCCGATAGGCGGCCAGCATGCGATTGCCGATAAAGCCATCGCAAATGCCCGATAGGACCGCTACTTTGCCCAGCTTTTTGCCAAACGCAAATCCGGTGGCGATGACCTCTGGGTCCGAATGCCCGGTATGTACTATTTCAAGCAGTTTCATGACATGGGCCGGGCTGAAGAAATGTAGACCTATACAGCGGGCCGGACTGTCGATACCGGCGAAAATCTGGTTTGGATCCAGATAAGATGTGTTGGTGGCAAGAATTGCGTTTGTGTCCATATGCCGGGCGAGTTCCGCGAAAACCTGCTGTTTGACAGATATGTCCTCGAACACCGCCTCAATGGCCAGTTGCGCACCCCGTGCGTCGGCATAGCTGTCAACGGCGCGAAAGGCGCTCAGGCGGCTCTGCATCTGCGCCTCAGTCAGCTTTCCCCGTTTGGCAGCGCCTTCGAGCAGGCCCTTAACACGCCCCAAGGCCGCCGCGGCGGCTTCGGCGTTCTGCTCAATCAACGTGACAGAAAACCCCCCATTCAGGGCGGCGGTTGCAATCCCGGCACCCATCAGACCGCCGCCGACCACCGCGATACGGCTGATGTCGCGCGGGGTTACGCCTCTGATCAAAGAAGGTTTGGACACGCTCCGTTCGGCAAAGAAAGCATGGCGA
This sequence comes from Ruegeria sp. CDSC079, assembly GCF_059610505.1. Taxonomy (NCBI): domain Bacteria; kingdom Pseudomonadati; phylum Pseudomonadota; class Alphaproteobacteria; order Rhodobacterales; family Roseobacteraceae; genus Ruegeria; species Ruegeria sp. CDSC079. The sequence continues at coordinate 196,300 of NZ_JBXWNT010000003.1, forward strand.
AGGGCTCGGCTTTCGGCACCTTGGCGCAGGGCCAAATGGCGGACGCGCTCTTTTGGCAAGGCATCGGCAAAGGGTTCGGTTGCCCACCCCAATGCCGTCAGATTTTCCAGCGGAGACTGCTGACCCTTTGACCGTTTCAAAAGTTCCGCGCGCGAAACCTCTATCAGGTCCGGTGCAAAGCTGGTGAGGCTACGCTGACTGACTGGCACTGGTCGCTGCGGCAGGTTGGCCGCAAAGGCCTGAACGGCAGCCTCAGGCTGTTCAGCGACAAGATCAAGGCCACCCAGCCCCTGTAATGTTTCTGCAGACAGGATCTTGCCCCGGCAGGCCAAGTCAATCGCGGCCTCCATCCCGACCAGACGGGGAATGCGTTGCGTGCCCCCTGCCCCGGGGATCAGGCCGACATTGACCTCTGGCAGACCAAATCTGGTACCCGGCGCGGCAATGCGCCAAGCGCAGCCCATCGCAACCTCGAACCCGCCGCCCAGAACGGTGCCGTGCATGCAGGCGATAAAGGGGACCTCGCTGTCTTCGATCATCTGTACTACGTCAGGCAGATGTGGCTCAACCGGTGGGGCGTCGAACTCTGACATATCGCCACCGGCAACAAAGGTTTTACCCGCACATCGCAGGACAGCCACGCGCGCGCCTTTGATGGCACCTACCGCGTCGGCCAACCCCTGACGCACCGCAGCGGATGTCGCGTTCACTGGCGGATTGTTGATCGTTACCCAGGCAACGTCACCCTTCCGCTCAACGCTCACCACCGGCGATTTTGCCATAACCCATCCCTTTGATTTGCTCAGATTCGGCTTGCGTTTATATATTGACCAACCGTTCGGTTAATGCAATCATAAAGTTGAAACGATACCGGCAGAGGCAGTGATGAGCGATACGATTCTTGTAGAAAATCACGGGAACTGGGTCGAGATTACGTTGAACCGTCCAGACAAGCTGAATTCGTTCAACGAAGACATGCATCATGCGCTTCAGACTGCCTTGAATTCCGCGCGCGATACAGGCGCGCGGGCAGTGCTGCTGACGGGCGCCGGGCGAGGCTTTTGTGCCGGCCAGGACCTTGGCGACCGCAATCCGTCAAATATGGACGGGCCGCCGGATCTGGGCAAGACCGTCCGCAGTTTCTATGCCCCCCTAGTGCGGCTGATCCGGTCGCTGAACTTCCCTGTCATCTGCGCGGTGAATGGTGTCGCTGCCGGCGCCGGGGCCAATCTGGCACTGGCCTGCGACATGGTTCTGGCAGCGGAAAGCGCGAAATTCATCCAGAGCTTTTCCAAGGTCGGCCTGATCCCAGACACTGGCGGCAGCTGGCACCTGCCCCGCCTTTTGGGCGAGGCGCGCGCCAAAGGGCTGGCCTTTACCGCACGGCCGCTGCCCGCCAAACAGGCCGAAGACTGGGGCCTGATCTGGAAAGCCATACCCGACGATCAGCTATTGGCAGAGGCTCGTACGCTGGCTGATCAACTGGCCAATGGCCCGACCCTTGGGTTGGGCAAGACCAAACACTGTATCCAAGCAGCGGCGACGACCTCTTTGTCCGATCATCTGGAGTTCGAGGCTGATGCGATGAAAATCTGCGGCGAAAGCGCGGATTATGCCGAGGGCGTGTCCAGCTTTCTTGAAAAGCGCGCGCCCAATTTTCAGGGTAAATGACGATGACACCAAAGGAACGTGCCAACAAATCAGCCGCTGCGATGTGGGCGAGTGACGAAGCCAGCAAATGGTTTGGCATGGAGCTTGTCGAGGTGGACGAAGGCTGCGCAGTTCTGGCGCTGACCGTCGTTGCGCATCACTGTAATGGGCACGGCATGTGCCATGGCGGCGTGACCCATGCCCTGGCCGACAGCGCCTTCGCCTTTGCCTGCAACAGCCGTAATCACGCGACCGTTGGCCAGCACACGATGATGAGCTATCTCGCCCCCGGCAAGCTGGGGGATCGCCTGACGGCCACCGCGACCGAGGTCTCGGTTACGGGCCGCAGCGGCATCTATGACGTGCGCGTCACCAATCAAGACAGCAACGTGGTCGCCGAATTCCGCGGCATGTCCCGCGCGATTGGTGGCACGAATTTTCAAGAATAGCTTCGCGATCGAAGGAGTAACGCGATGGAGGACCTGTCCCCTAACAAAGCTGACCTGGACCCGATCGAGATCGCCTCGGTTGACGAAATCCGCGCCACCCAGTTGGAGCGTCTGAAATGGTCCCTGCGTCACGCTTACGAAAACGTGCCGATATACACCCAGCGCTTCGACGATGCCGGCGTGCATCCAGATGACCTGCAACAGTTATCTGACCTTTCGAAATTTCCATTCACCTACAAGAACGACCTGCGTGACAACTACCCGTTCGGCATGTTCGCCGTGCCGCGCAGCCAACTGGTTCGGCTGCATGCCTCATCCGGGACAACCGGCAAGCCAACCGTTGTGGGCTATACCAAAGGCGATATCGACAACTGGGCCGATCTGGGTGCCCGGTCGCTGCGGGCCGCAGGTCTGCGCAAGGGCGATATCGTGCATAACGCTTATGGCTATGGCCTGTTCACCGGGGGTCTGGGCGCGCATTACGGCATCGAACGTCTGGAGGCGACCGTGGTTCCGATGGGTGGCGGGCAAACCGAAAAACAGGTTGGTTTGATCACAGATTTTCAACCCGATGGGATCATGGTGACCCCATCCTACATGCTCAACATCCTCGAACAATTCCATAAGGTGGGCCTTGATCCGCGCGAAAGCTCTCTGAAGGTTGGTATCTTCGGCGCGGAGCCCTGGACCGACGCGATGCGCTCGGAAATCGAGGCTGCATTCGACATGCACGCGGTCGACATCTATGGCCTGTCGGAAATCATGGGGCCCGGCGTTGCCAGCGAATGCGTCGAAACCAAGGATGGCCCTGTGATCTGGGAAGATCACTTTCTGCCAGAAATCATCGACCCCGCCACCGGCGAAGTACTGCCCGACGGTGAAACTGGTGAGCTGGTCTTTACCACCCTGACCAAAGAAGGGCTGCCGATGATCCGCTATCGCACGCGCGATCTGACCTGCCTGCTGCCCGGAACGGCCCGTTCCATGCGTCGCATGGCCAAGATCACCGGCCGCAGCGACGACATGATGATCCTGCGCGGCGTCAATGTCTTTCCCAGCCAAATCGAGGAACAGGTCATGGCGACCGGAGGCCTTGCGCCTTATTACCAGGTCGAGCTGTATAAATCCGGCCGGATGGATGCCATGCGGGTCTTTGTCGAAGCCTCTCCGGGATCTACCGATGAAATGTCCAAGACGGCGGCCGCCCGGATGCTGACCAAACGCATCAAGGACATCGTTGGAGTTTCAACAGAAATTGTTGTAGGTGAGCCGGGCGACGTCGAACGCTCTCAGGGCAAGGCGAAGCGCGTCATCGACAACCGCGATAAGGATTAAGCCTTGGCCCGGACAATCGCAAAAGACCACGACCAAAAGCGGGAACAAATCCTGAAAACGGCAGCCAAAGTGTTTGCCGACCAGGGGTTTGATCGCGCTTCGATGACCCTTTTGGCCAATGAGTGCGGAATCTCCAAGGCGAACATCTACCACTATTACGACAGCAAGGATGCCATCCTGTATGACATCCTCGAAACCTATCTGCGTGAGCTGCGCGATCGCATCTGCGAGGTTGATCTGACGGGCCTGACGCCCGAAGAAAGGCTGCGAAAGACCGTGCGTGAAATCCTGTTCGCCTATCAGGGCGCGGATGATGAACATCGGGTGCAGATCAGCGGCATGAACGCCCTGAGCGACGATCAGCAAAAGCTGTTGCGCGGGTATCAGTTGGATCTGGTGAATGTCGTGCGGGACATATTGAAAGACCTGTCCCCGGAGTCGTTCGGCGATGACAAGGACAAGCTGCGCGGCGCCACGATGTCAGTTTTTGGCATGCTGAACTGGTATTACATGTGGAACTCCGGCGCGGGCACCAAAGCACGTGAGGATTACGCTGATTTGGTCAGCACCCTAACGCTCCACGGAATACGCAAACTCTAGACCCAGGACGGGCCGCTTCGCAGGACAGTTGCCTGACAGAATAATTTAGGCTCACCCCCCAACTCCGATCCATACCATTGGGTCAGAAATTAGGGGGATAAGCCTGCTTTCAATCTGTTACAGCTGGATGCGGAAGGCCGCAAAACCATCTGCGCCCTCACCGACATCCTCGATCGAAACACCTTTGACGTCACTCATATAGTCACGCGCCTTCGGGCCTGTTTCGAACAGGACCGTGGTGCCGTCCAGCGGCGCAAACGACCAGTTGGCATCTGCTTTGGGGTCAATCGTGCCCTGTTCGACGATATAGCGGACAATCACGTCGCGGTTGGTGTCCGGCGCCTCGAACACAACCGTGTCGCCCATCGCGCCGGGGAAAGATCCGCCACCGGACGCTCGGTAATTGTTGGTGGCGATAATGAACTCCATGTCATCCGTGACCGGAGAACCATTGAAGGCAAGGTCCACGATCCGGGCCGCGCCAGGGTTGACCTCTTCACCCTTGGGTCCAAACCGCGATGGCTGGGACAGGTCGATCTGATAGGTGACGCCGTCCATCACGTCGAAATTATAAGACGGAAACTCTGGGTTCAGCAGGACCGCGTCGCTTGCGCCCGGTTCGACCTGATTGAACATCCCGGCAGACCGCTCCAGCCAACCTCGGACCTGCGCTCCGTTCACCCGTACGGCGCGCACGGTGTTGGGATAAAGGTAAAGGTCGGCCACGTTCTTGATGGCAACGTCACCCACCGGGACATCGGTGTAATATTCCGGGCCACCACGACCGCCGGCCTTGAATGGTGCCGCGGCTGACAGAATGGGCAGGCCTTCGTGTTCCGTGCCCTTCATCATTTCTTCGACGTACCATTTCTGCGCTATCGACACGATCTGTACAGATGGATCATCCGCTACCAGCGCGAAATAGCTGTGCAGCGGGGCCGACGTCTTGCCGACCGCTCGGCGCACATAGGCCAGGGTTTCGTCATGGTCTTTCGCGACCGAGGCCAGCACGGCCTGATCGTCCTCGACCAGCGCCGTGATCGAGCGATCTTCGTTGCGAACCGAAATCGGGCGCGCCTCAGACGTTGTGGTCACCACACGCCACTCGTTCCCATCGCGCTCCAGCAGCAGGTCCAGAAGGCCAAGATGTGATCCCCAGAACCCGCCCATGACGGCGGGTTTGCCCATCAACGTCCCTTTTACAACGTCAATACCGGGACGGTCGGCAAATGTCTCGGACGGGAAAACAAGGTGGTTGTGACCGGTCACCAGCGCGTCAATCCCGTCAACACCGGCCAGCACGACCGAGGCGTTTTCCATACCGTCGGAATGGTCGGCATCGCCAATCCCCGAATGCGAAAGCGCGATGATCAAGTCGCAACCCTGCTCTTTCATCTCAGGCACATAGGCTTGCGCTGTCTCGACAATGTCGCGGGCCTGCACGTTGCCTTCGAGATGCTTGCGGTCCCAGTTCATGACTTGCGGCGGCGTAAACCCAATGACGCCGACCTTGATCGGGTGTTTGCTGCCATCGCCCATTTCAATCTCGCGGTCGAGAATCGCATAGGGTTTGACCAGCGTTTTATCCTCACGCGGGTTTGCCCCCTGTTCCTTTGCGACGTTGGCCAGAACAACCGGGAAATCCGCGCCAGCAAGCGCCTTTTCCAAAAAGTCCAAACCGTAGTTGAATTCGTGATTGCCCAATGTGGCGGCGTCATAACCGACTGTGTTGAAGGCGGTGATAATCGGGTGGCTGTCGCCCTCTTTCATCCCCCGCTCATAGGCGATGTAATCGCCCATTGGGTTGCCCTGCAGAAAGTCTCCGTTATCGACCAGCAGAGAATTCGTCGCCTCGGACCGGATGCCGTTGATGATCGAAGCGGTGCGGGACAGGCCTACCGTGTCGCGAGGCTTGTCGGCGTAATAATCGTAAGGGAAGACATGCACATGAATGTCCGTCGTCTCCATTATCCGTAAATGCGCCTGATTATTGGCAGCCGCCGCAGAAAAAGGATGAAGTGTAATGGCCGCGGCGCTGGCGGTAGTGGTCGCAAGGAACTGACGGCGGGACATCAAGCTGGGGTTGGAAAATGGCATGTGACACCTTTCATTTTCGTTTGTCGACGCGACTTGTGCAGGCCCTGCGAAACAGTGGTGTGACACTGGCTGGCAGGTCCTGCCACGCGTCGAACTGGGCATGAACCAAGTCAGTTTGCCCACAAGTTTCAGGGCGCGTAAAGCAATCCCGGGGTCTCAATTCGATTTTTGTAAAATCTTGCCAATGCCCAAAGCCGCGTTCAGGCAATCAATCGGGCAACGCTTTCGGCTGTATCCAGCTAAGGATCGGCGATGAAAGGTCCAAGGCTGTCGCTGAACTGTTCTATGAATTCCAGCGTGACCAGCGATGGTTGCTTCAAAACCGGTCGCACCAGCGACAGCGTATGAGGCAGAAATGGCCTGAAAGGCCGATAGCTCAACCCCCTGTTCTGATATTGTACTGCGTCCAGTTCGCTAACAACAGACACCCCAACGCCCTTCACCACCAATTCGCAAGCGGCCGTGAATTGCCGAACCTCGATATGCGAGTTCAGTTCGACATTCGAGTTTTGAAATGCACGCGACAGGCGCGCGAAAAAGTCGCTGTCGCGCCGGGTGTGGATGATCTTCTGATCGGCAATATCTGCCGGTGTCACGGTCGAAAGGTCTTCCAGCGCATGGCCTGCGGGAAAGACGCAAACTGTGCGGATATCAATATGGGTGCTTTCGACAGCCGGGTGGCCATTAAACCCATCTGTGATTCCGAAATCATATTGCTCGCCGATCATCCACTCCAGGATGCGCTCGGGCCTATCCGGCTCTATCGTCATGGTGACGCCAGGCCGGTCGCTCAGAAATCCGGCAACAACATCTGGTAAGTGACTGGTGGCGAAGCCAGGAAGGCAGGCGACGCGAATATGCCCGGCTTTGCGTTGCGTGATGTCCTGACTGACATCCGAAATCTGCCGCATCAGTTCCAGCACGCGCTCTACGCTGGGTTGCAGATAGCGAACTTCCTGCGTTGGGACCAATCGACCTTCGCGGCGGTCGAACAGTTGAAACCCAAGCGATTTTTCCAAGTCTGAAAGCAACCTGCTGACCGCAGGCTGGCTGACCCCCAGATCGGATGCGGCAGCCGTGACCGAGCCATTAACGGTCACCGCCATAAGTGCCTCAAGCTGCCTAATTCTCAGGGTTTGGCTCATGGAGCGTCCTGTTTTTGCTGCAAACCTCGGTCAGTTCATAACATCGTATTATATTTTTTGCCAGAAAATCAGGCTTGAATTATATTTCTGTAACGTTAACGTCGTGAAATCGTCATGTGTGCCGATTACGCGTAGCGCTCGGTATTCAACGAAGCATCGCCTTTGATGCATGGGAGGAATCATGAAAACGAAATTGCTTGGCGCTCTTGCCGTATCAACAGCCTTGTCGCCGATCGCGGCAATGGCGCAAACCGAAGTTCAGTTCTGGCATGCCTTTACCGGCCGCCTGGGTGAGCTTGTGAAAGCTCAGGTTGAAGAATTCAACGCCAGCCAGGATGAATATGTCGTGGTTGAAAGCCACAAGGGCAACTATTCGGAAACCCTGAATGCAGGCATCGCCGCCTTCCGCGCCGGTGAACAACCGCAGATCCTGATGGTATTCGAAGTTGGCACCGCAACTATGATGTCGGCCCAGGGCGCGATCAAACCGGTCTATGAGGTAATGGCCGAAAGCGGTGCGTCATTTGATCCGGACGCTTATATCGGTTCTGTCAAAGGGTATTATACGACCACGGATGGCGACATGCTATCTCTGCCCTTCAACTCGTCCACGCCGGTTCTATGGGTCAACCGCAACGCCTTCGAAGCGGCGGGCGTTGATCCCGACACCGATCTGTCGACCTGGGAAAAGGTCGGGGACACGCTGGATCAGCTTAAGGCCGGTGGTGAAGATTGCCCGTTGGTCACTGCATGGCAAAGCTGGATTCATCTTGAGAACCTGTCAGCCTATCACGACGTCCCCTTCGCATCGCAGGATAACGGCTTTGCCGGTCTGGATACCGAGCTGATGCTGAACGGCCCGGCCCAGGTTGCGCACCTGACCGCGATGGGTGACTGGGCCAAGGACGGCAAATTCATCTACACGGGCCGCCGCAACGAAGGTGGCGCGAACTTCCGGTCCGGCGAATGCGCCCTGTTCACCGAAAGCTCGGCAGGATACGCTGGGATCAAAGCCGAAGCCGAGTTTGATTTCGACGTGCGTCCGCTGCCCTATTGGGAAGCTGTCACGGCCGAGCCGCAGAACACCATCATCGGTGGTGCCTCACTGTGGGTCATGGAAGGTCATGAGGCCGATGAATACAAAGGCGTCGGCGAATTCCTCAGCTTCCTGTCCTCGTCTGACGTTCAGGCAGCCTGGCACCAGAACACCGGCTATCTGCCCATCACCACCGAGGCGGGCGAAGCGACCCGAGCGTCTGGTTTCTATGACGAAAACCCAGGCACCGACATCGCCGTCATCCAGATGACCGCGAAAGAGCCGACGGCAAACTCGAAAGGTCTGCGTCTGGGATCATTCGACCAGATCCGTGGCATCATCGACGAAGAGCTTGAGGCCATCTGGGCCGGTGAAAAGACCGCCCAAGAGGCGATGGACAGTGCGAAGGAACGCGGCGACGCGCTGCTGCGCCGGTTCGAATCCGCCAATCAATAAGTCGTAATCTGATGCGGGCCTCGTTGGGCCCGCATTCTACTCTGGTGGGCCAATAGAATGGAAAAACGCGTCATTTTTCGCGGCTGGCTGCTGCCGCTTGCGCTGATCGCCCCGCAGGTCATCATTTCCGCCGTCTTCTTTTTCTATCCTGCTGGTCAGGCCGTTTGGCAATCGTTGTTCATTCCCGACCCGTTCGGGTTGTCTTCTCAGTTCGTGGGCTTGGGCAATTTCGAATTCCTGCTGAGCGATAAATACTACCGCGCCTCATTCGTGACGACGGCGGTGTTTTCTACGCTTGTGACCCTGTGCTCGATGATCCCGGCCTTGTTCCTGGCAGTCATCGCAGATCGACTGATCAAGGGCTCGGGCGTGTATCGGACCTTGTTGATCTGGCCCTATGCGGTTGCCCCCGCGGTGGCGGGTGTGCTGTGGCTGTTCATGTTCAACACCCGCGTTGGTGTGGTCGCATGGTATCTGGGCCAGCTCGGCTATGACTGGAACCACGTCCTGAACGATGCCGAGGCCATGGGGCTGGTCGTTGTCGCCTCGGCCTGGGGGCGCATCAGCTATAACTTTCTGTTCTTCTTTGCGGCGCTGCAATCCGTGCCCCGCTCGGTCATCGAAGCGGCGGCGATTGATGGGGCCCATTTTTGGCGCCGGTTCTTTACCATCGTACTGCCGCTTTTGTCGCCGACCGCGTTCTTCCTGCTGGTCGTGAACATTGTCTATGCCTTCTTTGAAACTTTCGGCGTGATCCACACGATCACCGGAGGGGGTCCGCAACAAGCCACAACCATCCTGGTCTACAAAGTCTTTTCCGATGGGTTTGTGGGCCAAGATCTGGGGTCGTCTTCGGCCCAGTCGGTCATCCTGCTGGTGGTTGTCGGCCTGCTGACAGTGATCCAGTTCAAATATGTTGAGAAGAGGGTGCATTACTGATGGCGGCCCAACAACATGGAATGGTCGAGAAACGTGGTGCGGGCCTGTGGCTGACCCATGCGTTTATGATCCTTGGCGTTCTGGTCATCTTCTTCCCGATCTGGCTGGCCTTTGTGGCCTCGACCGTTACTCAGGCCGACATAATCTCGCCCCCGATGCCGGTTGTGCCAGGTGATCAGTTCTGGGTGAATTACAAGGCGGCCCTGTTCTCAGGCGTGAACGTCCCGGTCGCAACGATGCTGTTCAACAGCCTGGTGATGGCGATTGGCATTGCCGTGGGCAAGATCGTCATCTCGCTCCTGTCAGCCTTTGCCATCGTCTACTTCCGCTTTCCCGGGCGGAACACGTTTTTCTGGCTGATCTTCCTGACCCTGATGCTGCCGGTTGAGGTGCGGATTGTCCCTACCTTCGAGGTGGTGGCCGGGTTTGGTATGCTCAACAGCTATTCGGGGCTGATCTTTCCGCTGATCGCCTCGGCCACTGCCACGTTCCTGTTCCGCCAGTTCTTTCTGACCATCCCGGACGAACTGGCCGAGGCCGCGCGGGTGGATGGCGCCCGCCCGATGCGGTTCTTCGTTGATATCGTGATCCCGATGAGCCGAACCAACATCGCGGCCCTGTTCGTGATCCTGTTCATCTATGGGTGGAATCAATATCTCTGGCCGCTGCTGATCACCACCGATCCTGAGATGAACACCATCGTGATGGGCATCAAACAGATGTTCCCCTCGGGCGATGATTTTGCCCATTGGCCGACGATCATGGCGACCTCGATCCTGGCAATGATCCCACCGGTCCTTGTGGTGGTGTCGATGCAAAAGCTTTTTGTCCGCGGCCTTGTCGATAGCGAGAAATAAGAAATGGCAACAGTATCCCTTGAGAACGTCAAAAAGAGCTTTGGCCCGACGGACGTCATTCATGGCATCGACGTCGATATCGCGGATGGCGAGTTTATCGTGATCGTGGGCCCCTCCGGCTGCGGCAAATCCACTTTGCTGCGGATGGTGGCCGGGCTTGAGACTGTGACATCCGGCGAAATCCGGATTGGCGAAGAGCGCGCCAATGACAAGGAGCCGATGGACCGGGACATTGCGATGGTGTTCCAGAACTATGCTCTGTACCCCCATATGTCGGTACGCCAGAACATGGGCTATGGTCTGAAAATCGCCGGATTGCACAAGGCTCAGATTGACCAGAAGGTGACCGAGGCCGCTAAGCTGTTGCAGCTTGAGCCGCTGCTTGATCGCAAGCCCCGTCAGCTTTCAGGCGGTCAACGCCAAAGGGTTGCCATGGGCCGCGCTATTGTCCGTGAACCTGCCGTGTTCCTGTTTGATGAGCCGCTCTCAAACCTGGATGCAAAGCTGCGTGTCCAGATGCGCCTGGAAATCCGCGAACTGCAAGAAAAGCTGGGTATCACTTCGCTATACGTGACCCATGATCAGGTAGAGGCCATGACCATGGCCGACAGGATGATCGTGATGAACGGTGGTGTTGCAGAACAGATCGGCACCCCGCTTGAGGTCTATGAGACGCCCCGGACGCTGTTCGCTGCGCAATTCATCGGCAGCCCGGCGATGAATACCTTTGATGCAGAGCGCCAGGGCGGAAAGATCAGGATCAACGATACCGAGATTGGCCCCTCGGACGGGCCCAATGGCCCGTTCAAATTGGGCATACGACCAGAGCATCTGTTCCTTGATGAAAACGGGCCCTTTGATGTCATAGTTCAGATAGCCGAACCGCTGGGGGCGAATACTTTGTTGCACGGTCAGGTGTCAGGCTCTGGCGCGGCAATCACGATCAGCCTTCCGGGTGTTCATCCGATCGAAGGCCGTCATCCCAATATGCGTTTTTCTGTTGCGCCAGAGCATATGCATCTGTTTGACCCGGCCTCTGGCATAAGGCTCGAGGGCTGATGCCATTCCCTCAGGTCGAGGCGTTTCGCGGCGGTAAAAACCTGATCCGCGTAGTAGGGCACCGGGGGGCACGCGGCGTCCTGCCCGAAAACAGCATGATCGGCTTCGATTTTACGCTGTCCATCGGGGTTCCGCTTCTTGAGTTTGACGTGGTGCTGACGGCGGATGATGTGCCCGTCATAACCCATAACCATCGGCTGCATGCGCCGACCTTTCGGGATGCCAGCGGTCAGTTTTTGACCGGAAAAGAACCCAAAGTCTCGTCCCTGTCCTTCGACCAGATTCAACAGTTCGAAATCGGGCGCTTGGACGGACACTCGGATTATGGTCGACGGTTCCCCGATCAGGCCCAACTGGACGGCGTTCGCGTGCCAAAGCTGCAGGACCTGCTGGATCTGATCAATCGGCCGGAATACGGCGAAGCCAATCTGATGCTCGAACTGAAATCTGATCCGGATCTGGCCCATGACACGGCCTATCTGGACCGCTTTGTCGAACGCGTGGTACAGCAGGTTCGGGCCGCTGGCCTATCCGATCGCGTGTTGCTACACAGCTTTGACTGGACCCTGTTGGAAGTCTGTCAGCGGCAGGCACCTGACATGCCGTCATCTTACCTGACGCAGCTTCCCGAAAATGCCGATGACGTTGGCGAGGATTCCTCCAAGGCCGTTTGTCCGGACTTTCGAGGCCAAAGCGAAAAAATCCCGCAAATGGTCAAGCAAGCGGGCGGCGCGCTTTGGTGTCCGTATTTCGCAGATGTGATATCTGAGCACGTCGCGCTTGCCAAAGAACTTGGGCTTTGCGTAGCCGTATGGACGGTCAATGAACCGGCGGATATCAGCAGGATGATTGATCTGGGCGTTGATGCCATCGTCTCGGACTATCCTGGACGGGTTCAAAGGCATCTGTCGGATTTGGGCATGAGATGGGTGTGACCCCGCCGCGATTTCTGACACGATCGCCATCGCTAGTGACGGGTCTATTCAGGATCACATCGGCTCGCTGTCGGGTTAGTCTATGGCTGGGCCGCGCGGTTGTTGCCGCATTTACGTGCGCGAGGCTTCGAACGCCGCCCATGCTTGTTCAAAGGTCTCAAAATCGAACTCTGACGCGCGTGCTGGGCCAAGAATAAGCTTTTCGGTTTCAAGCAATTTGCGGATCGCCTGTTCCAGGCTGTCCACCACTTCGGGTGGGATCACCAAAGCGCCGTGCCGGTCCGCATGCACCAGGTCCCCGTCCTTGATCGAGAGGCTGAAGATGGTCACCGGGGTGCCCACCTCTTTGACATGCACGAACCCGTGGCTTGGACCGACCGAGCCCGCCACAACCGGAAACCCATCCGGCAAATCGCCCAGATCCCGCATCACGCCGTTGGTCAACGCACCGCTGATGCCAAACCCTTTGTGGACCGTGGTATTGATCTCACCCCAATAAGCACCGATGCAGTCCGGAAAATCCAAATCTTCGACAACCGTGACAGCCGGGCCTGTGCCCGTTGCCATGTGCCGGTAGTAATCCATCCGGCGCTGACGGATCACTTCGGGAGGGTCTTCGGGAGGGTTCACCGCCGCTATCTTTGCCGTTCTGGCATAACCGACCATTGCCCCCGCATCGGGATCCGAGCACAGCATTGTGCCCCGCGTGAAATTGTCGAACCCACGCTTGCCTTGCGCCACTTCGATCGCATTGCAAACGGTGGGGGTATCGACGGATTTCAAAAGATCCAGCAAGGGTTTTTTCATTGTGCCTCCAGCCAACGGCTCAGAGCCGCTGTCGTCAGTTCAGGTTGTTCAAGCGTAGGCAAATGCCCCGCCTGCTCGATGACCTCAAAACGGCTATTCGTGAGAAGTTCATGCATCAAGGCGTGTCGCGAAACCGGGCACAGAGCATCATCTTTCCCGCACAGGATCAGGGCCTGCCCGGTATAACCGCGCAAGGTATCGCTTTGGTCGGGGCGATCTCGCAATGCTTTGGACTGGTTGATAAAAACATCCGGTCCAAGACCCAAGGCCATATCCATGCACAGGTTCAGAATTGCCTCGCGGTTCGGGCCATCGGTCAGGTAGTTTGGTTTCATCTCCTCGGCCATGACCCGGCCCAAGCCCCCACTGGACACAGAGGCGATTTGTGGACCACGCCTGGCTTTGACGTCATCCCGTTCGGCCAAGTGGTTGGTATCCATCAGCGCCACGCTGACGACGCGCTGCGGTTGCTGCCGGATTATTTCCATCGCAACGATGCCACCCATGGACAGACCCGCAAGGACAAAGCGCGGGGGCGCATAAGACAACACTTCGGCGGCCAAAGCCTGCACCGTGTCATGCCCCCCAATAGGCGCGTAGAGGACAGGATTGCTGCTCGAAAGTGCCGTGATCTGCGGGGCAAAAAGCCGGGCATCGCACATCATGCCGGGCAACATTACAAGTGGTTTCATGTGAACAATGCAGCCCCGTCGGCCAGAGATCCAAGCTTTGCAAAGGCGATATCGGGATCAACCGCACCAAATCCGGCAAAAGTGCCAAATCCGCAATCCGAGCCCGCGATCACTCTTTCGCGGCCGACAATATTCGAAAATCGTTCAATACGTTGGGCGACCAGTTCCGGATGTTCGACAAAATTTGTCGTGGTGTCGACAACGCCAGGTACAAGCACTTTGTCCGCTGGTATTTCGGCTTTGCGGTCACGGAACACCGTCCATTCATGCGCATGACGGGGGTTCGAGGTTTCGAACAGGACATAGCGGGATTTGGTCGACATCAGCGTGCCGAACACTTTGTCCATTCCAATGTCGCAACAATGCGGTCCTTCGTAATTGCCCCAGCAAATATGGACGCGCACCTTGTCAGCGGGAACGTCCTGCAATGCGTGGTTCAGGGCCTCAACATGCAAATTGGCGACTTTGACAAATTCTTCGTCCGAAAGGTCAGAGAACAGCATATGGCGAGACAAGGCCAGGTCGGGGCAATCCAGCTGTAGGTCCAGACCGGCCCCCACAATGGTTTCGTACTCTTGCTTCATCGCATCGGCGAGTGCAGCCAGATAGGCTTCACGTGTGGGGTAGAAATCATTTTGCAGAAACAGCGAGATGACACCCGGGCTGGCCGCGTTCATAAAACCACGCTCGACACCATGCGCGGCCATGGCGGCCTTGAGGTTGTCGATGTCTTTTTGCAGTTCACCTTGCCCTTTTGACCGCACCTCACCCACACACATTGGGCGCGCATATTGTGGCGTACCGCCATCATCAGCCAGGCGTTTCAGGAAGCCGGGAAACATCTTCAGATCTGCTGGCGCGTTGCGCGGGCTGTCCCCGTCAAAACCAGTATAGCGATCTTTGACATAGGTGGCGTATGAGATCTTCGACGTCTCGCCATCCGATACGATATCGACCCCGGCTTCGACCTGTTTGCGCACTGTCTCGGACACTGCCGAGGTCATGCAGGCATCAAACGCATCCGCGTCAAATGGCTCTGCACGCTCGCGCGCAAAGATGAAATCCACGACCTCCTGACTACGCGGAAGGCTCCCTACATGTGTGGTTGAAATGCGGGTCATTCCTTCTTCTCCCTCTGCAAGTCTGATCTGCGCCGCCCGGAAGGCAGCGCAGTTTGTTTCATGCACCTGTCCAAGTTGTACCGGCCGGATCTTCGGTTGCGGTAACGCGATAGAGCCCCGCGTCACCGGTCATCGAAGGCGTGACGCCATAGCTTTCGCCGGGCAGAACCAGTGCAGTATCCCCATTTGTCAGGGTTGTTTCGACATCCTCAATCGTAATCCGCCAGTGGCCACTGGCCGGCATCAAGACCACCGGCTTTTCGGCTTTGACCGGATCAGACACGCACGAGCCGCGACCAAGGAAATCAACCTCGAAACCCGGCTTGTCCTTGATCAGGCCGTTTTCACCGATCACAACGGCAGGCTTGTTTGATGACAGCGCCATCAAATCCCAATAGCGGGCCACGTAATTGCCAATCACATTTTCGACGGGGACCTCGGGATAGGCTTTCAACTGCTCTTCAGTCAGCAAGGGCATGGGCTGTACGTCATGCGGCAGCGTTTCCCCTTTTTTGCTGTCGTAAAGAACCCCATTGTTTCCAAGCATCAAGCCATGGGCCTGCGCATCCTGAATAACCTGTGGCGCCCAAGTGACCCCGCCCCCGGCATCGTCGCCGCCAAGGACTGCCATGATCATCCCATAGTCCTGCCCCACATTTTCAAACCCGCGGAAGATACCGGTCGGGATGTTGAAGATGTCTCCTTCTTCGGCAATGAACTCACCAGCCGATCCGTATCTGCCCCAGAAGAACCGCCAACGGCCTTTGGCGACAAAGAACACTTCGGCCGTGGTGTGGCTATGCAGAGAGTTCCGGCATCTCGGCGGTTGGCCTGCGGCACCGATGTTGAAACCGATCTTGTCGGTGATGTGGACATGCTGGTCGGGGCTTTCAGATACGCCCCCGCCGATGATGGTGAAGTTTTCCTTTTGATCTGACCCCGGGGTATGGGCGTCGATGAACGCGGTTTTACAGGGTTTCAATTCGCCATAACGGACGATGCGGCTTTGGATGGTACTCATTTCTGTCTTCCTTTTGGTTGGAGTTCGCTGCGGTCAAACTCCGAAACCAGGCGGGCGGTTGTTCAGTCGCCGGGCACGCAGGCTGGCCCGGTGGGCGTGAAAACGCCGCAGGGCCTGCCCAGCCTCCAGATTTGAGAGACGATGCGACATTTACAGATCACCGGTTTTCAAAAGGATCTGTTTCCAGACCGACGTTTCATCAAACAGAGTGTACTCACGGCGCAGGCCCCAGGGGCCGAATTCGGCGTGGCTAATACCCAGCACAAAGACCTCGGCCCCCGTCGGCGTGCCGAACACACCCCATCCATCATGCTTGCCATGCAGCGACCAGCGGATCGCGGCGCGGGGCGGCATCATTGGGTCATCGCGACCGATCTGATGTTGAATTTTGAACTCGGCATTCGGGAAAGAGGCGCGAAGCCCCATCCAAAAGCGATCGACCGGAGCCCAGCTGTGACCAGTCGTGCCGCGCGGATATTCCGATTGCACGGCGCGGTCATACTCGGCACTGATCACGCTCAGGTCTGCAGACATGACCCGGTTCAGAATGTCGGCGTATTTCTGACCCCATTCATTGTCATTACCACGCCCTTTGTAAGGTCCAGGCTGATCATTCGCCGGCGTGTAAGGCTGGGCGCAAGCCTCTGGGCCGCCTTCGCGGGCGATCAGATCGCGGGCATATTCTTTTGGGTCCCAACCCATCTGTTGGACAATCGCACCCTGGTCGCGGATCAGCCATTCATCGTTGATCTGGTTGTTGATGGCGTGACAGTCAGCAAGGATACGGTAGACCAGCTTTTTCCCGGTAGCCTTCCCATAGGCACCGTCTCCCAGATGGGTCGCAGTCGACAAAAGCCTGTGCGAGGACAGCATGCCCTCTTCCGGTGTGCCGGACCAAATCACATCCTCACCCAGCAATGTGCGGTCGGGGAACTCGGCAAGCGTTGCCATGGTAGCGGCAATGACGCCCTGATTGCCAACGACAACTGACCCCGGGGATCGAACTACGATATCGGGCGCATAGTAATGGTGCAGCGTGGCAATGCCCCGATCTTCCCAGATTTCTTTTGTGATCCCAATAATATAGTCAGGAAAATCTTTGAATTTCGGGTCAAATCCCTTCATGTCTTCCATCCTTCAGGTATACGTGCAGAACCGCGAACAATCAGCGGTCCATCTATTTCCAATCGGTGCGGACCAACATCGGGCCCTTCGATTTTGCTCAGCAAAATGTCCACGGTTTCGGCAACCATACGGTTTGCAGGCTGTCGTACAGTGGTCAGGCTATAGGTTGGCCATGCCGCAACGGCCACATCGTCATATCCGACAACCGAAACATCTTCGGGAATCCTTAGGCCCAACTCGAATCTGAGGGTGTCCATCACTGCAATAGCCATGTGGTCATTGGCCACAAAAACGGCGTCGGGCGGGTCCGAGGCAAACATCTCCAGCGTTGCCGCCCGCGACTGTTCGCTGGTGAAGTTCCCAACGCCGCGCGCATGCAGTTCCGCCCCCGCATCATGCAAGGCGGCCCTGAAACCTGCTTCGCGGTCGCGCTGGGTCGACGCGCCTTCCCACCCGGCGATGTACCCGATCTTTTTATGCCCCCCGGCCAAAAGGAATTCGGCAGCCTTGCGCCCACCCGCGATATTGTCCGAGGTGACCGCCGACATGGCCGGGTCGTCCTGAACCCGGTTAAACAGCACCATCGGCACACCGGCAGCCAGACAACGATCCGACAGATCCGACGACAAAGCCACCGAAGCCGCGATAATCCCATCAACCTGAAAATCCAGTATTTCTTCGATCACGTTGTCTATGTTGCCGGCCTGATGCGACGCCATGAAGACCAGCACGTGGTAGCCGCGCTCCTGCAACTTGTTTGTCAGCTTTTCCAACGCTTCAGGATAGAACTGATTGTTCAGATAGGCGACCACAAGTCCAATGATCCGGCTTTTGCCCGAGACCACCGCACGGGCCAGAAAATTTGGCCGATATCCCAGTTCATCCGCTGCCTTGCGCACTTTCGCGACCGTTTTTTGCGAGGCAGATGCACCAGGCGTAAAGACCCGGCTAACGGCGGATTGGCTGACCCCGGCCAGCCGGGCAACGTCCAACGATGTAACCTTCTGAGTAACCATCAGTCTGCCGTCCAGCCTCCGTCCACCAACATTGCTGTTCCTGTAACCAAAGCCGACGCCTCTGATGCCAGGTACACTACCGCGCCCATAATATCCTCAATCTCTCCCGGGCGGCCCAGCTTGATCTTGTCCAAAATCCAGGCCCGTTTGGTCGGGTCCTCGAATGTAGGCCGGGACAAATCCGTCAGGATGAAAGTCGGGCAAATCGTGTTGACACGGATCTTTGCGGGCCCGAATTCCAGCGCCATCGCCTTGGTAAAGCCCTCGACCGCAAACTTGGAGGCGCAATAGACCGCGCGTTCCTGCCCGCCGACATGGCCCATCTGGCTTGAGATATTTATCAGCGATCCGGGACGCCCGGCCTCAAGCAACCCTTTGGCAACGGCTTGGGTTAGGAAATAGGCCCCCCGGACATTGACGTTCATGACCGAGTCAAAATCTTCGGGCACCGTTTCGACCGCCTTGCTATGACGTGCAAACCCTGCCGAGTTCAAAAGGATGTCAAACGGTCCGTTTTCGGCGACAGCCGCGGCAGTTCCTGCGACATCGGTGACATCCATCTCAAGCACCTTGGCAGACCATCCCTTGGTAGTCATCTGATCGGCTATCTCTTGTAACGCACTTGCGCGGCGCGCCGCCAATGTGACCTCGGCCCCATGCTCTGCCAGCGCTACGGCGCAGGCCAGACCTATGCCCGACGATGCCCCGGCGACTAGCGCACGTTTGCCGCCTAGACTGAAACTGGGGGTGCTGGGAAAATTGAGCATATCAGACCTCGCCGACTGGGTATGGAATTTCACCTGCGACACGCGCTTTGTTGAATTCGCGCAGGCGGGCAAAGACATCTACGCCCAGTTGCCGGTACACGTCCAGCAGGTCGACCAACACCCAGTTCTCCCGGATCAGGCCATCTTCCAATCGCCAGAAATCCAACGATCTCATAGTGATGCGCTGGCCAGAAGGGGCGATACCCATCCAGCCGTCATGAGTGATGGTCTGGATCATGTCCGGCCAGCCGGTAACAGCTGCATAATCACCGTCACCAAAGAAATGAAAGGTGATCTCGTCGGCGTATTTGCCTCGGTCCGGCATGCCACCCAGGAAAGGGATCTGGTGCCAGTTGCGAAACCCTGCAATGCCGCGCCCGGTGCCGATCCCGGCGGGCCCGTACCAGTTCATGCGCGGATGCCAGAACCTTTCCATCTCCATCACATCGGGGCCACCCTGACTGGGATGCTTTTCCAGATGCTCAAGCATGGAAACGATATGGTCGCAGGAGGCCTTCGATTTTGCCTCATCCCAGGGGCCCCGCACGATACCGTCCAGCGTCGCCGGGCCGGGAATACAGAACTCCTGCCCCAAAGACGGGGCCATCGGCCAGGCCTTCGCCTGCATCATCACTTCGGGAATGTCCCAGAGTGCCTGGATTTCGACAACTTTGCGATTTTCGAAGCGGTAGAATTCGTGGAACCGCATATGGGTCAGATGCCCGGTCGGCGGGATGTCCAACCAAGGGGCGACGAAGGTGCCTACGTAGTGGCCGCCACAGCAGACCCAATCATCACCATGTTGCGTCGGCCCGCCCATCACAATCCAATCCCGGCGTTCCAGATCGGGCATGGATTTCAAAAGCGGTGTGTAGCAGGCATCATAGAGTTCCTGCGGCCCGGTCAGGTCGCCGAATGGATGGGGCATGTGGATGACGGCATCGGGCGCAATCACCGCCTGCAGTGCAGCTCGGACGCCGGTTTCGTCAAAGTTATACATGGCTTCGCGCAATGGCGCGATCAGGGCCTTATGGGTAGAATGTGTGTCCATTGCGAAATCTCGCATTGTGTTCTCTGCTTTTCTTTCAAAACCCATGACGCCCGGGCAAACCCCAAGCGCAAGTTCTGCAGCAATTACCTCACTCTTATGAGGACGCGTCTGCAGCCTCGCGATAAGCCGCACCTTCGCCGTAAGGTACGTTGATACCCCCATAACGCCGGACGCGAATATTGCATTGCTCGGCATGGCCGACAAAGCCTTCCAGCATACACAGGCGTGAGCCGTATTCGCCGATCATTGCCGCGGCCTCGTCGGTAACAACCTTCTGGTAGCTATGAGTTTTCATGAATTTGCCGACCCACAAGCCGCCGGTATAACGTCCGGCCTTTTTGGTCGGCAGCGTGTGGTTCGTGCCGATCACCTTGTCACCGTTTGCAACATTGGTCCGCGCCCCAAGAAACAGCGCTCCATAGCTGGTCATGTTTTCCAGGAACCAGTCGTCACGGTCGGTCATCACCTGCACATGCTCAGAAGCGATATCATCGGCAACTTGCAGCATTTCGTCATAAGTGTCGCAGACAATGACTTCCCCATACTCATCCCAGCTGACTTTTGCGGTTCCGGCGGTAGGCAGGATGCCGAGGATACGGTCGATCTCGCTCAGCGTTTCTTCGGCCAGCCTGCGCGAGTTGGTGACCAGAACACAGGGGCTGTTGTAGCCATGCTCGGCCTGCCCCAACAAGTCGGTCGCACAAAGTTCGGCATCGGCAGCGGTTTCGTCGGCAATGACCATGGTCTCGGTCGGGCCCGCAAAAAGGTCGATGCCAACGCGACCAAAGAGCTGCCGTTTGGCTTCTGCGACAAAGGCGTTCCCGGGGCCGACCAGCATGTGGACCGGATCAATGGTTTCCGTACCGATCGCCATGGCACCAATCGCTTGGATACCACCCATGACATAGATCTCATGCGCCCCACCCAGATACATGGCAGCGATCACGGCCGCATTGGGCTTGCCCTGAAACGGCGGCGTGCAGGCGATGATGCGAGGCACACCCGCGACTTTAGCGGTCGCAACCGACATATGCGCCGACGCAACCATCGGGAATTTACCGCCAGGAACATAACAGCCAACAGACTGCACTGGGATGTTCTTGTGGCCGAGGATGACGCCCGGCAAGGTTTCAACCTCGATATCCAGCATTGAGTCGCGCTGCGCCTGGGCGAAGTTTATCACCTGTTTCTGAGCGAACTTGATGTCGGCCAGCTCGCGTTCGGTCAATGAGGCGATCAGCTCGTCGATCTGTTTCTGGCTCAGGCGGAAGCTTTCCGGCGAGTAATTGTCAAACTTTTCCGACAGATCACGCACTGCCGCATCACCGCGGGTTTCGATGTCTTTCAGCGTCGCTTCAACGACAGCGCGGGTTTTGGCGTCATCTTCGGCCCGGTCGGCCTCGGGTTTGCCGCTTTTCAGATATTCGATAGCCATTGTCCTAATCCTCAATTTTCGGGCCGAGGCGGAATTTCTTCTCCCCGGTCAAATGTTTCCCACCCTTTGCCCTGGAACAGATCGACGCCAAGCTGCGAGGCGACATGGGCAAAATCGACATTCACCCAGTTGTCGACGATCTTGCCGTCGACAACTTTCCAGAAATCCATGTAACGGATCTCGACGCGCTTGCCGGTGGGCGCAATCCCCAGAAATTCGCCAGAATGGGTTGCTTCCTGGCGGCCAAAAGCTGCAGCCCACTCGCCCATATAAAGCCGGGCCTCGTCGATGCAGGTTTTGTCGGAAAACGCAGCCTGGAACGGGCGTTGCCAGTTTTCCTGGAATTCCTTCAGGCCCGTCTTGGTGCCGCAACCCTGGTTGCCAAGCCAGCGGAACCCTTCGGCGAAGAATTCGCCGATGTCTTCGATACGGTGGTCGTTCAAACCATCGACCATCCCCTCGATCACGGCGCGGGTCTCGTCGGTTTTGCTCATGTCCGTGTCACGTGTCAGCACGGCTTGTTCGGGGCGGGAGCCCTTCATGTTTCTCTTCCTTTTATGGTTACCAAGGGATCTTCTGTGTGGAGGGCGAGGATTAATCCGCCGTCAGAAAATCCCTTGGCATCCGGTTGAGCGCCGGATGGCGCGCAACGGCGTTATGTCTGGCAGAGCAGCTCATGCAGCCTGCTCGGCGATTTCAGCAAAGAGGTCATAGCCCAGTTGCAACAGCACATGCGGGACATCGACGAAAACCCAGTTTTCGACCAGCAGATCGTCCTCGCGGCGCCACCAGTCACAGACCCGCATGAAGACGCGTTTGCCACTTGCGGACTGGCCGAGGAAAGGTTTCACCTGAACGCCAGTTAACGAGGGCCAACCGCCCGAGCATACGTAATTACCTTCGCCATAGCGGGTGAAATGCGCCGTCATGCCGTTGCCCGCAGTGCCGCCAGACCAGCCTTCAAAGGTGGCTTCGAAAGGCACCTGGAAGCTGGCAAAACTCTCGATCCCGACGAAAGAACCGAAGGCGCCGGGGCCGTACCAGACCATGTTGTCATGCCAGTAGGGGCGCCAAGCCTCGTTCTCGGTAGCAAGCCCGGCCAGCATTTCTGTGACCATATGATAGCTCTTGGCACCCTCGGCAGGATCCTGCGGAGTGGTCAAGATGCCATCATGGCTGGCAGGGCCCTGAATCATGCCGGTGAAGCCGCGGGTCTTGCCCGGGCTGTCAAGGACCGGCCATTGTCCAGCGGCCAGCATCAGCTCTGGAATATCGAGGAAGATATAGCTTTCCACCGCCTTGCCGTCCTGCATCCGGTGGAACTCGCCGAAGCGCAAATAGGCAAGCTCGCCTGTGGCCCGGATGCCGAGCCAGTCGCGCGAGAACCGACCAACGAAATAGCCGGTGGCGCTGATCCAGTCCTGCCCGTCAAATTCGCCGGCCATGACGATGTCATCGCGCCGAAAAAGCCCGTCGAAGGCAGCGGCGAGCGGGGCGATGACGTGATCGTGCAGCCCGAGGCCGCCCGCGACCTCATTGAAGGGATGCACCACGTTGACATGTGCACCGGGGGCGAAGAAAGCGTCAAATGCTGGCCGGAAGTTGCCAGGATGGCGTTGTGCTTCGGTGAATTTCAGAAAGGGTTTGCGGTCGAGGTTTTTCATCTTCTCTGTCTCAATGGGGTCTGTTCGGGGCGTGTTCGGAGAAGCGCCCCGCAAGGTCCCGCGCGCATCAAAGCAAATGGAATTCGTCCCGGCCGCTGGGTCCTGCGCGCAGCCACATTCAGTCTGGCTGTATGCGCATGGGCAGATACGGACTGAGGATGAGTGCGTCCCATCAGAGTTAGCCTTTCACAGCGCCGGCCGTCAGACCGCCCACAATCTGTCGCTGGAAGAACATGACCAGAATGAACAGTGGAACTGTGGCTGAAACCACAGCCGCAACCGCGAACATCACGTTACCTTCAGTCTGCGTTGTACCAAGAAACGCGGCAATGGCAGGCACCATCGTGCGGTTGCTTTCGGACAGCAGCATCGCCCCGACGGCAAAATCGTTATAGGCCAGCAGGAACGAGAACAGCCCGGTGGTGATCACCCCTGGCCACATCACCGGAATGATCACGCGACGAAATGCCTGGAACTGGTTGCATCCGTCGACCTTGGCACTTTCATCCAGCTCGCTTGGGATGTTCTTAAAGAAAGAATGCAGCATCCACAGAGTGAACGGCTGGTTGATCGCCACAAGCACGATGATCGTGGTTGGAAGGATCCCCCAGATGTTCCATTCGAAGAAAGGCAGCAAATATCCCGAGACCAGCGTAATCGGTGGCATAGCCCGGAAGATAAGTGCCGTGATCAATAGCCAGAACGTATAGTTGTAGGTCGACCGGGACAGAGCATAGCCCCCCAGCGTTCCGATTGTGAGCGAGATGGCGACAACAAAGAAACAGACGATCCCTGTGTTGAGAACATTCCGCCAGAATTCTTCCTGTATCCAGGCGCCCTCGTACCCTGTGGTTGTGAAAGGCGAGCCATAGACGGCTTCGGTCCGTGCTCCGGTGATGGCATTGGTCCAGTCGGCGATCGAAAAGAAATCCAACTCTACTTTGAACGAACCCCAGACCGTCCAGAGGAACGGGAAAGCGGCCAGAACGAACCATAGGATCACAAATAAGGATGAGGCGATCCGGAGACTTCTAGGCATTCTTTGTGCGCGGCTGGCCATTTTATCTTGCTCCTTTGAAGTCGCGCCAGGTGCGGACAAGCACGGGTGACAGCAGAATGGCGACTCCGATTATCGTGATCACAGAGGTCGCGGCCGCGGAAGAAAGCTGCCGGGTTTCACCGCCTAAGTCGTTGAAGATGAATGTACTAAGGGATTGTGCGTGCGCACCTGCGCTGAACCCGATTATCGGTTCAAACACCTTGAAGTTGTCCATCAACTGAATCAACGCAACAAATGTGACCAGTGGCATGAGATGAGGAACGACCACGAACTTAACCTGTTGCCAGCGGGTTGCCCCGTCTATCTGGGCGGCCTCGATTTGATCCTGGGGCAATGTTTGCAGCCCCGCATAGAACACGACAAATGCAAATGGAGCGGCGTGCCAAACTCCATAAACCATCAGCGCCACCCACATCAGCCCGGTTGAGGCCTTCAGGCTAAAATCCGGATCCCCGGCCAGATATACTAGGGCGTTGCCAATGACCCCGCGGCTGTCAATCATCCAGAACAGGATAAGCGAGCCAATCAACGGAGTGACGATCATCGGCAGAAGCGAAAAGAAGATCAGCAGCCCTTTGAGACTTCGGTGCAGGGAGTTGATTGCCAGCGCAATCACCAGCCCCAAAATGATTGTGAGAGGCGTAACAACAAACGTGAAGGTCAGCGTAAAAGCCATTGCCCTGTAAAAGGGCAAATTACCGATCTTTGAGAAGAAACCGCCCCAGGTTTCATTCACAGCCCAGATTTGGCCAATTTCCTGGATCGCCAGGTGGCCACGGTCCAGGTAAATGTCCAATCCGACAAATCGGCCCAGTGGTTTCTCGGCGCGAAGGGCGGCTGTTGCCTCTTGATCAATCGTGGTCTCTGTCGTGCAGCCAATCAGGGGGGTGCAGCTTTCGACCTCTAACAAAACGGCCGGATGAGGCGCGAAAATGGATTGGGTCACCACCGAGACTATCGGCATCGCGATGAACAGCAGCATCGCAAGCCCGGTGGGCAGGAAGAACCACAGGAAGGTCTTATGGCGCATGTCGCAATCCCCACGTGAATTGGTTTGTGCGGGCGGCCATTACAGACGCCCGCACGAGTCAGGCCCTACTGGAGGAAACCTTGTTCGATGGCAGCGGCGCGATATGCGGCTTCGACATCGGCCAGCGCCTGCTCAGCGCTTTCCTTGCCTTGCATGAAGTCTGAAAGTTCATTGCCTAGCGCGCTGTGCATCAGGCCCATGTAAGGCAACATCGGATAAGGCGGTGTGCCCATTTTGGCCGCCTCAAACACGCCTTCGGCGTCCGCACCAGGCTCGTAGCCTTCGATCAACCATACCGCCAGCGGCGTGGTTTCATCGTTCAGCATGTCAGGACGGATACCGTGTTTCATCGCGATGAACGTAGCCTCGGCTTCTTCATCCGAGATGTTCTTGCCGACGGTCCAGCCGTCCCACCACAGGGTCGATGCCGGCGTCGACCCGCCGCCGACTGTCAGTGGTGCGCCGATCGCATGACCGTCGATCACTTCCTGAAGCACGCCTTCGGTCGTGGTTTGCTGCGATGCGCGTGAACCCCACATATTCATGATTGCAACGTTACCAGCACGGTATTCGGCATTAGTGGCATTGGAATCGTGGGTCAGGAAGTCGGGGTTCATGTATTCCGACAAAGCCTTCATCATGTTCAGCGCATTTACACCAGCCTCAGAATTCACGTTGGGCTCGGCTGTTCCGGCTTTGAAGTGGCTGCCGCCATAGCCAAGAAAAATGTTGTTGAATTCCTGTGCCAGATTCCAACCCGACGCATAGGCGCCGCCAACCGGGTTTTGCATGATGCCCTGCTCGCGAATGGCTTTGGCAGCTTCGAGCAATTCTTCATAGGTCGTTGGCACTTCGACACCGGCCTGTTCCAACACGTCCTTGCGATACATCAGGTGCTGAGCATTCGCCATGAACGCCACGGCCATAATGTCATCACCAATCTTGATCAACTGACCTGGCTGCAGGTCCTGACCATGCTGTTCCACCAGATCGTTGAGCGGCCGAATAACATCTTCGTTCATCAACGCCACGATCGAGCTGTTGGCGATGATGGCACTGGTGTATTCAGACGGGTTTCCGGACAGACCAGCCACGTTGATGGTCTGGTGCTCGGAGGTCAGGTTTGAATCGACCGATGCGCCTGTGCATTCTTTCGCGCCGGTTGCGACGGCCTGAATGGCCGCAAAT
This sequence comes from Ruegeria sp. CDSC079, assembly GCF_059610505.1. NCBI lineage: Bacteria > Pseudomonadati > Pseudomonadota > Alphaproteobacteria > Rhodobacterales > Roseobacteraceae > Ruegeria > Ruegeria sp. CDSC079. The sequence goes on from NZ_JBXWNT010000003.1 coordinate 222,835, forward strand.
TCGTTACCAACGATATTCACGCGCCCGTTAATTTCACAGGCATAACCTGCGCTGGCGGCAAAGGCGGCCAAGGACCCAGCCAATGCTATTTTCTTCAGAAACATTTGTATTCCTCCCTAGGTAGATGGGTGCATCTTCGAAGTCTGCACCTGCATTAAACCCGGCAATGCGGGTTTGGATTTTCTGTTCAGCGCTCCAAACGCGTTCCGGTTTGCGCATCAAACAAGTGGCAGTGATCGGTGTGGATATGGATTGAAACCTGATCATCGATTTCAGCGCGATAGGTTTTGTCGGCTTTGACCGAAACCAGCGCGCCACCGATCCGAACCGAGACCATCGTGCTGTCGCCCAAAAGCTCCTGCGTGTAGATGGGCCCGTTAATCTCGCCGCCGCTTTCCACGACATTGGCGTCCTCGGCGCGAAAGCCCAGCGTAATCGGGCCGTCCGACGCATTCAGCCCATGCACCTCAGTGTTCTGAGCCCTAAACACCCCATTCTGAACCTGACCATCGATAAGGTTCATTGCAGGGTTGCCAATAAAGCTGGCCACAAAAGTGTTTGCGGGTGCATCGTAAATATCGGTCGGAGAGCCAACCTGCTGCACGATACCCTGCTTCATGATCACCACACGATCGGCAAGGGTCATCGCTTCGATCTGGTCATGAGTCACGTAGATTGTGGTCACGGCAAGCTCGTGGCTGAGGTTCTTGATCTGCGCGCGCGTCGAAACACGCAGCTTGGCGTCAAGGTTTGACAGCGGTTCGTCCATCAGAAAGACATTTGGCTCGCGAACAATGGCGCGGGCCAAAGCGACGCGCTGACGCTGGCCGCCCGACAACTCTGCCGGTTTGCGATGCAGAAAGTCATCCAGTTCGACCATGGCCGAAGCGCGGCGCACTTTTTCGTCATGCGTGGAAGGGTCGATGCCGCGCACCTTCAGCGGGAACCGGATATTCTCATAAACATTCATGTTCGGATAGAGCGCGTAGGACTGAAACACCATGGCGACATCGCGGTCCTTGGGCTCCATGTCATTGACACGCTCGCCATCTATCAGAATGTCGCCCTCGCTGGCGTCCTCCAAACCCGCAATCATGCGCATGGTCGTCGTCTTGCCACAGCCTGATGGGCCAAGAAGAACCAGAAACTCTTTATCGGCAATAGTCAGGTCGAAATTATCGACCCCCACAAACGATCCCCAACGTTTCCCAACACTGCGAAGTTGAATTTCGGCCATTCTGTCCTCCCATGTGCACTTGTCGTGCATACGTTTGCAAGAGCATAGACATCTGATGGAACATCAGGCAAGCTTTTTTTGCATGCGTTTGCAAATCTACGTTTCACTATACTGAAAACCTGTGCTCAATTCCTGGTAAAGCACTGAAAGAAAAGAATATGCCTTACGAAGCCGAGAAAAATATTGTTCTGGATCTTTATGAAGCTCTGAGCCGAGCTGAAGAATCAGCGGTCCCTGACGTGATCTCGAAATATTGCGCCGATGACTATCTGTGGCGCGGATTCCATCCCTTTGACGAACTGCATGGCCCCAGTGACGTAGGTGCCCAGTTCTGGCTTCCGCTGAAACAAAGCCTGACCCGAATGCAGCGCCGCATGGACATATTCATGGCCGGAGAAAACGAGATGGACGGTTTCACCTCGGTCTGGGTTGTATCAATGGGCCATCTCATGGGGCTGTTCGACAAAGATTGGCTAGGTATCTCGCCAAACGGCAAAATGACATTTCTGCACTATTGCGAATTCAACAAGGTCGAAAACGGGAAAATCACTGAAACCGCGATGTATTTCGACATACCTCATTTCATGATGCAGGCCGGATTGCAGCCGTTCCCGCCTCAGACAGCCGCGCAGCTCGTGCAGCCGGGGCCCATGACCCATGACGGCCTGATGGTCGGTCCGCAACCTGAGGCGGAAGGAGAGCGGACTCTGGCGGCCATCAACTCTATGATCTCCGATCTGGGCCAATGGAACAGCGGCCTCAGCCTTGAGGACGAGCTACGGCGCACATGGTCCGAAGACATGATCTGGTGGGGGCCATCCGGGATCGGGGCGACCTACACGATCGAACGCTACGCCCAACAGCATGCAGGCCCTTTCCGTGCTGGTTTCACTGACCGGTCGAAAACCAAACACATATGCCGACTGGCAGAGGGTCATTATGGCGGTTTTTTTGGCTGGCCGAACTTCACAGCCCGTCCAACTGGCGGGTTCATGGGAATGCCTGCGACTGACAAAGCCGGTGAATTTCGGGTAATAGATATCTATCGGCGAGACGGGGATAAGCTGGCCGAGAACTGGATATTCATCGACCTTTTACATTTCTGGAAACAGCAGGGCGTGGACATCCTTGCCAGAATGTCCGAGCTACCGCGAACATAACCGGCAGGATTGACGCACATCAGACCTTGGCTCTGTGCACTACCCCTGGCCCATGGCGCGTAGGGTCAAAAGGTTCTTTGGCGACCCAGCGCCGATTCACCTGGAATACATGCTGAACGAGTTCCGGTCCGACGCCGCCCCAATCGGGGCGGCATTTCTTGTTTGCAAACGGAGCAAGCGCTGGCTCATATCCCAAGCCTCACATGGGCCCCGCGCAACGAGAATGGGCCAAGCGGCGGCGTTCAGGGCGTCCCATTGGTCGGGGTCAACCTCAATCCCCTGTTCCAAAGCTTGGTTATAGTTGGCTGCTAGCTGCGCCGCCGAAATTTCAAACCGCTGAAGTTCGGGTTGCTCCACCTGACGTGTCACCGCGTCCGCCAACAATGCAGGCTGATTTGTGCAGATGATAGTGACGGTCGAGATTTCTTCATGATCACGATAGGAAACACCTTAGCGGAGGGAAAGAACGCTGAGATCAGGAATACATCCTTTGGATATTGCGCGCCTTTAAAGGAAATCATGAACCGGCTTTCGACTTGATATGACCAGCAGCCATTCACGCGCTAATTCCGAATGCGTTGATGGTCAAAAGATTGCAACATTTTCCGATCAACAACCTGACCAAGTCCCAAATACAGTGACCAGTCGGCTGTCCAATCTGCTGGTATCGGAAATCCAAAAAGTGTTCTGAATACTCGAGCCTTGACGCATTTTCGAATTAGGGCACTGATGTTGACATCCCGGATGCGCTGTATCCATATCCTGAATTCCATGATCGGCAGCAAAAATAGTGGAAAAGAAAAACTGCACAGAAAGTGAAATAGGTCAGACACTGCAACGGTTACGCCAAGAGCGTGAACTTAAGTTGGGTGACCTGGCTACTCGGGCACAGGTGTCCACTGCGATGATCAGTCGTATAGAGAATGGTAATGTCTCACCTTCGCTTGCGATGCTGCAATCACTGGCGGATGCCCTTGATGTGCCATTGGTGGCATTGTTTGCACGCTCAGACGCGGCAGCAGATGTGCATCACGCGCGTGCCGGGGATGGTCTCCAGGCGCGGCGTATCACTCAGGGGCACACGCATAACTACCTTCTGTTGGGTAAGCACAGCGCACCCCAAGGGACGTTCCAGTCGGCACGGATCAGTATTTCAAAAGAACAATCAGACAATTTGCCCGGCTATCAGCATGAAGGCTATGTCTTCATATACATAATCGAAGGCCAGGCAATCTATCGTTGCGGCAGCGAAGACTTTGATATGTCAGCGGGAGATACGTTGAGTTTTGATGCCAAGCTTCCACATGGTTTCCGTAAAATCCACTCGCAAAAGATCGAATTCATAGCCGTCTCTACTCGTCAGCAATAGCAGGGAAATCCAGATACACAACCCAATTTGGCGCCAACTAAGTGATATCGCATGCTGGCCAGATTTTTGAAATTCGAATAACTATATCTTATGGGTCGAATCTGACACCCTACATGAAAAGGCAAAACCACTGAGGCCAAATGAACATCACATTCCGACAAGTTGACGCGTTTCGAACGGTGGTCTCGACCGGGACTGTGACCGAGGCCGCAGCGATGTTGGGTATTTCTCAACCTGCAGTCAGCCGGCTGATCTCTGATTTCGAAGAAGAAGTTGGGTTTCCACTTTTTCAGCGTGTCGGCCGTGTGCTGATACCCACAGACGAGGCCAGATTACTGGTTGAAGAAGTGCGCCAAGCCGTTAGCGGTATGGAACATATTAAGGATTCTGCCACAGCTATTGGGAAGTTTGGCCACGCGCGCCTCAATCTTGTGATTACGCCGGGCGTTTCTTCGCAACTCGCGCCGGACCTGATAGGGAAATTTGCTGCCACTTGCCCACATGCGATGGCCCGAATGGAAATTGCCCCCAGCGATGACGCAGTCGAATGGATGGTGTCCCAGAATTATGACTTTGGCATCACGACAACCCAACCGGCAAATCCGTCATTTGAAAGCCTTGTGATCAAAGACAGTGATGTGTGCTGCGTGGTTTCGGTGGATCACGCCTTGGCCGACAATGCTCTTGCCCAGGCGAGGGATCTGGCAGATGAAAGTTTTATTTCCTATATGCCTTCCTCTCGCTTTCGCTATGAAATCGACCAATTTTTCGAAGCAAAAGGGATTGCACGGCGCATGCAGTATGAGACGCGCACAACCGACTCTATCTGCAGGCTGGTTTCACGTGGTTTGGGAGTTTCTGTCGTCGGCGCCAGTCTGGACTACCTCAAGACCATTCCAGGTTGCGTGGCTATACCATTTGCCGCGCCGTTAAACTTCCGGGCTGTTCTATTTTGGTCAAAGAACAAGACCCTGTCTGCCGTTGGAAAGTCTTTTCTGAACATCGTCCAATCAGATCTCAACGCCGATTGAGAGCCGCCCGAAAAGTCGAACGCGCCTGAGCGCTGTGGATATAGGCATAGTCGCGGGGATAGGACGCGCCTGCCTTTACTTCCATCGAAATGAACTGCGGGCCGGACAAAGATAAAACCTGTGGTGCCGCTTCGGAAAACCGGTCGATATCCGTGAAACGTTGCACACCCGCGTACCCTGCAGCCCAGGCCATAGCAGCGAAATCAACCATGTCCGCCCCAGGCAGAGGATGCGCTCCGTTCACTTCGTACACCCTGTTGAAAGATAGAAAGTGATACAGGTTTCTTGCCCCGGCACTGGCAATTGTGACCAATGCCCCGAGGTTCATCAACAGACTGCCATCACCATCCAGAACAATCACGCGCCGATCTGGATTGGCCAATGCCAGCCCCAATCCGTGAGATGAGGCCTGCCCCATCGCCCCGACTGCGACATAGTTCAGTTCACGTGGGTTCAGCGCCAGCCAGTCGAAACAGCTTTGATAGACTGCGACCACAATATCGTCGTCGCGAACATGAGGGATCAGCGCCTCGAGCGCCGCATCTCGGTGCATTGTCATGGTGTCTCCGGGGGGCGCCCGATCAGGAAAATATGAGGTTTTGACGATGTATAGGCGGCCTCAACGGCCTGGCAGATATGCGCCTCATCTCCGGGTTCTTCGATCAGCGAATGCGACAGTTCCATTGCATCCAGCACCGGACGGATGATCCTGACCCCGTAAGAGGCCGAGTAATCTGGGTGTATGTGCGGTTCTTTTCCTTGCAGACCCACCATCATCACGACCGGTAATTCGTAATCCACCCCGATAGCCCGGATTGCATTGAGAGAATCCATCAATCCTGTTTGCTGCATCATCAAAAGCGCACGGGTTCCGTTATATGACATAGCCCCACAGATACTGACACCTTCATCTTCCTTGCAGATGCGGGTCAGACGAAATTCCGGATCCCGAGAAATTGGCCATAGCAACCCATCACTGGTAACAATATCAGGCAGGGCCACGATTTCACGCACCTGCGCTGCCTTAATTTGTGCCAGAATTGCTGCACCAGAAGGATGCGCCACCTTTGGCACATCCGCCGCCACCCTAGACGAAGCGACCATCACGCGCCTCCGCCCAGAAATCTTGCAATACCGTCCCGCGCAATCCTCAGATCGCGCATATGTCCGACAGTTATGCGCAAATAGTCCCCGTATGCGGACGAGGCGAACCGCCGCACCGCGACCCCTTCCTGCAAAAGCGCGCTTGTGGCCGCTTCTGCGGATTTTTGCATATTGGGAAAATGAACCAGAACAAAATTCGCCTGACTGGGTATTACGCCCAACCCAAGTGCCTGCATCTCGGCGCTGATCCAGTCCCGGCCCCTACGGTTCGCATCGTGGACATAGCGTGTGTGCGCCTCATCTTCCAATGCCGCAATCGCAGCTGCAGCAGAGGACGACGCCACTGGAAATGTCAAACCGACTCGACGAACAGCATCGATGATGTCATCGGGCCCGTACATCCAACCCACGCGCGCGCCGGCCAATCCGTAAATCTTGGAGAACGTCCTGCAGATGACGACATTTTCCGCCTGTTCGACCAGAATATGGGCGGGTTCATAATCCGGCGCGTCGACGTATTCTTCATAAGCTGCATCGATGATCAACAAGACGTTGTCCGGCAGTGCAGCATGCAGGCGGCGAACTTCAGTTCCGCTCAGGTAAGTACCTGCCGGGTTTTCGGGGTTGGCCAGATAAACCACCCGCGTCCGATCAGTCAACGCATTGATCATACGGTCAGCGGATGGTTTGAAATGATCATCTGCAACCGACACAACCTCGGCATCGTTGGCATAGGCGTAGTTCGGGACCTTCAGATAACCGTTTGCACTGCGGATCAATTCGGTACCGGGTCCAAGATATGCCCGCGCCAGCCGCGCCAGCAAGTCGTCGGACCCCTGCCCTGTTGTGATGCGCGCGGCATCCAGTCCGAAATGGCTCGCGATTGCCGGGGCAAGAATGTGATCCGGATTTTCCAGATAACGTTCAATCGAGCTGGCGGCAGCCCGTGCCGCGTCTCGGGCAATCGGACTGGGACCAAACGCACTTTCGTTTGAATTGAGCAGGACTGCGGAGGGCGGCGCGATATTGGCCGCCTCGCTCACCATATGGGGTTTGATCCTGTCAATTCCCGCTTTCGCGAGGGCAACGGTCATTCATGTCCTCCTGCACCAATAGGCGGGGTGGGTTGTGATTTTCCTTCATATCACATAACTAGTCATTTTTAGCAATTCACTTTCTTAAATGTTATGATATTGATGTGCAGAATACCACCCTAAGGACTCACATGACTGATCCCCACGCGACCTCGAACAGCAGGCTTCATCTCACAACGGATCTTGACTTACCGGGACGGAATACCGGTGATCTGATGTTGAAATGGTCCGACAATGCTGTGCCCCTTGGGTATTACCCCGTTCCGGTCATCAGCATCCGCGGACAGCCGGGGCCTGTCGTGTTGATGCTTGGGGGAACTCATGGTGATGAATTCGAAGGTCCAGCAGCTATCCTTCGGCTTGCAGCGCAACTTGATCCGTTAAAATTGACCGGACAGGTCATCCTGATCCCAGCTCTGAACGCCCCGGCGGTTCACGCCTCTTCGCGTGTTTCGCCGCTAGATGGTCAAAACCTGAACCGCGCATTCCCCGGAAATGCAGACGGCGGCCCAACCGCCATGCTTGCCCATTTTATTGAAACTGAAATGATCCCGCGGGCAGATGCCGTGATTGATCTGCATTCCGGAGGCAAGGCATCAGTGTTCGAACCCTGCGCGTTGGCTGCACGCACAGACGATGCGCAGCTCACTGCAGCCAATATGGAATTGGCTCGGGCCTTTGGGTTGCCGTTGATCTGGGTACTCGGTGCGAACAACGACAACCGATCAGTTAACTCCGCCGCGGCTCGGGCCAAGATCCCTATGATCGCGGCGGAACTGAGCGGTGGCGGCGGTGTCGACCCTGATGTGACCGATCTTGCTGAGGCTGGCCTGATGCGTTGCCTGCGTCATCTGGGTGTTCTACCCAGCAGATCCTCGGAATCTGTCCCGACGCACTGCGTAGAAATCGCGGACCCAACGCACAGTCTCTACGCCCCTGCCGATGGCCTGTTTGATCGACGCTGCTCCGCCGGACAATATGTCGAGGCCGGAGCATCTGCTGGCACGCTCTTTTTTCCAGCCGAACCGGATCGCACACCGTTGGATCTGAGGTTTCCAGCTTCGGGTCTTGTTCTTGCCCATGGCAATCGCGGTGTGGTGCGCCGGGGCGATTTGCTGACCTTGGTGGCGCAACCTCTGCCCGAGGGGCCATAGATGCGGACCTATACGCCATTCATCAACGGGTCATTTCTACCCTGGGCCGCTGAAACACTTCCGAGTGTTAACCCGGCCACCGGCACTGAATGGAGCAAGATCGCACGATGTGGCGCTGAAACAGCCGATCAAGCCATACGAAATGCCGACCGCGCCTTTCGGGAAGGCCCATGGGCCAACACCAGCCCAAATGACAGGGCCTATGTTATTGATCAGCTTGCCGATACTTTGGAGACCCGCTGGCAGGAACTGGTCGAGCCCGAGATCCGCGACAATGGCAAGCGGATCTCCGAAGTACGGGGGCAATTTGCCGGATTGCATAGCTGGTTTCGGCATTTCGCAGCACAAGCTCGCAAAATGCAGCCCGAACAACAGGCAAATACAGTCCTCGGTGTGAGCAGCGTAGGCCACTACATCCCATATGGCGTGGTTGTGGCAATAACACCTTGGAATTCTCCTTTGATGATCCTTGCGTGGAAGCTGGCTCCGGCACTGGCGGCGGGCAACACGGTTGTTGTCAAACCATCGGAAATGGCGTCAGCTTCAACGCTGGAATTTGCTCGGCTTGTACATGAGGCTGGGTTACCGCCTGGCGTCCTGAATGTAGTGACTGGGCTCGGCTATGAGGTTGGCGAGTCGCTCGTTCGCCATCCATTGACCCGCAAGGTGACCTTTACCGGGTCAGATCTCGGAGGATGTAAAGTCGCCGAAGCAGCGGCGGCGGGTGTGGTCCCGACAGTGCTGGAGTTAGGAGGAAAATCACCGCAGGTTGTGTTTGCTGACTGTGATCTGGACAACACCGTCAACGGCATTCTCTCTGGTATTTTTCTGTCTAATGGACAGACCTGTGTCGCCGGGTCACGTCTAATCGTCGAAGCCAGCATGAAAGAAAACTTGTTGGCAAAACTGCTGTCACGGGCGCGCGACTTTCGTCTTGGTGATCCGATGGAGCTTGAGACCCAGATTGCTCCGCTGGCCAATGAACCGCACCTGCGCAAAGTGACCGAAATGATTGCACGGGCAAAGGCGGATGGGGCTGTTTGCCTGTTGGACGGGCTTGAAACTGCCGCTGGGCGAGACGGATTTTTTGTTGGCCCAACCATTTTCGACAATGTGACGCCCGACATGCAGCTCTGGCGCGAAGAGGCGTTCGGACCGGTGCTGGCGGTTACCTCATTTGATACAGAAGCCGAGGCCATCGCGCTGTCCAACGATAGCGACTATGGGTTGGCGGCCGGTGTCTGGACCGCGGATCCCGCCAAAGGCGAGCGAGTGGCCGAGGCTATCGTAGCAGGCACCGTTTACATCAATCATTATCGCAGCGTCGATCCCGCCAGCCCTATTGGCGGGGTCAAGCTGTCCGGATATGGGCGAGAACTTGGCCCGGACGCCATCAAGGATTTCTGTCAGATCAAATCCGTCTGGACCGGCGCAGCGCCGGTCCCGGATCCGTTTCCCTGATCTGTCAGCACCAATACGTACGGAGGACGCCATGAATGACCATTTCGACGCCCCCAAAGGCGATTTTAGAGGCCATGACAAGCAGTCAGTTTGGGCTCAGAAACCTGACCCGGAACTGACTGAGGTTGGCCCTGGCACCCCATGCGGGGAATATCTGCGCCGGTTCTGGATGCCGGTGGCAATGACAGATCAGGTTGGTGATCTGCCCTATCGTTTACGCATTCTGGGCGAAGACCTTGTACTGTTTCGCGAGAAGAAAGAAGGCAAGCTGGGGCTGACTCACTTGCATTGCTGCCACCGCAACATGAGCCTTGAGTTCGGGATCGTGGAGGAAGGCGGCATTCGCTGCTCTTATCACGGTTGGAAATACGGGCTGGACGGCACCATTCTGGAGACCCCCTGCGAACCGCCCGCATCACAAGTCAAGAAAAAGGCCTGTTTGGGGGCGTATCCTGTGATCGAATACAAAGGACTCGCCTTTGCCTATATGGGTCCACCCGAAGCCCAACCTTCTTTCCCTGTAATGGACACTTTCGATGATGAGGGTGACGAGCTGGTGCCCTACCTGATCAAATCCCCTTGCAACTGGCTTCAGGTCATGGAGAACGCCTGGGATCCGTTTCATGTGGTCTATCTTCATACGCTGGCCGTGCGCAGCCAATTCATCGACGCCTTCGCCGAAATGCCGATGATTGAGTTTCATGCCAGTGCCACTGGTGATTTTTACACCAATGTGCGGCGTGTAGATGACATCGTCTGGATCCGTATTCATGATCATATGCTGCCGTCATTTACCCAGAACGGTGGGCATTTCCCGGTGCCCAACGGGTCGCGTTACTTTGGGCGTTGCGGGTTGTCGCGCTGGATCACACCCATTGACGACACGAACACCATGGTCATTGCCTGGCGTCATTTCCGCAACGATGATGCCAACGATGACCCGAAGGGCCTGACTGACAAAAGCAAAGTGGGCTTTGGCAAGACCGACTTCTATGGGCAGGATCCCGATCGCCCATATGAAATGCGGCAACGCGACCCTGGCGACTATGATGCCTGGGTCAGTCAGGGGCCCAAAAATATCCATTCGCGCGAAAATCTCAGCTTTTCCGACCGGGGGGTGGCCAAGGCGCGCCGGCTGCTGCGAAATGCCATCCGCGCGCTGCAAAACGGAGAACGTCCGGCACAACCGTCTGACAATTTCTCCGGACAGATCATCCCAACCTACGCCGGTGATACGATGCTGAGAATACCCGTGCAGGAGGGGCGCGACGATGGTGCAGTTCTCAAGGAGATCTCGCATCAGGTGGCCGAGATTTACATGTCCGGCGATCACTTGCAGGGCGATGATCGCAAAGCCTTCATCATTGAGGCACTAAAAACATACGAGGCAAGTTGGTCATGACCACGCGTATCCCTCACAACCCTGGCCGGGTTGACTGGTCAGGTGAAAACCCGGGCATTTACCTCAAGCAGAACGCTGATCAGGAACAGTATGATACTCTGGCACTGTTTTTCCGCGTTGTGCTCTCGCCTTATGGTCGCGGTCACGCGGCAATCATCTTAGGTGCACCGGATCGGGCGCAAGGTTGGCCACATGTTCCAAATCTGATCATGACCGACAACCAGCGTTTGATGCGTTGGATCGTGGATGGCTGGGTGACCAAAATGCCGACCTTCGTCGGCAAAGCGGGTCTAGAGGCGATGACCTGGCTCGACTGCGACAGTGTCGAAAAGCGTCCTGGCAATTTGAAGGCACGTTACTCAGAAACATTACGTGGATCAGGCGTCACGGTCGAAATGATCTGGCACGACATGGGTGCACCTTTGCCGGTCGAAGTGACCAAGGAAAACTCGGCCACCAAAGAGCATGAAATGTATTCGGTGTTTCTGGAAGCAAAATCCGCACAGGTCGTGATCAACGGTACGCCCCTGCCTGGCATCGTTGCCGATCGGCAGTTCTTTGGCCGAACCATGAGCACGGCTTTTCTAGCCTTTTCGGAAACCTGGGTAACGCCACAGGAGGATCTGTGATGCCATTGACCGAGCCAGTCACACCGGGCACCGTAGATTGGACAGGTGAAAACCCGGGCATTCTGCTAAAAGACGACAATGGCGATTTCACAGCGATGGCTTTGTTCTTTCGCGTTGCCTGGTCGCCTGTCGGACAGGGTCAGGTATTGCTGCTTTATGGGACACCTGATCAGGTTGAAGGACCGCCAGAGGCTCCAAATGTGATCCTCAGCGACAATCCAGATCTAACCACATTCCTGAAAAAGAACTTCATCAGCAAACTGGCTGCATTTGCCGATGCACCAGCATTTGCCACCATGCCTGAAATCGGCGCACAAGCTGTGCGAACCTCCGGCGATCCGATGAGCCACCGCTATACCGAGACAATAGTAGGTGAGAGCCTGACCGTCGAACTCGTCTGGGAGGGGCTCCAACCGCCACGGGCGCTGGAACTGTCGCCACATGAGGTTGCCTCGGGCGAACAGAACATGTTTTCGCTACTCGTGCCGGCGCATTCGGCACAGATTATTGTCAATGGCAAATGGCTGCCAGGTAAGCTGGGAACAAGGGTACAGGCCGGCTACGATACGACCACCGCGTTCCTATATTTCTCGGAGACATGGATCATCCCGCCGGAGAATCCGTGATGCTGCATCCTGCGGATCAACTCGCATTTGACAGGGCAATGGTAACACAGCCGGTCTGGAACCGGTTCAACACGGCCGCCGACGCGTTGGGGCTTGCGGAAAACACACTGCTTCATGCAGGGCCGGCCTTTGCCGATCCCAATCTAATCACGGCCCCGATCCTTAATTCAGCTTGCGTCGCAGCAGTCTGGCAGGGGCTTGCTCGGGATTTCGACCAGGCCGAGGCGATGATCCTAAATGGTGAAATCGAGTTGAAACCCGCTCAGGATCACGATCTTGTCACTCCTCTGGCCGCTGTTGTCTCGGCAGACATGCCGCTACACACAATTTATGATGCCTGGCGCGGGCAGCAACGTGTGTTCACACCGATCAATGCGGGCAGCCGTCCAGCGATGCGGCTGGGTCAACGATCCATGGCAGTGTTGGAGCACATCCGCTGGCTCAACACCCGATTTGTGGATGTGTTGGACAATGGGCTCGCCGAAGGTATCGCACTTGTGCCGCTGGCCGTGACTGGCCTGGTAGGGGGGGACGACTGCCATGGACGAACACCCGTTGCAACAGACGCGCTTGTCGCCGAACTGAAAGATCGTACCATTGGCGGGATCAAAGACGAAGAAGCGCTGGCCTTCATGGCTAGCTCGCCGTCGCTGTTCCTCAATCTTTGGATGGCAGCCACAAAATGCATGATGAAGTTGGCCGAAGGTGTCGAAGGTTCAAGTTTTGTCACTGCTGCCGGTGGCAACGGGCACGAGGTTGGCATCCAGATTTCGGGCTTGCCCGGCCAATGGTTTACAATTCAAGCCGATCCACCAAAAGGGAAATTCGAAGTCGATGTGCCCCAGGACAGGGCATTAGGAGCAATCGGTGACAGCGCCGTAATTGAGGCTTTCGGACTCGGCGCCATGGCCATCGAATTGAGCCCAGATCAGAAAAAGGGTCTGGGTGCCTTTCTCCCCGACAACGCTCAAGCACGCAGTTCCGGCCTATCCGTAGGGACACATCCTTATTTTCGAACACTAGATATTCAACTAGGCAGCACGGCACGTGGCGCGGTGGCCGAAGGGTCGGGGCCGGTAATTGGTCTGGGTATCCTCGACAAGCTTGGCGAAGCTGGCCGGCTGGGAGGGGGTATTTATGACATGCCGGTCACCCCCTTCGCTGTGGCCATGGAAACGTTGGAGAAATGACGGAGTTAAACAGGTTCAGCGCGCATGAATTGGCCCGGTTGATCCGCGAGGGTGAAGTCAAACCGTCTCAGGTGATGGCGGCACATCTGGACCGAATTTCGCAACGGGAGCCTGCGATCGGGGCGTTTCAGTACCTCGATGCGGATCACGCCATGGAGCTTGCTCACGCTGCCGATACACTTCCAATCGGTGGGCCGCTCCATGGCGTACCTTTTGTTATCAAAGACATTATCGACACTGAAGCTTTGCCAACAGGTTGGGGCAGCGATCTTTATTCCGATCGACAACCAGACAAAAACGCGACATGCGTCCAGACTTTTCTGAACGCAGGGGCGATCCCAGTTGGCAAGACGGTCACAACCGAGTTTGCCTATTTTCGACCGGGCAATACTGCAAATCCGGCAAGTCTTGGACATACCCCCGGCGGCTCTTCCTCCGGGTCTGCCGCTGCGGTCGCCGACTTCATGGCACCGCTCGCATTTGGCTCGCAGACAGCTGCCTCTTTGATCCGGCCGGCCGCTTATTGCGGTATCTGCGGCCTCAAACCGACCACGGGTAACTATGATCTGAGCGGGGTTATGGGCTTGTCAGGCAGCCTTGACACGCTGGGAGTTCTGGCAAGAGATCCGCGTGATCTGGTGTTGGCAGATGCCGTTTTGCGTGGAACAAAACTGACACCGCCACCTGAATACGACGTTGCGTTGCCCCGGGTCAGCCTGATGCGTGGTCCCCATTGGGCGGACGGATCGATAGAGATGCGCGACACCTGCACACGTGCGCTGGCAGCCATTGCCGCGACCGGTGCGGAAACAGGTGAAATCACGCACCCGCCGATATTTTCCCAGCTTACACAGGCGCAAATAACCGTCATGGGGTACGAGGCAGCCCGCCTTCGCAAAACAGAGTACCAAATTGGCGTCCCCGGTATCAGCCAGCAATTCCACGATTTGATAGCCGATGGGCTGCTGGTTACAGAAGACGAATATCTTACTGCGGTTGAGACCCGTAACCGTGCATCAACCATGCTGGATCAAATGTTCCGCGACGTGGATGCGTTGTTGGTTCCCTCAGCTCCTGGTCCGGCACCGGCAGGGCTTGGCGCGACAGGTGACCCGGTGTTCTCGCGGATGTGGACTCTGCTTCAGGTGCCCTCAATCGCCCTGCCCTTTGGTACGGATCACTCTGGTCTACCGCTAGGTATACAACTGATCGGCCCGTGCGGAGCAGATAAGCGATTGCTGGACATCGCCCAATGGGTGCACGGGATTCTGCAGGTATCCTGCCGAGCAGCATAAATCCCGCTCTCTGGATGCTGTATCAACCGACCAGCGGCAGCAGTATTGCCAAAGACAGAGGGATGCTCACTGCGGCGATCAGGGTTTGCAATGTGACAATCGCTGCCATCAAAGGGGCATCGCCACCCAGTTGCTTTGACAGCGTGTACGAGGATGCACCAGTTGGAACCACAGAATAAACGACAGCAATTTGCAGCACATCCCGGGGCAATCCAACCGCCAACCCGACCACCAGTACCGCTATGGGGAAGACCACCATCTTGCCTAAGAACGCAAGGATAAGCGGTAGCACACTGGCGGCCATAGCGCGCACTCTCAAATTTGCGCCTACGGCCAACAGGGTAATCGGTAAAGCCCCGGCCCCTAAAACGTCTGCTACATCATGTAAAACCGGGATCCGGTCACCGATCAGCTGGTTGGCGCCGAACGCAAGCAATATCGAAATAACATAAGGATTGCGGGCAAGCTCGCGCAGGATTGCAACAGGCAAACTGGTGGCATTGTCGCGTTGCAGTGCACCGACCAGCATGACCACCATTACGATATTGGTGGTCGGCACCAGTATCGCAGTCGCAAGAATAGCGATATCTAATCCTGTGGGACCAAAAAGATTTGCCGCCAGCGCCAGCCCGATGAATGAGTTATGCCGAGCGCTTCCCTGTAGTATCGATGTACCTTGCGGTGCCGCGAACCCAAAAAGGCGCGCACTTATGAAGGCAAAGATCAGCGCCGCAACAAACCCGCCCAGAATGGTAACCGAGTAAAGGCCAAGCGCGGATTTATCGAGTGGCGACAGCGAGATTTTGGTAAACAGCAGACAAGGCATCAGTACCCAATAGACAAGCTTGTCGTTCAGGTTCCAGAAATCGGTGCTGGGGATGCCGCCCTTTCGAAGAGCCAAGCCCAAAGCGATGATCAGAAAGATCGGCAGGATGGAAGTCAGTGTCGTCAGCATGGCGATCCGTGGGCAAAAATGAACACACCCAACCCGACACTTTCAAAGAGTGAAGATCAATGTCATTCGACGCCGAAATTGTACCTCGGTCATCAGGATGCTTCGGACTCGTCGTCGATGACGCCCATTGCATCGATTTCGACCAATAACGATGGATCAGCCAATCCCTGCACGACAACACCGGTCGAACAGTGGTGCACGCCGTCAAACCAGCGATTGATCACCTCGTAAACGGCGGGGCGATAGGAGATGTCGGTGACATAGACGGTAAGTTTGCAGACATCCGCCAAACTGCCCCCGGCTTCTTCCATCCAGCGCTGGATGTTGCGGCAGGCCTGATCTGCCTGTACGCCCGGATCGCCTTCACCAATCAATGTTCCGTCCAGCAGAGTACCAACCTGTCCCTGCATGAACACAAAATCACCTCGGGCCCGGATCGCTTTGGAATAGGTCGCCTGCGCGTGATAGCGGGTCTGGTACTTGTGGATATGTGTGCGGGTCATGGCATCCCTTTCTTCAGGTGACGGCGCGAGCCAGATAGTCCTCTACCATGTCACTAAAGCTCTGTTCGACAGCGAATTCGAAACCATCCTTGCATCGCATCACCAATGCCTTGAGGCCAAACAGTTCAGTATAGGTGACAGCGTCTTTGCCGAATGCAGTGTCATGCAGATCCAACGGGCAGGCAATGGCCATCACTTCGCCCGCCTGCGGACCCACTACTTTGAAAAAGGCCAGAGTATCCGAAATCTGCACAATACTGATATTGGCGGGACAATCGGTAGGCTTGAGCTGTGCTCTCAACGTTTGTTCCAAATCCAGCGAAGCACGGGCGATCCAGTGGTCTCGCCCGATGTGATACAGCTCAATCGCATCTTTCTCTGTTCGTCTATTAGGCTTATCGGACAAACGGGGCAAAGCGTCCCCCACCCAGTTTTCAATCGCTGCCAATGCCCCTTTGAGATCGAACAGTGCGTTCAGACTCTGGCGTGTGATCTGTACGTCATAGCTCATCTCAGGACCTCAGTAATTTGCCGTCGGGGTCGTGGAACACCGGCTTGGTAATGGTGACCGGGATCACCCCATCTTTCAGGCGCACATGGGCGGATTCCCCATGCCGCGCGTGCCCGTTTTCCAGCAACGCCAAACCGACCCAACGGTCGTTCACCACACTCCAGACACAGGCGGTGACGAGTCCCTCGGTGGCTTCTTTTCGGCCTCCGGGGGTGAGCGGTGCACCTTCGGGCACTTGTCGATTGGGGTCTTCAGGAAGAATGCCAACCAGTTCTCGCCGGGTGCCGCCACCTTCACGACGCAGCCCAATCGAACGCTTACCCAAATAGTCAGGCTTCTTCTTCGACATGACCCATCCCATACCCAGATCGTAGGCATCTACAGTGCCGTCCACCTCATGCCCCAGTGACAGAAAGCCCTTTTCGACCCGCAGAACGTGGCTGGATTCCGAACCCACTGGCAGAATGCCAAAGGGCGCGCCCGCCTCGATCACTTTGTTCCACAGTGCAGCCATGTGGCGCGGCGCGACGTTGACCTCAAATGACAGCTCGCCAGTGAAACTGACACGCACGACGCGGGCCGGGATCCCAGCCACGCTGCCGTCGCGGAAAGACATGAAAGGAAAGGCCTCAGACGACAGGTCAATATCTGTTCCCAACGCCTGCATGACATGGCGTGCGTGGGGGCCGCATATGGTAGCGTTGTTCCACTGGCTGGTCACAGTAGTGATCATGACCTGCCAGTCGGGAAACTCAGTCTGAAGAAGCTTTTCCATGTGCTGGTTAACCGCGTCTGCATGACCCGTCGACGTTGAGATCATCCAACGGTGCTCGTCCAGTCGAAAGACCACCCCGTCGTCCAGGATCAACCCGTCATCAGACAGCATGAGACCATAACGCCCATCACCGAGTTTCAGGCTGGACATGACATTTGAGTAAAGAAAATCGAGAAAGTGCGGGACATCACTCCCTTTCAGCTCGAATGTGCCGAGGGGGGAGCCGTCATAGACGCCTACACCGTCACGCACCGTACGACATTCGCGGTTCACAGCCTCCTGCAACCCTTCTCCAGGTTTGGGGAAGTATCCAGGACGCTGCCAACGGGCACCAGCTTCGTACATCACCGCACCATTGTCCTTGTTCCACTGCGTGACCGGCGTGTGGCGGTAGGGGAACAACACTGTTTCCTCGCGCAAGCCTCCGATCGCGCCAAAAGAAACTGGTGTGTAGGGAGAGCGAAAGGTTGTCGTTCCAACATCCTGCAAGGGCACACCCTTTTGCATCGCAACAGTACCGATAATGTTGATATTACCGATTTTTCCCTGGTCGATGCCCATGCCGCCGGTGGTATATCGCTTGACGTGCTCGACATTGTCATAGCCTTCACGCAGGGCCAAGTGTACATCGCTAACCGCCACATCGTTCTGCAGATCCAGAAATGCCTTTCCACGTTGCCCCGCGACGTCTACGCGCCATAGCGGCTCGATGGCATAGGGCAGGTCCGAACCTCCTTCGATAATCCCGTCAAGCGTCAACTCTCCTGCGGCAGCTCCGACAGCGCGGCAAGCTTGGGCGGCCTGATCGGGTACGAAAGCGGATAACTCCTCATCAAACCGCAGAGTACTTCTGGATTGAGACCACAGATGCACGGTTGGGTTCCAACCGCCGGAATGGCCCAGCAGGTCACAATCGATCCAGGTCTCCGCCCCACTACTGACGGATACCGCACGTACCGCGCGCACCCGCTTGTGACCTCGCACACCTGCGGCGACGGTGCCTGTATGAACGGTGACGCCCTGTGCCATATCCAGTGCGGCTTGCGGCACTGTATCGCGACTGTCTAGGATTGCGACGACCAACACACCTGCTGCCATTAGGTCAGCTGCAACTGCGTAAACGCTGTTGTTGTTGGTAAAAAGAACAACTCGTTGTCCCGGAGTGACACCCCAACGATTGACATAAGCCTGTACTGACGAAGCCAGCATGACGCCCGGCCGATCATTGTCTGCAAAAACCATGGCGCGTTCGGTGGACCCGGTGGCGACAACCACCTCGTCTGCACGCACCCGCCAGCTCCGCTCCAGAATATTGCCTTCTAAGGGTTCCCGTTCATTCGCGATCAAAAGATTATGTTCGCGATAGGCCCAGACTGTTGCATTTTGCAGATGGATAACGTTGCCCATCCCACGCAATTCTTCAACAGTTTCAGCCACCCAGTCCAAAGCGGATCGCCCGTTGATTTTTAGATCCCGGTTTAACAGGCTGCCACCTGCCTCTGTTCCCTCATCAGCAATGAACACACGTTTGCCAGACCTGCCCGCCTCCAGCGCGGTCTGCAATCCGGCAGGTCCCGCACCAGCGATCAACACATCGGCATGGGCATGACGCGCTTCGAAGTGGCCCGAAGTAGGAGGTTGCGCGGGTGCTGCAGCCAGCCCCGCAGCTTTGCGGATAGATGGTTCGAACAGATGCCAGTTGGGCCACTTGAATGTCTTGTAGTAGAAGCCCGCTGGAATGAAACGTCCTAACAGCTGATTAACGCCACCAAGATCAAACTCGGGCGAAGGCCAGCAGTTGACTGAGCGGGCGCTCAGCCCATCGCGCAGCGGCACAGTTGTTGCCGGACGGTTACCCGATGAATCTTCACCGTCCAGCTCGACTAAAGTCGCCGGTTCCTCAGGTCCATGACCAACGATGCCACGCGGGCGATGATATTTGAAACTGCGGGCTGTGATACGGACCCCATTGGCCAGCAAGGCCGAGGCCAGAGTATCTCCTTTGTAACCTTCATAGGTTTTCCCGTTAAACCGGAACGTCATTGGGCAGGTGCGATCTATACGCCCACCCGAGGCACGACGATTACTCTGAGCCATCGGGTGCCTCCACAATGTCATGGGTTCGGGTATCGCGCCAGATCGTCAGCCATTCACCGCAACCTCGCCCGTGCCACCATTTTTCCTGCACCGGTCCTAACGGGTTCGGTGCTACAGTCAGGTACTCAACCCATTCCGCGTCGCTCACGGCATTTGGATCAGGCCGATCGGCACCGACAGGGCCGCCAAAGATAAATTCACTTTCGTTACGCTTACCGCAGAATGGGCAGGGGATAAGCAACATGGTCCTGTCCTCTCTATCGGGCGGTTGTGGTGCCGGCTTCCATCACAAAATCCAGATGACGGAATCGGTCGAGGGTAAATGAAGACATCAGCGGATGAGGCTGACCCTTAGCAACCAGATGGGCTAGGGTCAGACCGCCTGCCGGGATCGCCTTGTAGCCACCCCACCAACCCGCCGTGATGAACAGCCCCGGCACTTCGGTCTGATCCATGATAGGCGAGGCGTCATGCGCGATATCCAGATGCCCGCCCCATTGTCGCATCAGCTTGAGCTTTTTGAATGACGGGAACAACGACAACATCGTCGTCACAGTATCTTCGAACACGTTTTGCTTGATGTCCCGGCGAAAGCTCTGGCCCATGTCAGGCGCGCCGCCAATTACCATTTCACCCTTGTCAGATTGACTGAAATAGAACCCGCTGTCGGGGCAATTCACGATCACATCGACCAACGGCCGGACTGGCTCGGAAACAAAAGCTGTCAGGTTCATAGTTCGCAACGGCAGCTTCAGCCCGGCGGTTTCCGTCAACGTTGTGGTATGTCCAGACACCGCTACGACAACTTTCTTGGCTCGAATGGTTCCGCGATTGGTTTCGACACCGTCGATCGCGCCGTCTGCACCTCGGATCAGCGATTGCACTGCGGTCTGCTGGTGGATCTCGACCCCCATCGCGTCCGCCGCGCGGGCATATCCCCAGGCCACTGCATCATGCCGGTTCACACCCGCATCGGTATGTACCATGCCGCAAATGATTGGCAGCCGAGCATCAGGTCCTCCGCCAGTCAGCGCGGGAATGCGACGGCGTAATTCGTCTGTATTGATCTGCTCGTAAGTTGAGCCGTAGATGTCCATGACCAATTGCCGTCGCCGAAGCTCTCGCAGCTTGGGCCAGGTCTGTACGACATCTACCATGGTGCGCTTTGAGTGCATCATATTGAAGTTCAGCTCGTGTGTAAGCCCTTCGTACATTGCGACTGATTTGACATAGAACGGGATCGACTCGTCCCGCATGTAGTTTGAACGGATTGTCACCGTATTGCGCGCGATGTTACCGCCGCCCAGCCAGCCTCGCTCCAGCACGGCGACATCGGTAATGCCAAATTCCTTGGCCAAATAGTAGGCAGTGGCCAGACCGTGACCCCCTGCCCCAATCACGACAACTTCATACTGGTCTTTCAGGGGTGGGCTTCGCCAGGCCAAGGGCCAGTTGCGATGGCCAGAGAGCGCGTTTCGAGCGAGTGAGAACACAGAGTATTTTTGCATATTGGTAATTATATTTACTAATAAGCAACCTTCGTCAATAAATAAATTTACCTGAATGCAATCCCCGTTTTGGCGCGCCGCTGCATTTGAACGAGTCATCGCGCACATCGCGTGCATGACTTGTTGTGGTATTTGCTGGTTTGGTCAGGTTATTTCGGGTAGGGTGCGTCATGCATGTTCGCATCAAACAGTTTCACCGAAACCTAGCCGGAAAATGGTCAACCCGGTCGAAATGGCCCTGTTTCATCATAAACTGTCGCAGCTCTCCAACATCCTAACTCCATGAGAACTTAGGCGCATAGCGCCTGTTTTTTTACTGCCCTGAATCTCGGGTAGAATTTATGGATGGAAAAGCAATGACAAAATCAACTGAAATTATGACGGTTCAGGATACCTATGCACGCGACGGTGTCGTGCTGCTAAGGGATATCCTATCTGACGAATGGCTGACCAAACTGCGACACGCTGTAGATACCGAAATCAAAAAGGGCGACCGCTATTTCGCCTACAAGAATATGCGTGAAACGCCGGGTGTGTTTCAGGACTATTGCCTGAAGTCGGATATCGGCCAGCGCGTGTCTCAGGTAGCTGGCAGCCCATGGACATCGCTGATCTATGACCAAATATTCGTGAAGGAGCCGGGAACGCAGACTCAAACCGGATGGCATACAGATCAGCCTTATTGGCCGGTCTCCGGCCCGATCATGACAATGTGGATCGCGCTTGACCCTGTAGACCCGGACAATGGAGCGCTGGAATTTGTACGTGGTTCACATGCGTGGGGGGCCAAGTACCGTCCGTTCAAAACCGATCAACTCGGTGGTTTTCTACACCATCTGGAACAGGACAATCCCGACTATATCGATATGCCAGATTTTGAGGCAAACCGCGACGACTACGACATCTTCCATTTTGAGAATATGCAGCCCGGTGATGCATTGGCCTTTGACGGGATGACCGTTCATTCTGCTATGGGTAACAGAACCACCACCCGTCGCAGGCGAGGGTATGCAATCCGTTTTGCCGTTGACGGAGCAACTTATGAGCCACGCGATTCCGTCACCGAATGGCTGCATGATGACAGTCTTAAACCGGGCGCGCCGTTTGCCGGTGGACGGTTCCCCGTCATCTACGAAACTGCGTAAATCTGCGGCAGAGGGCTGGATTTCCCAGCCCTCTGCCAAGATCTCAGGCCTTCCGCGCGACGGCCTCCTGTGACGTATTCTCGGCCTCGATAGCACGGTCAAGAACGCGTCGGAATTGTTTGGCGCCCGCATCGAGGCCCAAATCAATATTCGATGTAGTGGCGTTCTTCATACCTTTGTGGACTGCCTCCAGCACATCCTTATCCTCTAGAAATGCCTTACGCGCACCGTCATTCATGTAGGTTGACACTTCGGCATCGTCGGCAAGAGAATTACGATGCTGGAACCAGAAATACCTCGTCCGATCCTCATCAATCGGGGTCATGAAATTATATGAGATATTGATGAAGGTTTCAGCAACCGGACTCTTGTCATACCCACCGGTTCCAACCGGCGTGTAAATGGACTTGTTCAACCCGATGGCAGGCATGCACATCTCATAATGTTGCAAGCGGTCGCATTCGCCCCCGAACGCCACAAGCTTGGAATAGTAAGGTGAAGGCGGTTTGTTCTCAATCCAGCGCGACACGATTACACCGCGATCTGTCTTTTCCACGTTCAATGGTTCTTCGTCCGTCCCTGCCCCCGCAAACGAACTCACGTGCACCCAAGCCACATGGCTGGGATCAAGCAGGTTGTCACAGACCCAAAGGTAGTGGCAATCGATATCCATCACGCCACCATCCGTCATGCCCCAGGTTGTGTTATCGAAATTCTCTACGGGGAAAATCTGATCAGGATTTGCCAGTGCCGGATCCCCCATCCAGATCCAGAGCAATCGATAGCGGTCAACCACCGGATAAGATTTGACAACCGCACGGCGTGGGGTCATCCCACGCTGGGTGGGGCTGTCTATGCACTTGCCCGAGCAGTCGAAAGTCAAACCGTGATAGCCGCACTCGACCAGATCGCCTATCAGATTGCCCTTTGACAAAGGCAGCTTGCGATGCGGGCACGCATCCTCCAGGGCAACCGGCGCGCCATCCTGCTGGCGATAAAGCACGACGTTTTCGCCCAGAAAGGTCTCGGCCTTCAAATCGCGACCAATATCTTTGCTCCATGCGGCAACATACCAGCAGTTTT
This sequence comes from Ruegeria sp. CDSC079, assembly GCF_059610505.1. NCBI lineage: Bacteria > Pseudomonadati > Pseudomonadota > Alphaproteobacteria > Rhodobacterales > Roseobacteraceae > Ruegeria > Ruegeria sp. CDSC079. The sequence goes on from NZ_JBXWNT010000003.1 coordinate 246,164, forward strand.
TCAGATACATGATCCCGCTCTCCGTTCAATATCTAGCTTGCGCCAATATGGGGTAATTTCCCCGCACTTCGCCATGCTGGATTGGTAATGGGACATATAAGGTCTACTAATTTGACTCGTTTGCGAGCAGCGGGATGTCGGGTTGCGCTTTGGCTTCGGCATGAATCCAGTTCAGGAATTCGCTGACCTTTTGGCTATCCTTCGTCTCATGCCGCCGCACCAGCCAGTAGGACAAAGGCGATTGCGTCAAATGTGGGAACGGTCGCACCAATCGGCCATCACAGAGCGCGTCGATCACGAGCGGCTCACGACCGAGCGCCACGCCGAGCCCTTCGATTGCAGCTTGTACAACCATATTCGACTGCCCCAACCGACGTGTACGCAGCACTGTCGGCAAGTTAAGATCACATTGCCGGGCCCAGAATTCCCACGTCGGGTTAGCCGCACCATGACGTAGGTTTTCATCCACAAGCAGTGTGTGACGAGACAAATCTTTGATGCCATGAAGATCGGGTAACAGAGCTGGAGCACAGACAGGAAAAAGCCGTTCTTCCATCAACAGATCGGCCTGCAACCCTGGGTACTCACCCAGCCCATACCGAATGCCGATATCCGCATCGGCACCAGAAAAGGGGTGCTGCCCGGTATCTGTAGCGATCGAAATCGACAAGTCGGGATGCGCCAAATCAAAGTGAATAAGCCGCGGAAACAACCAGTTAAACGCAAAGCCCGGCAGACATGAAATGACTATTGTTCGGTCGCTGCGAGTTTTATCCCGCAACTGAGCGCAGACGTCAGAAATACGCCCCAATCCATCGGATATAGCCAGAGCCAGCTGTTCGCCCTCGCGTGTGGGACGTGACTGCCGCGCACCGCGCACCAGCAATTCTCTGCCAAGCCATTCCTCCAGCGACCTTACATGCTGGCTTACCGCACTTTGACTTACACCCAGCTCTTCGGCTGCTGGCGAAAAGCCGGAATGGCGGACGACCGCCTCAAAAGCGCGAAGCGCCGAGTATGGCAAATTCAGGATCATATTAGCTATCCTAATGTCAGGCATTACTTCTTTCAAATGGATTAGAGTCGATACAGGGCTCTAGATTTCTAAGATCAAATCTTTGGGGGTACTGATGTCCGACACAACGCCCGGGCGAGGAGCGCTAAACCTTCTGGTGAACTGTGCCCATGCAACAGCGGGCGACCGGTTGCTGATCGCCTACGAGCCTCCGCAGTTCGGGTATTTCGACTCAAATTGTGTAGACATCGTCAGCCAGGCGGCACAGCACCTAGGGCTAATTGTTGATGCGGTTGATGTGGGTTTCAACCCTGACAACCCCCATCTCTCGCCCGACCTTCTTGTCCGATTTCGAGCTGCAGACATCATCCTGTTCTTGGCGCGCCTGGGCGATCAGTTGCGGTTTTCGGACATGCCGCAGGGCAAAAGGATCATTGTCAGTTTTGCGGTGAACAAAGAACTGCTGGGCTCGGGGTTTTCGAACGGCCACCACGATGCGTTTCTGGAACTCAAGTCAGACGTCAATGCAGTGCTTGATGCGGCAGACGAAGTCCGGATCACCTGCCCGTTGGGAACTGATGTACGTGGACACCCGATTATGGATCTGAAGCCCACTGGGGATACCTCGATCCTGCGCTTTCCGGTGTCCGTCTTTACACCGGTTCCAGCACATAGTTTTTCTGGCAGGGTGGCCGTCAGTTTTCTTACCGGGACCGGGTCGAGGTATTATGACAATTATACTGTCGAATTCGACGAACCGGTTTTTGCAATCATGGAAAATGGCCGGCTAACGCGGTTCGACGGCGAGCTTGCTAATGTTGCAAGGGCTGAGGCCCACTATGACCGGGTTGCCGGGCAGTTCGACATAGATCGTAATTTCGTACATTCGTGGCATGCTGGGATTCACCCAGGCTGCGGATATCCCTGGGATATGCGAGAAAATTACGAAAGATGGGGCGGGTCTGCTTTTGGCAATCCGCGTATTCTGCATTTCCACACTTGTGGAGCTTATGCCCCCGGTGAAATCAGCTGGAACGTAATCGATCCGACCATTGTGATCGACGGCGAGACTTACTGGGACAATGGTGTTTTTCACGCTGAACGGCTGCCTGCTGGACCGTCAATTCTCGATCGCCATTCCTGCGCGGCGGCATTGTTTGCTGATCCTGATCCGAATATCGGATTGCGTGCGGTTATCTGATCATTCCTAACTTGATCGAATCGCGTCCAGATAGGATGATCTATTGTTAATAGGACCCGATCACGTTGGTCTTATGGTGCGGAGCACTCCCGTCTCCGGTGCCGGCATGTACGAAGAGGGCAAAGTCCCCCGCACCGGCAAAATTATGGAACCCATATGTCAAAAGCTATCGTTACGCCGCTGACTCAGGCCTTGGCCGAAGGAAAACTCACGCGCGAAGAACTCAAAGGATTCATGCAACGTTCAAACGGACCGGGATTGCGCCATCTGGCGCTTTGGATCCTGTTGCTTGCGTTTACCACGACGCTGATAACACTTGCCTGGAACAGCTGGCTGATCTGGCTGGCAATGTTCCTTCAAGGCGTTGTCCTGGTGCATCATTTTTCGCTGCAGCACGAATGTGTGCATTACACAGTGTTTCGGACACGCTGGCTGAATGATTTGGTTGGTCAGATCTGTGGGCTGATCATCATTCTGCCGCACCGGTTTTTCCGGTACGAGCATTGCGACCATCATACCTATACCCAACTCACCGGCGAAGATCCTGAACTTATCCCTATGCCCAAGACGATTGGACAGTATCTTCTTTACCTTTCAGCCCTGCCCTATTGGCGCGGTAAGTTCACCGAAGTGTTCCGACATGCCCGCGGACGGCTGAACGAGACAGAGCTGCGCTTTATCCCCAAGGTCGAGCACAAAGCGGTTTTTCGGGACGCGCGCCGGATGCTTGCCATTTACACCGCCATTTTTCTAGCCATGGCTCTGACCGGCTGGTGGGGCCTGATCTGGTATTGGATCATTCCACTGTTTCTGGGGGAACCAGTTATGCGATTTGTGCGAATGACCGAGCATGTGGGGCGACCAACGGTTGCCCAGATGTCGGAAAACACCCGCACCAATCTGGTATCAACACCGATGGCCTTTCTGTGCTGGAACATGAACTATCACGCGGAACATCATTACGTTGCATCGGTTCCATTCCATTCGCTGCCGCGTTTGCATGAAAAGCTGAAGGATCACATTTTTGTCGAAAGAGGCGGCTACTTGGCAGCGCATCGTGACATTCTGCGGCAAATTTTGCAGCGTGAACCCGAGCAATCGGCAGAGGTTTGAGCGATGGGAAATGAGAAACCATGGCGCGACCTGATCGATGTTGCGAAGCTGGAAAAGAACTGGGTCACGCGCGTTGAGATCGGACCACGGCTAATTGCCGTTTATGATACGCCAAGCGGTGTTTTTGCCTCGCTGGCGCTGTGTAACCATGGCGGCGCTGATTTATGTGACGGCTACTTCGATGGACACGTGATTGAATGTCCGTTGCATCAGGGCGCGTTCGATGTACGAGACGGCAAACCCGTGTCAGCACCCGCAACGCGAGCAATGCGCATTTTTGACACTCGGGTCGAAAATGGAATGGTTCAGGTCAGGCTATGAATGTGTCCACATACCTGTCAGCCATGTGCGCTAGGCAAGCGCCGGTATTCCGGGAATAGCCACATATCCGTGTAATGCTTCAACCCGTCGGATCCAATTTTGAACCGACGGGTACGGGGACAATGGAATGTTGCCCTGATAAGCTAACGCTGTGTACGGGTAACAGGCCAGATCCGCCAGGGTCAGCCTGCCACACGTCAGCCAAGGGCTGTCTGACAATTGCCGCTCCATGATCTCCAGCGACGCCTCGCCCAGTGATTGCGGTCCGATCAGATCAATATCCCGTTCAAATAAAACAATCGCTCTGGCTGTTGCCATGCCGTGAAATATCTCATTGACCGAGAATGAGAGCCACTGCTGAATCTCGCCGTGTTCTTCCGGTGTTCTGGGTCCCCAATTCTCAGCATCGTATTTCTGTGCCAGGTACAACATGATTGCCGTACTGTCGCGCAGAACAAATCCGTCATCATCGAAAACAGGAACCTTGTGCAGCGGGTTTATCCGCAGAAACTCTTCCTGTGTCTGGTCACAGTTCAGCAGATCAATATCGATGAGCTGATATTCAAGCTTCAGCAGCGACAACAACAATCGGACTTTGTGGCAGCTACCAGATAACTTGAAATCATAAAGACGTATCATTCGGGTCGTCCGACCTATCGTTTATCCGATCGTTTTTCGAGGCGGGCAAAGATACGGCTGAGGCCGAAACAGACGATAAAATAGAAAGCTGCTGTCGTGATCCAGGCCTCAAAGATCATACGTGAGGACGCAACAAGTTCGACGGTCTTGTATGTCAGTTCCTGTACTGAGATCAGTGACAAGATCGAGCTGTCCTTAATCAACGAAATAAATTGGTTTGCCAGCGGCGGGACCACTTTCTTCAACGCTTGAGGCAGGACTACATAGCGAAGTTCCTGTAGTTGACTCATCCCGATCGAACGCGCGGCTTCGCGCTGGCCTTTCGGAATTGACTGAATACCCGCCCGGATAATTTCCCCGACAAAGGCGCTTTCAAACAACGCCAGAACGATGACTCCGGAAACCAGCGAAGGGAAACGCCGCATTTCGCCAAAAAAGAAAGTCCAGACCTGGTTGTTCTCTTGTCGCGCGATCCCACGCGCCCAGCGTTCGAGATTCAGGGCGTCAATCAGTTGTTGGGACAGGAAAAAGAAGAAGATAAAGACGACAACAACCGGTGGCACGTTGCGCAAAAACTCGAGGTAGGTTCGGGCCAGCATCCGGATTGTCAAATTAGCTGAACACCGGGCAACGCCCAAAATAGTGCCCAACAGAAGGGCCAGAATGCCGGAATAGATACTGATGCGGACGGTGGCAGCTAGCCCCTGCAAAAGCAGGTTGGCAAAGTACTCTTCACGACTTGAATGCCAGCCGACGATATATCCAGGAATAAGCTCCCAGCGCCATTTGTAATTGAGCGTGCCTTCGATCGACAGCCAGATATACCCGAAAAAGGCAATCAAAATCGCCATGATCAGGTAGTCGGGCCATCTGAGCTTCTTGATGAAATTCTGCACCGGGCGCGCTCCGCGTCAATCTCGGGGGCGGTGCACCCGCCCCCGGTTAGTTTAGTTACTGCGCAACCTGATCAGCCCACTCTTCGGTGGCGAACCAATAGTTGTGACGCTCTTCCAGCCAACCGGACCGCCATTGCTGTGCAATCCAGTTGTTGAAAAAATTCATGGCATCCGGATCACCTTTGCGCACCCCAAAGGCCTCACCGCGCGGGTCATAGAGATTTTCGAACGGAACGGACAACGTTTCAGGATTGCGCCCCGCTTCGCGGTTTGGAGTCGGTTGCGCAGCCATTGATGCATGCGCGTTGCCGTTTAGAACTTCCTGGGTCGAGGCCCCGTCCTCATCGAACAAAAGCAAGGTCGCATCAGGGAAGTTCTGTGCGATCACCGCAGCCGGGGTCGCACCGCGGCGGGCGGCAAAAGTGATCTCTGGTTTATTGAAATCTTCCAGTGTCATGCCTTCGGTCATCGATTTGTTGGCAAGGATGGCCAGACCTGAATAGGCGTAAGGATCGGTAAAGTTGATGGTCAGGTTTCGCTGCGCGGTCATCGACATACCTGAGATAATCACGTCGAAATTGGACGACACCAACGCAGGGATGATGCCATCCCAGGCGGTTGGAACGAATTCGACCTCGACCCCCATGTCTTCGGCCAATTTGCGCCCAACATCCAGTTCGAATCCGATCAGCTCACCATTATTGTCACGCATCGACCACGGCACGAACAGTGAAAGACCAATCCGGATCACCCCGTCCTGCTTGATGGTTTCAATCACACTTTCACTGGACAGTTCCTGGGTCGCGCTTTGCGCCCAGCTTGAGGTCGCCAGTCCAGTCGCCACGACCGCACCCAGGGCTACCCCGAGCATTCTGCGAGAAAGCTTCATATTGGTTCTCCTTGTTGTCCGACAATTTGTTCAGGTTTATTGGTCGACGGCATATTTCTTCTCCAGATAGCTCACGCCGATCGACAGGATCAGGGTCACCACCAGATAGACCAATGCGATGGTGAACCAGATTTCGAAACTCATGTAGGTGTCAGAAATGATGTTACGTCCGAAAGTGGTCAGTTCGGCCACCGCAATCACGCTGACAATTGCTGATGATTTGATCAGATGAACGACCTCGCCGGTCATCGGCGGGAGCATGAACCGCACCGATTGCGGCAGGATGATGTAACGATAGATCTGAAAGGGGCTCATCCCGATGGATTTGGCCGCTTCCCACTGGCCCGTGGGGATGGCGTTGATCCCCGCCCGCAAAATCTCAGATATCAACGCAGAATGAAACACCGCCAGGGTCAAGATACTCGCGGTATAACGATTAAACCCGAAGATCGGACCCAGCACATAGTAAAAGAGATAAAGCAGAACCAAGAGCGGGATGTTCCGGATAAGCTCAAGATAGCCAACCGCAACCGCTGAACCTACGACCAATCCGGACAGCCGCAATAGCGCCAACAACAATCCCAGAACGGTTGCCAGCAAAAAGGCCGTGACGGATAGTTGAATAGTGGCGACCAGACCAATCGGAATTTCGCCCCACTCGAACCCAACCTCGGTATTGCGGTACAGGAACTGTGGTACGCGGTACCACTGCCAATTATACCCCATGCCCTGAGCACCAGCATAAGAGCCATAGGCAATCAAACCTACGATGATTGTATAGATAGCGATCGATACGGGTACTGAGCCAAAAAACCTCTTAATGACCGGCGGTTTCGGCAGCGCCTGACCTGTAGGTCCCGATATGCCCAGATCGCTCATATCAGTGTTCCAGAATTTGGTTTAGGAACAAGCGACAGCGTTCGCTTGAGGGGTTGGTAAAGAACTGTTCCGGCGGCGAAACTTCGACAATTTGCCCCGCTTCCATAAAAACCATCGTATCAGCGACCTTACGGGCAAATCCCATCTCATGGGTGACGACGACCATGGTCATACCGGTCTCAGCAAGTTCAACCATCACATCCAGCACTTCGTTGATCATTTCGGGATCAAGGGCAGAGGTCGGCTCATCGAAAAGCATGATCCGGGTTTCCATGCACAGGGATCGTGCAATGGCCACCCGCTGTTGTTGTCCACCAGATAGTTGAGCCGGGTATTTATCTGCTTGTTCAGGAATGTGGACCCGGTCCAGATAATTGCGCGCAGTCTCTTCGGCTTGAGATTTTGATACCTTGCGCACCTTCATCGGTCCGATCATCAGGTTTTCAAGAACCGTCAGATGCGGAAACAGATTGAACTGTTGGAAGACCATCCCAACCTCTTGCCGTAATTCGCGGATTTCCTTTATGCCTTCATATACTTCGATCCCATCGATCACGAGACGCCCGGAATTGTGCCACTCCAAACCATTGAAACAGCGGATCAACGTAGATTTCCCCGAACCGGACGGGCCGCAGATCACCACCTTTTCACCCTGATGAACACTCAGATCAATGTTCTTAAGCGCATGAAATGAGCCATAGAATTTATCCAGGTTGGTTACCTCAATCATGGGAGAAGGTTGGTTCATGACGGGCCTGTCGTTTCGGGAGACCACACTTTCGGGTGTCCTCGTGAGTGGATGGAAGCAGAGGTGAGAAAGCTACCGCCCCGAAAAACCGTCGGGAAATTCTGTTGCCGTGGCTCGATCCGGGGATTGCCCAGATAGCAGCCGTTGGCTTGGCGATGCGATTGAGTGGAGCAATCGGGCAAGGCCATAGAATCCTCAAATCTGTTGCACGCTAATTAATATGGTTGCTTAATATGCAATATTCGTCAATAAAAAACTCAACGGGCAGGTTTTGACTGCCTAAAAATTGAGCTGACGACCAAGGGAGGAAACATAAATGTCTGCCTGGATTCGGATGATTTCTGACGAAGAAGCCGACGATCAGCTAAAGGCCACATTGGATATGGCACGCACGCCGCACGGGACGGTGGATAATGTCATGCGCGTGCATTCCCTGCGGCCCAACACAATGAAAGGGCATGTTATTTTGTACCGAGCGTGCCTGCACGATCACGCAAACTCCATACCGATGTGGTTTCAGGAAGTCATCAGCTCTTACGTGTCGACCCTGAACAACTGCCCCTACTCCTATGCCAACCACTGGGCAAACGCTCGGCACCTGATTGATAACAATGCGCGCGCCGATGAAATTGAAGCTGCGCTAAAAGCCCACCAACCGCAGGATGCTTTTGAAGGGGCACACCTTGCTGCATTGATCTATGCCGAGAAACTTACCCTAGCACCCGGAACGATGGTTGAGACGGATGCAACCACACTGAAAGATGAAGGTTGGGAGGACGGCGAGATCCTCGAAATCAACCAGATTGTGAGCTATTTCAACTATGCCAACCGTTTACTAAACGGTCTCGGCGTCACCACGGATGGGGACGTCGTGGGTTACTACGCCGACGAGTGACAGGATGTATCATGCAAGGTGACACTCCGGGAAGACAAATTGATCGCGCCATCGGCGCGTCGCTAAAAGAGCTGCGCCAAAGCCGGAAGCAATCAGCCCGCCGACTTGCCGAACAGTCTGGCATATCTGCGGCGATGGTCAGCCGCATAGAGAATGGATTGGTTTCGCCCTCGATCGACACATTGGCCGCATTGGCCGAGGCGCTTGAAGTGCCCATCGTCTCGTTGTTTCGCGAAGCAAGAACGGATCACACCGACTATACCCTCGTTCGTCACGGGCAGGGATTGAAATCCACCCGGCTGGCCAGCGGTCATTCCCATGAGTATGTCAATCTCGCGCTACATTCCCGGAAAGATCTGAGGTTTCAGGCACGCCGTGTAACCCTGCTGCGTGACGAGGGCCATCCACCAACCTACGTGGGTCACGGCGTTGTCTTTGTTCAGGCGATAGAGGGGCAAGCGGTTTATCGTTATGGTGAGGCCCGGTTCACTTTGTCGGCGGGGGACAGTATCAGCGTGGATGCCGAACTGAACCATGGGTTTGAAGAAGTTTTGACACCCGAATTTGTCTTTTTGACCGTGCAGGCCGAGCGCCCGTAATGACCTGCTGATATGGCCATTCCAGCCGAACTTGATCTGACACGCGGACCGATCTCGGCGCATTTTCGAACACTGGCAATTCCTGCCGCAGTCGGAATGCTGTTCAACACCCTCTACAACGTCGTGGACATGTTCTTTGCTGGGCTTTTGTCCACCAGCGCACAGGCCGGGTTGGCACTGGGGTTTCAGGCGTTTTTTATTGCCATATCGGTCGGCGTTGGGCTTGGGGCCGCGATGAGCGCTCTTGTTGGAAACGCTCTGGGAGCCGGCGATCATCGCAAAGCCCGTCGGCTGGCAGCGCAAGGAATGAGCTATGGACTCATAGCGTCCGGCCTATTGGCATTGGCTGGGCACTGGTATGGTCCAGCTCTGATCCGGCTGGTGTCTGAGCCGGGCGCATATCGTGATGCGGGGCTGCGTTACTTCTATTGGTTGCTTTTGGCTCTGCCTGGGTTCTTGCTGGCGTTTGGGTGCAACGGTATCCTACAGGCGCACGGCGATGCGGTTTCGATGCAGCGCGCACTCGTGGTCGCATTTTTTGTCAATATCGGTCTAAACCCGCTGTTGATCTATGGCATTCCAGGTCTGGTTCCCGGCATAGGCTTCGATGGTTTGGCTGTCTCGACCGTCATCAGTCAGACCGGCGTCATGGTCTTCATGGTCCGGCAAGTACTCGGACGGCGAAGGATGAGGCGCATACGATTCCGAAACTTTGCCCCACGTTTGGAAAAGTTTGCCGAAATATCTGTCCAGGTTCTACCAACAGCCACATCCTTCATGGTGATGTTGCTGTCAGGTTTTGTCATGCAGTTCGCCCTGAAAATCTTTGGGGAACACGCAATCGCGGGCCATGGAGTGGCAATTCGACTTGAACAGATTCTACTTTTGCCGGTGCTTGGTGTAACCGGGGCGCTGCTACCAATTGCGTCCCAAAATTTTGGAGCCCATGAATACGCGAGAGTAAGGGAAGCAGTATTTTATTGCTGGAAAGTTGGCTTCATCATGACAGCTATCGCAGCGCCTACTCTATGGATATTTGGAAGACCCTTGCTGCGGCAGTTTACTGATGACCCCGAAGTCATCCGCGTTGGAGTGAGTTACTTGCGCGTCGACAGCCTGATACTGCCTTTCTATATGATGCTTTTTTCGATCAACTCTCTTTTGCAGGCTTTGAAAAGACCGATCTGGACGGTGTGGATCAGCCTGTATCGGCAGGGGTTTGGGGTAGCCTTTTTTGTCTGGGTTTTTGTTTGGCTGCTGGGCTTTAACGAAACCGGTGTTTGGTTTGGCACCGCGGCTGCCGTTGTGACAGGATGGGCGATCGCTCTTATCGTGACCACACATGTAGCACAGCGCGAGATAGGGGGGTTTTGGGTGTTGTCACGTTAACATCCAGTCCACAAAGAAGTGCCCGTGCTCAGATTTCAAGCTGCTTGGGAGGCGACATTCCAGGCATCAAATGGATAGTGCCAACTTGTTTGCGCGTTCTGAACTGGTTACCGCTCACGCATAAAGATGCCGTTCAAAATGCCGCGCCTGAAGGGCTATCGTTTTTCCGCGAGAGATCATCGCCTAAGCCGCCTGGATTTACCATCGTTTTGCGCTCAGTACTGCTCAGGTTAAAATTCTGCGCGCAGTGTTACGGTCAGCGGTCTGAACTTGATGACCCAGCGGCGGAGGGTCGCGTAAGAAATATCGACCCCGCGCTGCAGAAGCCTCGCGTCAACTTCACGCAAGCTCGAACATAAGGCCACCCAGCCTGGGTAATGATCCGAGGAGGAAATCGGCGACGCTTGTAGGTGATGGACGATGGATTCATCGATGCCACCTACGACCAATTCCAAGCATGAGTAACCAAACAACGGTTAATGTGACAACACCTCAGAATGGGTTCCCACAGATCGATTGGATCTAATTCCGGATCGTGAATGCGAGCAAACCTTCCAATCCCCCATCTCGACTTCGGCGCCGCTTTCGATTCTGGCAACATTCAGCTCTTTGAACATCGCATCAAAGTCCGCGACGTAGAATGTTCAGGATGAAGCCCCGGTCTCCGGGATAGTAGTCGCTGTCTTTCGGGAACGTCGAAAAGATTGTCACGCTGCGCTCGCTGATCCAGGATTGCATGGTGGGCGAAGCCGGAGTTGAGGGGATTGATAGATGGGTCCCATACCATTCTGCTAGTCTAGCCGGATCATCAGATCTGAAGAAAGATCCTCCAATTCCATAAATTTGTGCAGTGTTAGATCTCCTTTGGTTAGTTTCGGTAAGGATCGTTCTTCTGGCCGATGACACAAATCGCCGGAGTGGCCCCGCCAAAGATCTCGATTTCGGTCACGTTCTCGAAACCAACAGCGTGGAGCGCTTCCTCGATGCTGGCGATCATGCGTCGCGCAGCACCCGGGCCATCCGCGTCCAGCCGTGGTTGATAGGTGGTCAGGCAAAGCCCGCCAGTAGCCAATGCTTCATATACTGCACCAAAAAACCCGTGTTTGTCGCTCTGAAACTGTATGACGTTCAGCGAGAAGATGCGGTCAAATGCGCCCGGCCAGTTAGCAAGGCGGTCGATCCCGCCCTCGATCAACGTGACTCTGTCTGCGGCACACTGTTCTCTTAGCCGATTGCGAGCCTGCCGGATCATCACCTCGGAATGGTCAAGACCGACCACCCGCCCTGACGTTACAACAGAGGCACATTTTGCGAGGGCCAGACCCGGGCCGCAGCCGATCTCAAGCACGCGGCTATCGGGCGACAGAGCCATCAAATCGACTGTTCTGTCATTTCGGAAACGGTTCGATTGCCGCGCTGCCATGATCCGTCCCGCCAACGCACCCAACAGGCCCGATGGATGCCGAAACTGTGCGACGATCTTCGGTTTCATCGACACTACGCGTTACCCGCGCGAGACATCCACAGGGGCATCGCCAGCAACCCGCCAATCGAAAGAACGAGAACGCCGAGGGCAAGCGCATGGCGATACGCCATCTCGGGAAACCCCAGAAGGTCCACCGCAAAGGTATTCCACGACCACAGGGCGGCGACACCCCATATAAATAGTGCGACAATGACGATGCCGAGGGTCTTGCTGTGGCGTTTCGAGTGCTGAATCATGTTAGCTCCCCTTCTCCATCATGATTTCAAGCGCGTCGTTGAGACTGGCCAACAGCTGCGCCGAAGCTGCGACATCATGCGCTGCCGTGGCCTCGGCCAACGCGGCCATCGGTGCGTCTTCCCGGTCCTGCATCTCGGCAAAAAGATCAATGCCGGTTGGGGTGGGCAAATAAAGTACTGATCTCTTGTGATCGGGATTGTCCTGCGCGTGGGCAAGACCCTTCTCCAACAGGGTATTCATGTTTTTCTGCACATGCTGACGCGAGACACCTTTGGCTTTGGCGATATCGGGCACCGTTTGTGGCGCCTTGAAGATCAATGCCTGCAGGACCGCCCGCATCGACGGATTGATATCCAGATCGGCGTGCAGAGCTTCGGCAACGGATTTGAGCCGGTTGAACGCTGTCCTTATTTCTCTGATCAGTGCGGTGAGTTCTTTGTTTTGCTGCGTCACGCGGGGGCTCCGGGATTCTATTTGACAACTTAGGTGTCACTATGAATTATGACAACTTAATTGTCAATATGGTGATGCTGCTCATGTTCACGCAAACCCATCTACTGATCGGAGCCGCAATCTTCGCGAGGCCGGGACGTACTACAGTTGCTCTGGCTGGTCTGATGGGCGCGTTAGTGCCTGATACCGATGTCTGGGCGATGTTCATAGTCGAGCGGCAGCAAGGGGCCAGCGGGTGCGAAGTGTTTCATTATCGGTACTGGGAGCAGCCGTGGACAACGCTTCAGATGCTGCTGAACTCGATCCCCTTGTATCTCGCCCTTATCGCCCTGGGCCTCACCGGTCTGATCCTGCCTGCCGTTTGGCCACGTAGGATCGCGCTGATCGTGATCGTGTTCGCCAGCTCCGCACTGCTTCATGTGGGGGTTGATTTTCTGCTGCACCATGACGATGCGCGCGCGCAATGGATGCCTTTCACGAACTGGATCTTCCGCTCACCAGTTTCCTATTGGGAACCTCGATACTACGGTCGGGTTTTCATGGTGATCGAGATCGGCTTGGGGCTCACTCTCGCCGTATTGATCGGCCTGCAGTTTCGGTCAAGGTGCGTATGGGCGGCGGTTGCAATTGTGTCGCTTGGTTACGCAGGGTCGATTGCCGCTGGTCTGGTGTCCGGTGACGACCACGTGCGGGGGCCAGGGTCCTGCGAAATTCTGGAACTGGATGCTGCGTCAATGCTCACTGCCGGTGCGGGCAAGTCGATGATAGGCGCGCACGGAGATGGCCATGATTAAAGATCATTTCATGCGATGGCGTTGGAAAATGTGGGGCGCATGGTGCATCCTTGCGGCTACCGGCGTGGCGTATGGGGTTTTCGCTATCGCAGCAAGTATTGGCCTTGCTGAAACTGACAAGATGCGCGCGCTGCCGTTGCCATTTCAAATCCATGCTCTGGCTGGCGGAATCGCATTGATCGCCGGGATAATGCAGTTCAACCCTGCGATACGAACCCGTTTCATTCGCGCGCATCGCTGGGGTGGCCGCATCTACGTCTACAGCGCATGTCTGGCGAGCATCGCGGCGGTACTCAATGCTGCATTCTTCGATGTGAGCTGGGCCGCGAGATTGTCGTTTTTCCTGCTGGGATTCTTTTGGCTTCTGTCCACGATTTTCGCATACAAGATGATCCGGAAACGCAATATTTCTCTCCACCGTGAATGGATGTTGCGAAGTTATTTCCTGGCGTTTTTCTTCGTGACATTCAGCTTCTGGGTGCCGGTCCTGGCAGGCGACAGTCAGGAAACAGGCACGGCATATTTCATCGCTGTAGCGATGAGTTGGGTCCCCAACCTCCTACTTGCAGAAGTATGGATTCGAAGAACGCGCAAGAGAGGCAGAGCGTCAACAAATTGACCGAACGCGAGGTTTTGTATTTTGCCAAGGAGCCGATATGCGTCGGAAGCGCAGCGTTTGTCAGAATGGGCTCTTTGCGATCATGCGGCAGTGCAGATCACCGCTTCGGAGGAAGACGCCCGTGCCGACGTTGACGGCCCAGAGCCGACATCCCTCAGCCAACTTACATGCTGCGGTCGCAGCCCGCATTACTGCCCTTCGCCGCGAGTGCAAAGCCAGAAGGCCATTATGCTCACTGTTTGCGGACGAAGCGGTCATGTCGAGGTATTCCTCGAATGGCCGCTTCACTAGATTGGGTCCGATCAAGTGAACCTGAGCTTAGGCGTCCGCTGCCTCACTGCGGGTCATGATGATCTCGCGGGTGATCTGCCAGCGGCCATCCTCAAGCACGAAGTCGATGCTGAGTGAGATGAGCTGATAGCGACCGGTTGCATCGTTCTTTCGGCTGACGACGATGTGGCCATGCGTGTCGTCAGCTTCGACCAGGTGATACTTCACCCAAGGGTTGTCGTCTTTCAGTGCGCCCATGTTGTGTTTGATGAACTCCATGAATCCGGGTTTGTCGTTGCGCATCAGGGTGCCATCGTTCAGCAGAAGATAGGTCTGCATGTCGCGGTGATAGAGGTTGTCGAGCACTTCGAACGAATGCCCTGAGACGCCGTGGATCAGCCCGTCCAGTGTCTCTTCGACAGCGGAGGCGTTGGAGTGGTTTTCGGTCATAGCCATTGAAATGGTCCTTTTGGGAAAAGGTGGTTTGGCGCGAGCGATCAATCGGTCGCGTAGTTGCTGAACATATCCAGCACGATCTGCCAGTTATCGTCTTCGCTTTCGCGCTCCAGGACGTAGATGTATGATCCTTCAAGCTGGAAGCCCTGACTTTCGACGGCGGCGCGGGTTATGCCTTTCATGACCGCCTGCGTGCCGTCGTCAGAGATGAACAGGTCTTCGATCGTGTGCGACAGCTCGCCTTCGTTCTCGCTCATGAAAGTGATGGTCTGACGCGGAACACCGTCGCGGCCTTGCGCTGGAGGTGTCGCTGGCGCGATCCAGAACGCATCTTCGTCATAGAGGGCAATGAGCCCGGCTGCGTCATGGGTTGCCGCCAATTCATTGAAACGATCATTGAAGGCGATCAGGCTTTCCCGTGCTGCGCTTTGTGCAGCGGTTTCGGCGAATGCGGGCACTGCCAGAGAGGCAACGAGGGCAATAGTGAAGAGAGCGGATGTCAAGCGCATAAGCTTGTCCTTTCGGTTTAGTGTATTGATTTTAGGGAGTTAGAGGGAGCTTGCCTTATGCGGCGCGCGTCCCCCGGATTGGGTAGTTATTCTCAGGGTTGCGGATAAAGCGCAGACCGCCAAGCAAGGTTTTCAAGTCTGGCCGAGCGAATGGCGCGTTGGAGATATCCGTGACCTGCACCTGACCATCTGCGTTCACGATAAAGATGCCGGGTTCTGCGAAGGGTTGATCCGTTTCCGCTGCCGACCGAGGATCAGACACATAAAGCCCAAGTTCGTGCATTTGGTTGAGGCTCAGATCATACCCAACCGGATAGCTTGACTGCATCAGTGCGATCTGGTCGGTCGCCTTGGATTCAGGGTCGGCGGAGACCGCGACAACATCTACGCCAAGAGCGTGAAATTCTGTCAGCAGGACTTCCAACTCCTTCAAATAGCTTGTGCACATCGGGCAATGCTTACCTCGATAAACGACGACCATTTGCCAATCATGCCCTCCATGCGGAGCACCGAGAATAAGGTCACCCCCGCCTAATTTGGGCACTGTGATTGCGGGAAACTGTGATCCAGCAGGTGTTTTTCGTGATGACATTTTTCTTGTCCTTGCGTTTTGTGATGATCGTTATAAAAATACCAAAAGCGAAACGTCAAGGAATTTTGTAATGATTGTCACAAAAAAAGTTGGGCGGCCCAAAACCTTCGACCGGGACGAAGCCCTCACCAAGGCCATCGGCGTGTTCTGGAAACAAGGTTATGAAGGCGCATCGATGAAGCTGTTGACAGATGAAATGGGGATCAACAGTCCCAGCCTTTATGCAGAGTTCGGTGACAAGCACGGCCTTTACTTGGAAGCAATCAACAGCTATGCGACGAATGATGCCTGTGCGCCCTTGGTCGCATTGGAGACCGTGCCCGATATTCGGCAGGCTGTTCGCGCCTTCTTTGAGGCTGTGATTGACTACTCAACGCACCATGACAGTGGGGCAAAGGGGTGCTTTCTTGTTTCTTGCGTCGCGACAAGTGCTGGGCACGTGGACGGCACCGCCGAATTGCTACGAGACGCGATCATATCGACAGATAAGCGCATCACGGCCCGCTTTGATCAGGAAGTGATTAACGGTAAGTTGCCGCAGCGTTTTCCGAGCGTTGATCGTGCCAAAATGATGTTCGACCTACGGCAGGGCATGGTGTTCCGGGCACGTGCCGGATTCTCAGATGACGACCTGGCGGGCGACATAGATAAGTACGTGAACTCTGTTCTAGCGAATTCCGAAAGCTGACTTTGGTGCAAAGCGCAGCATCGGTAACTCTGGGCTCAGAGTGGACCTAGGAGACAGCGCAGCAACCTTGGCACAAACCAAGTTTCAGTCTTTAAAGTCGGCCCTTAGCCGACATCTATCGGCTTGTCTCGATGCTGCAGTCCAGCCCGCTTAGCTGCCGTTCGTCGCGCGTGCAAAATCCTGTAGAACGGTAACTCACAGTCTGCGGGACTTTGCTGACCTTGATGATTTTGACTCGAATGAATGCTTTTTCTAACCAAGAGAAAAGATGCGGCCAAAAATTTGGTGTTAGAAGCTAGGTTTGCTGGCTCTCCGTCGCTTGTGGCTGGATGATCAAAGTTCGATTGCTTGCACTCAAATTCATGTGCGGCTCAAAGGAATTTGCCTCAATAACAGCACGCCTTAGTAGTTCCGACACCTTTTAGGACCAATATCAATCCAAAGATTATCGAAACGGAATCCTTGCTTCTCCGATTGTCTCGATAAGCGGTGCTAAGTGAGATTCGTAGTTTCGCCATTTCTCCTTTGACGAGCTGTATAATGGCTGGCGCACTTGCTGAACACTTGCAGTGCGGACACGTCGTGCCCCTTTGTAAAACTCGAGACAACGATTATCCCACTCGAGGCCACAATATGCTATCAAGCGTCGCGCTTCGAACTCGATATCATCGATAAGGCTCTCATAGTGAATGGTGTGAAAGCTGCCGGCGGGGAGAACTTCCTTCCAATGCTGCATAACGCGCACATAGGCATTAAAGTATCGACCCAATTCGATCTGGTCGTAGCTGTGGAGCTGACTGCGCTGAAACACTCGGGTGAAGCAGGACAGACACGTATCTAGCGGATTGCGCGCGACATGCACGATCCGCGCATTGGGCATGATCGCATGAATCAGGCCAACCATCAGAAAGTTTGCAGGCATCTTATCAACGATATAAGGTTTACCAGGAGCGTGCGCATCGAGCCGCTGGACATATCGTTGGGCGCGTTTTGAAAGCTCCTGATCCGAGAGAGCCGCAATCAGACTTCCAGTTTTCTTGTTTCCACCGCGCAGTTGATCGGTGAAAAGTTTGTGCAAATAGTTAAGCTCTCCGGCTCCGAATACGTCTGAATGGCTGGCGAGGATCGACTCCGTCAGCGTCGTTCCAGACCGCGGCATACCAACAACAAAAATTGGTTGGCTGCTGTCCACCGAGCTCTGGTGAAGTTTTTCGACCAGTTCCGGTGTAAAGGCCGCGATCAGGTCGTCTGCCGTTTCCTCGATTTGGTCGGCATCAAAATCGATAATGCTGCGCTTTACTGCAGCCCCTTTTGCAAAATGTTCAAAAGCGCTGTCGTAGCGCTTGAGGTCCTCATAACATTTTCCCAATGCGTAGTGATACGATACCGATTGTTCAGGAAGCATCTTGTCGGCGTTAGGCAACGCAGCCACAAGACCCTGAAAATCAAGGTTGTCTTCGGTAACTTTATCCAACTTAACCAACGCGATCTGCGCATTCAAACGCGCCTTGTCACTTTCTGCGGCCTTGTTGAACCAGCTGCGGGCAGCGTCAAAATTGCCCTGCTCCATCTCCAGATGGCCCAAGGCGATCATTGTGGCCGAGAAATCCGGTTTTAGCTCAAGGGTCTTCTCGTAGTTGGCAAAACCGGCCTCGAGGTCGCCAAGGTGCGATTTGCAAACGGCTATATAGTGATATGCAGGCGCGTGGCCGGGGTCTAAGTGCTGCGCTTTTTCTGCCTCGACAAGGGCAAGTTCATGCAGGTTTTTCTCGATCAGGACCTGCGCAAGCCCGACATAAGCTTCGGGCTTTTTTTCATCTAGCGAAATCGCATTTCGAAAACAGCATTCGGCTTCGTCCCATTCGCTCTGCAAAACGTGTAACCGTCCCCGATTGCGGTGCAACTCTGCGGAAATATACCCCTTGCCAAGACAGTCATCTGCAAAATCTCTAGCTTCTTCTAGCTCCTCAGCTTCTATCATTACAGAAATGAGATTGTTGACACTCTCGAGATAGTCCGGGCGCAAATCTAGCACCCTACGATAGAACGAGATTGCCCCTTCACTGTCCTCGTTGTCGCGCGCGATTGATCCAAGATTATTCAGCGCAGCAATCAGATCTGGATTAAGGGCCAGCGCTCTCTTCTGAGATGCCTCGGCTTCGGATAAATCACCTATATCGTAATAGGCAAGCCCAAGGTTTGAATGCGCATTTGCAACCCCCGGGGCAAGCTGGACTGCACGTTTGCCAACCCTGATTGCTTCTTCAGGTTTTCCGTTCGTGCGTAACACCTCGGTGAAATTCGACAGGAACCCAGCATTGTCCGGCTGCAATCGGATCGCTTCGCGCATAGCATTTTCAGCTGGCCCGCTTTGACCGGTTTGAAACGCAATTACGCCAAGCAGTTGATGCGCTGGCGCGTATTCGGGCGCAGCTTTGAGCACTTGGTTCAGAACATTGACAGCTTTATTCAAATGCCCTGTATCGTAGGCCTGAACTCCTTGGTTGTAAGCCTCACCGATGGATAATGTCTGGTTTTTAGGCATTCAAGTAGCTCCGGGCTGGCGCATGACAACAGCCTGATCTCAAGCGCCGTCAAGTCGCCACATTGTGTTGCAGTTTTCCTACGAATTTCCAACAGCAATAGGTCATCCTATGCAATGGAAAATTGGTAGATTGCATACATGTTAACGATTTATTAACGGTTCGTAAGCGGAGCCGATTGCAAAAACGCGACGAGTTTCGAGAAAAAAACAAGATAATCTAACGGGATAGTAAATGTCTAATAATGGGTCGAGGGCGAACGCCCCCAAGCTCCGTGGGGGGCGTATTTTCAAGTGGAAAGGCCAAATTGTCAGCGCGGCTCCAGCTGCCTTGCTGGCGCAAGTATCAATGGTTGCCCTGATGGCCGGGGACGTACATGCGGATACGATCTCGAATGTGGTGACGACACCTCAGGTTTTCTCGACCGATGCGGATCACAAAGTAACGGCAAGCGGCGCGATCGAGATAACTTCTTCCACCGCTGCAGCTTTGACGATCACGACCGATTACTCAAGCACGTTCACGAATAATGGGACAATCTCGGTCACGGCAACGGATACCGATACTGCGACGGCACTTTTGCTGGACGGAAATTTGCAGCAATCCGGTGCTTTGGTGAACAATGGCACCATTTCTGTAGATGTCACCGGGTCTGATCCTCAGGATATCTATGGCTTGCTGGTGAACGGTGACGCCGACGGGGTAATCCAAAACACCGGAACGATTGATGTCGACGTGTTGTCCACGGATGGCGATATCGAGGCCTGGGGTATCTACGTTGACGGTGACGTTTCTGAAACAGGTAAGATCGTCAACACCGGGACGATCAAGGTTGATGGGCTGATCACCGACGGAAGCACCGCATCAATCTACGGTATTGCGGTCGACCGCGACGTCGCGGGTGTGATCAGAAACAGCGGCACGATTGATGTCCGCGCCAGATCATTCGCCGATGATTATGCCTATGCCTGGGGCATTTACGTGCAAAGTGACCTGGAAGAAACCGGTCAGATCGTGAACTCGGGAACAATCAAATCGGTTGCCATATCGACCAGTGACAGTACCGCGTCTGCCTATGGGATCGAAGTCAATGGCAATGCGCACGGTGTGATCCGCAATACCGGCACATTGGAGGTTCTGGCCTCTGCCCCGTCGACCTATGAGGCGATTGCCTATGGAATTTTGGTCGATCGTGACCTGTCCGGTCAGATCGATAACAGCGGTACCATCGAGGTAACCGCAATCGGTGTTGAATCCGACGCTTCTGCTTTCGGCATTTACGTCGATGATGACGTATTGTCCGGCGCGTCCGTACATAACAGCGGTACAATTGAGGCCTTTGCCAGCGCGGATACCGATGACGTAGCATATGCGGGCGGGCTTTACCTTGAGGACCTTGTTGACGGGATCGTGGTAAACTCGGGCACGATTACGGCCACTGCTTTGTCTCTCAACACCGCGGACGAGGCGACCGCGACGGGCATTTATGCCGGGGATGACGTTTCCGGTGCAATTCGTAACTCGGGCACTATGACGCTTTTCGCAGAAGCTGCCGAAGATTCTGCAGAAGCCTCGGGGTTTTATCTTACCGATGACCTAAGCGGCTCTCTGGCAAACTCGGGTGAGATTACAGCGACTGCGATTTCGCATGACACCTCTGCCGAGGCCTATGGGATTTATGTTGATGAAATCGTAACCGGTGACATCAAGAACACCGGAAGCATCACCGTCACCGCCAATGGTGCGCAACAGAATGGTGGGCCACCGCCAAACGCATCCGAGGCATTCGGCGTGTACGCCGGCGACATGCAGGGAACGTTCTCGAACACGGGCCCGATTACCGTGCACGCGACCGGCAGTTCCGGCACCCGTGCAGCCGGTATTCAGTTCGACAATTTCGACGGAACGATTCATGATCTGGGGACCATCAGGGTTTCGGGGAATGATGAGGTCTACGCTGTCTACCTTGGAACCGGCACGGGGACGCTGAATGTCGATACAATGGACGACGTTGAGGGTCTGATCCGCGTTCAGGACCATGACGTGAACCTAGACGCCAAAGGCGGCAGTGGCGTGTTTGCGTTCGAAGATGCCGCGCCGGGTACGGGTACCTTCAAGACCACCGTGTCTGACGGGCAATCCGCTTGGTTCGTGCAGGACAAGGGCGGCGCGGCCCCGATCTATTCTGTGGTCGACGGCAATGACATTGCACCATCGGGCGATGTCGCGGCCTTCTTCGGCAGCATTGTCGGCGGCAGTGGCAATGCGCTTAGCTATGGTCAGGGACCGCAGGTCGCGCAGGGCGCAACTTTCGCTGGTTTCCGGCCCTTCGCAATGATCGACGCCCAGTATCGAGAGTTCGAGAGCGGCTCGAACGATGACACGGACGTGACGATGTTCAGCGGAAGCGCCGGGTATACGGGGCAGATGGACAACGGAGTGTCTCTGGCTGTTGCCATGGGCGTGTTCACTTCGGATGGTGACAACAGCACCACCGACTTTGACACAAATGGCTTCTATCTTGATGCCGCAGTGGGTCGTCAGTTTGGTGCCTACACGCTGGATGCCGGGTTTGGCATTGGTTGGCTCACGACCGATCGTAGCCGGTCGATCGCGGGCAGTTCTGACGCCAAGGCTGATTACAACAGCAGGCTATTGACCGCGAATATCGGGGTCGAGCGTGCATTCGATGTCAGTGAGGATTTCGGTTTGCTTGGTTTTGCCAGCGCCCGTTACACCAACCAAAAGGATGACGGCTATACCGAGACGGGGTCATCTGCGAATGCCACCGTCGGCGATATCACCACCGAAGTTGTCGAGGCCCGTTTGGGGGTTGAGGCATCAAAGGACCTTGAAAACGGCGGTGTTCTCAGCGGTCAGCTTGGCGGCGTGTTGCGGCGCGACCTAGGCAGTTCCGAGGGCGACGTAACCGTCTTCTCTCAGACCGAGTCTCTGGCCTTTGCGTCAACCGACTTTACCGGCGCCAGTGTCGTGGTCGGATACGAGCAAGATCTCATTCAGGACATGCGGCTTGAACTGACGGCGGAACAGGAAATCGGCAGCGACGCTCAGGGGCCATTCCTGCGCGCCGGACTTCGCTGGTCGTTCTAGATCTAAAGAGCACTGCGGCACCCAGAGCGGTGCCGCAGAAATCGGCTCCAAGCTGAACTATGTCGGGCTCTGTTGCAAACTTTTGAGCATGGTGAGTTGATTGAGCGATCGCATCGGTGTTAACCGGCTAGTTCGGCGCATTGTTTGAATGGACAGACTCCTGGCGTGAGTTGACCTTTCCTGATCATGTGCGCAGTTTCGATTCCAGCTGGAGTTGCTGATGCTGAAAGCGCTTCAGAATCCACTTATGCGTTCTATGAGCCAGTACATCGATACCGACCCGATGCCATAGGCTGTAATCACAGTCGCCCTTTGGCTAACTGGACGTGCCATCAACCGCCAGATCGCGACAAGAAGTGCCAAGGCCCCGACAAAACTCAACTGGCCGGCCTCGACGCCCAGGTTGAAGGCAAGCAAGGCCGCAGGAATATCGTTTGAGGGTAGTCCGATATCGGCCAAAGCGCCTGCAAAACCAAGGCCATGCAAAAGCCCAAACCCGAAACAAACGATCCAGGGCTTCTGCTTTGAAAGTCGGAAACGCCCGTCGCCACCCTTAACAATTTCCATCGCCAGAAAAACAATAGAAAGCGCTATGATGGCCTCGACCGGCGGACCGGGGACATTCAGAAAACCTAGCGTTGCCAATGCCAGTGTTATTGAATGCGCCAGTGTGAATGCTGTGACTGCTCCCACCAGTTTCCACGGATCACGGACCAAAATAAACAACGCGAAGACAAACAGCAGATGATCCCAGCCTTCCAGGATGTGTTCAAAACCCAACTGGAAATACGCGGTGAAAACAGACCATGTGGTCTGTTCAGAAGGTATGTTCTGAACGGCCGTCTCTGGTGTGAACCGAAGCGTCGTGGGCTCAGCCTGCAGGGGCTGCACACGGACCAATACGTCGTTCTTTTGAACCTCCAAACCTTCTATCTGGATGGGTTGGCCCGCAATATCCCCGCGGCACTCGATAACCCAGAAAGAAACCCATGCTCTGCCATCGGAAATTGGGGTAGGGCCGCGCGCCGGGGTGCAACCATCCGGCGCCATGACATCGATCGCCATGGGTTGACCATTCACATCGGGTTTTCGCCAATGAACGCTCCAGGTGTCCGATGTGATTTGGCGAATTTCCAAGTACCCCGGATCAAGCGCATGCGCCGAGGCATTTCCTGCGACCCACGCAATCAGCAACGCAATCAGTAGGCCAAATACAGCTTTCATTTGGTTTGACCTGAGAGAGCGGGCACTATGATCTCATAGTTGGCAGCAAGAATCTCATATTGCGCTTGCGCCAGATCTTCGCTCATCACGCGACGCCAATCCCGCAGCACGGCATCGTGAATTTCTGATAATGGGGGTATTTGACTAGGTTCGATGTCTTGCACCTGAACCAGATGGACTCCGTAACCCGACTGGATCGGGCCAGCCCACTGACCTTTATCCAATGTTGTAAGACCCTTGGAAAAGCCAGATCCAAAGACCGAGTCTATCACTCTGGTCGCAGTCAAGGGCATAGATGCGGGCAGCAGTGTCGAGGCGCCCAGGTCGGAAACCTCATCTCCCTCGCGGAGGGTGGCCAATACCCTCTCGACTTCAGCTTTGTTTGGCTCCTCACCAATAAAGACCTGAATGAAGGCCAGCTTGCTGGGCGTCGCATAGCGTTCCGAGTTGTTTTGCAAAAAGGCCTCTAAATCTTCGTCTTCCGGAACAACAGACGTGGCAATCGCTTCGGTCAGGAAATCCATTTTTTGACTGAGACGAGACCGGATCACAGAGTCTCCGCGATCAAGGCCAAGCTTTCTTGCTTCTCTGACCAGTACCTCTTCGCGAATTGTTGCATCGGTCAAAGCTTGCAGCTCGGCACCGCTTGGGCGCCGTTTCCACCGTGCTTCAAACTGATCAGACAAAAGCGCGATATCGTTTTCGTCGATTGTTATTGTCCCAAAATCTTCGACAGTCTCGTTTTCCGGCGCAACCATTTGGAACCAAATGAAAATAGCTGCTCCAATCAGGAAGAAATGGAACAGGGGTTCTTTCAATATTCGCATGAAGGCTCCTGCATGAAACGCGCTCCGGTTTTACGTATCGATGCTGACATCAGTCGATTGAGCATTGCAAGAAAATCAACGCGACGCACAAATCAATCGTCTGGTGAATGGGCCGAGGTAAAGGCTTCTACCTCGGTTGCCAACGCCGTGATCGGCAGTGTTACTCTGCCGGTGTATACCAAATCGGGGAAGAGTAAGCGCGTTCCTGATGTGTGAGCACCGCGTCTTCGGGCAATTCGGCGCCAAATCTCAGCTTATCGTAAAGAATCCAACGCGGTGTTGGAATTTCGATCGCACGTACGTAATAAAATGCGCGTGCATTTGGATCGAATTCAGGATCAGACCAAACGGTTACAAGTTCGGCAGTTCCAATCGTGTTGGTCCAACTGGCGGTTTCAACATCAACTGTGTTTCCAACCGCAGGGATCTTGCCGTTTTGGTCAGCAACACGGTTGTCCGACCACGCCACATCGTAAACCTTTTCCTGCAAGGCCCCTTCAGAATCCAGCCAACCCTTTACCACCTGCACGCGATCCAGATTGGCACCAACCGGGTCGCGTAGTGCAGCGATCAGGAATGCGGGCGCACCTTCACCTTCGCGAGGTCGCAGATCCGAGCCCATCGGAACACCTTTGGTGTAGCCCACATCTGCAAGGAAGCGTGTTTCAACATCCGCGTCACTGAAACCCCAACCGCCAAAGAACCGCAGGCCGATCCGAGGTCCTGTGGTTGCATAGGTTTCGCGTCGCTTGAACGCATCGAAGATTGCAGCGCGAGTATTATCGGTCGCCCAAACTGCCGTGTATCCCGATGCGACAAGAAGGTCGCCAGGAATTTCGCCAAGGTCATTGGCGATGAAAGGATGCTTTATTCTCGTGGCCGAAGGTTCAACACTGACGGATTTTCCAAAGAAGTTGTCTTCTTCGGCAGTTGCCAGAGACGTATGGCTGTCCGTCGCGCCGCCCATGCCAAACTTATATGGGTTAACGCCGAACTTTTCTTCTAACAACAAACCGCGCTTCAAAGCTTCTCGGGCGTATTCTCCAGCCAGCATGTCATCGGTTTTCAGCTCGGTTATGTCGAGGTTGCCGACGTCCCAGTTTTCGTAATCCGCGAATTCATCATCCGGGCTCAGGAAGGGGTGCGCTTCGCCGTCGCCTTTGATCTGAGTGACTTCGTAGTGGGGTTCCCATTTCGCGCGGGCGGCCACATATTCCTCGTCGACCTTGCCACCGTGATAGGTGTCTTCGGTCGGGAACATCCACCCGTTCGAAAGGTTGCCGTTATGGGCGAAAGCTACCGCCCGACCGCCCGTTTTTTCTTGATAGTCTTCCAGCCATGCATATAGCGCCTTTGGGTCGGTATCACCAAAGGGTGGTTGCGTGACCGGCGGCACCATCTGAAGCGCCCTGATCGGCCCATCACGCAGCATGACGTTTCGATGCAGATTGAAACCCTTGGGTACAGAGGTCCATTCGAATCCGATGAACGCCGTGAAATTGCCGGGGTCGTTATGTTCTTCCGCAGCCAGAACGATTTGCTCCCAAGTAAAAGCAAAAGCGTCAGCACCCGGGCTGTAAGATTCCAGAAGAACTTCTGGCAGGGTCATTTGCGAAAAGTTGGTGATGATGTCGAACGCCGCTTTGCCGGCCTCTTCGCCACCTGCCTTGTAACCTTCGTACCATTCCAATCCTTTTGGATCCGCAAGGACGCCCGGCTTACCAGCCTGAAGGTCCGGGGCAAATCCCATCAGGTCAGTGTGATCCGTGAGAACCATCCAGTCGAGAGGCCGGGCCAGTCTTACTGGTTGACCCGTGGATGAAATGACCTGCTCACCTTTTGCAAAGCGCCAAGCTTCATCAGGTAACAGTGTGTTCCCGAAAGCACCTGCATCCAGCGAAAGTCCGGTGTGAAGATGCGAGTCTCCCCACAGCGGGCGCTCAGGGAAAGTCCGGTTCGCATATGGAGAATAAGGCTGCTTTGAGAACAAGCCTTCCGCCGCTTCTTCGCTAGGAACAGCGTCGGCAAAGACCGTCGATGATGCCAGCCCCAGTGAGATAGAATAAACAAAAGCTCGAAGCATATTGACCTCCCAACTCAAGATCGCCCGGTGGTGCCGGTGACTTACATCTCAAGAATTAATATTCCTATTTCTCTATATAACATCAAATTTCCATTTGTGGGAATACTCAGCTCTCGGCTTTGTCACGATGATGCAAGTAGGAGTGTGGCTGCCGAAGTTGGTCTGAAAATGCCTCGATAAGTCATAGCCTCGATTGTTGGGCTCAACATTGAGAACGGAAGCTTTGGAGAAATTGCGGATTGAATTGGCGAATGTCCATCGTGAGCCATGTATGCACTTTTGCAAAGTCGGCATAGCTGCGCTTAGATGACATTCTTGGCTATCGCGGCATGGATCATTTTGGGCTCAAACTCGACGTCGGATGCGATGCAGCATCCAGTGATATGCTGCACCGGTCAACGTCGGGCTGTCGAAGTGGGATGGAATGGCGGTTCGGAGGATCAGTCATGGAAACACCAAACTTACCCGCCATTCGCGCGCTTCGCCCAGCCTGAAACAAGGGCCGGATGGAACAGCCTGACTTCGTGACCCAAACGGCCGATCTCGCGCCCCCAATAATGCGCACTGGCGCAGGCCCCCATTGCAACCACGCTACGCGGGAATTTGGCAAAGTACTCGAGGACCTTGCCCATGCGAAGTTTCTTCTGAAGAACCGGGTGACCTGTTCTAGCCGCTCCGTGCACCTGGAACACATTCTTCGCCAAATTCAGGCCAATCTCTTCCAGTGACGCCTCCATTCAGTTTGTTTTCAAACCCACAATGGCACACCGAGGCCAGCCGGGGCGTCTACACCTTCAGAACCGTTCAAGGGTCGTGTTGTGGCCAAGTCGTCGGTCCTGAGTGTGAGGTCAATGAAGTTGCGCGACGACATGATCTACGGCCCAATCTCATGTCGACGCGGCAACGGTTGGCAATGGACGGCTATACGTCATCAGATGGTTTGAGACAGATGGCGGTTTGACTTTGTTGTGTCATCGCTCATCTGGTTTCAAGCAGTACGGATGGTGGCATTCCAGACGTCAAATAGCTCAAAACGTTTAAGAACGATGCGCTCAAATAATGATCTGGATCAAAATGTACCAGCCTCAGAACGATTATGCAGTAAACTCAGAAAAGGAATCAGAGGTAACCAGGTCAAAGCGATATGAGCCAACTGACCAGCCGACGCGCGTTTTTGGGCGTCACCGCATTCCAGGAGGACAGTAATCTTGTTCGACCTCCGGGTTCGGTTGTGCCTGGTTTTGCAGATCAATGCAGTAAATGTGGCGACTGTGTCGAAGCTTGCCCCGAAAGTGTGATTGCCATTGGTCAGGATGGGTATCCGGTGTTTCAACCCACCGAGGGTCCCTGCACTTTTTGTGGGAGTTGCGCTCAATCCTGTCCCACGGATGCCCTGGACATAGAACGCCTGCAAGATTGGCCGTGGCGCGCGTCGGTCGAAGCTGCGTCCTGCCTGTCTGTCAACGGTGTCAGCTGCCGAGTGTGTCAGGATAATTGCGATCAGAACGCCATCAGCTTCAGGCTGCAAATGGGTGGCCGCGCGGATCCATCTTTAGACCTCGACGCCTGCACTGGCTGTGGGTCGTGTATGGTGTCATGCCCGGTCGATGCCGTCACATTGAAACGCAAAACCATATCTCAAACGGAAGTCAGCCAATGAATATCTGCGGATGCCTTTTACATATCGCACCAGCGCAGGCACTGGCGGCGTCCGAGGCAATGAAAGGCACGGTCGGTGTCGAAATTCACGCCGAGGCCGAAGACGGCCGTTTCGTAATTGTTGTCGAAGACACGCCGACACGCCTTGCGTCCGAGATCATCATGGACCTGCACCAGATCCCCGGGGTGATTTCTCTGACGTTAACGTACCACCATTTCGAGGACACTGCGGACAGCCATCCGCATCTCGATGCCCCAAGCCAAACCACCAGCCGGAGGCCCACGCTATGACCATATCAGAAACTCGTCGGACATTCCTCAAGGCCTCAGCGGCCGCAGCGACGGCTTCTGCCGCAGGTATTCCTCTGGCCACTGGTCAGGCCGCCGCGCAGGTGGGCACTCCTGACATTCGCTGGGACAAGGCCGCCTGCCGGTTCTGTGGCACCGGCTGTTCTGTGCTGGTAGGTACCAAGGACGGGCGTGTTGTCGCCACTCAGGGTGACCCTGACGCGCCGGTCAATCGCGGGCTGAACTGCATCAAGGGCTATTTCCTGTCCAAGATCATGTATGGCAAGGATCGCCTGACCACCCCATTGCTGCGCAAGACCAACGGCGAATATGACAAGAACGGTGAGTTTGAGCCGGTCAGTTGGGACGAAGCCTTTGACGTCATGGCTGCCAAATGGAAAGAGGCGCTGGCCAAGAAGGGCCCGACCAGTGTCGGCATGTTCGGGTCAGGCCAGTGGACGGTTTGGGAAGGCTATGCTGCTTCGAAATTGATGAAAGCCGGGTTCCGGTCCAACAATATCGACCCCAACGCGCGGCACTGTATGGCGTCCGCGGTCGTGGGCTTTATGCGTACCTTCGGAATTGACGAGCCGATGGGTTGCTATGACGACCTGGAACACGCGGATACTTTCGTGCTGTGGGGATCGAACATGGCCGAAATGCACCCGATCCTGTGGTCGCGCCTGACCGACACGCGCCTGACCAAGCCGGGATGCGAAGTGCATGTTCTATCGACATTCGAACATCGCTCGTTCGAGCTTGCCGATAATGGCCTAGTGTTTAACCCGCAGACCGATCTGGCGATCCTGAATTACATCGCCAATTACATCATTCAGAACGGCGCGGTGAACGAAGAGTTTGTCAACAAACACGTCAACATCACCAAGACCGCCACCGATATCGGTTATGGTCTGCGCGATACAAACACGCTGCAGCAAGAGGCAGAGAACCCAAACTCGGGCAAGCTCGAGACGATCAGCTTAGAAGAATACGCCGAGGCGGTCGCGCCTTATACGTTGGAATACACAGCCGAACTGTCTGGCGTGCCCGCCGATAAACTTGAGAAGCTGGCGCAACAATATGCAGACCCGAACCGCAAAGTGATGAGCTTGTGGACCATGGGCTTCAACCAGCACACCCGCGGATCGTGGGTGAATTCGCTGATGTATAATGTACACCTGCTGGTTGGTAAGATCTCAGAACCCGGCAACTCGCCTTTCTCGCTGACCGGTCAGCCCTCGGCCTGTGGAACCGCGCGTGAGGTGGGCACGTTCGCCCACCGCCTGCCTGCTGACATGGTGGTGGCAAATGACGAACACCGTCAGATTTGCGAAACCGCCTGGAATATCCCGGCAGGTACTATTCCACCTAAGCCCGGGTTCCATGCTGTCTTGCAGCACCGGAAGCTGAAGGATGGTGAACTGAATGCCTATTGGGTGCAGTGCAACAACAACATGCAAGCGGCACCCAATATCAACGAGGAAGGTTACCCGGGCTATCGCAACCCGGAAAACTTCATCGCAGTCTCTGACCCTTATCCAACGGTCACGGCTGTCTCTGCCGATTTGATCCTGCCCACCGCCATGTGGGTCGAAAAGGAAGGCGCCTATGGCAATGCGGAACGCCGTACGCAGTTCTGGCGTCAGCAGGTGAAAGCGCCAGGTGAAGCAAAATCGGACCTGTGGCAATTGATGGAGTTTTCGAAGCGCTTCACCGTTGAAGAGGTTTGGGATGAAGAGCTGCTGGCCAAGATGCCCGAACACCGCGGCAAGACGATGTATGATGTGCTTTACGCCAACGGATCGGTGGATAAGTACCCCCTAGCCGAAACTGCGGAAGGCTTTGACAACGACGAATCCGAGCATTTTGGGTTCTACGTTCAGAAAGGCCTGTTTGAGGAATATGCCGAATTTGGCCGTGGCCACGCACATGACCTTGCACCGTTCGAAACCTACCATCAGGCGCGCGGGTTGCGCTGGCCGGTCGTGGACGGGCAAGAAACCCTTTACCGCTTCCGCGAAGGGTACGATCCGTATGTGCCCGAAGGCGCGGATGTTAAATTCTACGGTCACAAGGACGGCAAGGCAAAAATCATCTTTGCCCCCTACGAACCCGCCGCAGAAGAGCCGGACGAAGAATATGACCTGTGGCTGTCTACTGGTCGCGTGCTGGAACATTGGCATTCAGGCTCGATGACACGCAGGGTGCCGGAACTGCACCGGGCGTTCCCGTCGGCAGTTGTCTATATGCATCCACAAGACGCCAAGGATCGCGGCCTGCGCCGCGGGCAGGAAATCGTGTTGTCGACCCGCCGTGGCGAGGTCACCAGTCGGGTTGAGACACGCGGGCGCAACAAGGTGCCGCGCGGCTTGGTCTTTATGCCGTGGTTTGATGAACACCAGTTGACCAACAAGCTGACGCTGGATGCAACCTGTCCGCTGTCGAAGGAAACCGACTACAAGAAATGCGCCTGTAAGGTCGAGCGCGCGTAATCGGCACGGATCGCAAAGGTTATCCCCATGCCCCTCGCCGAGAAACCTCTTTCGCCGAAACGTCGCCGCTTCCTTCAGGATACGGCGCGGGCGGCAGGCGGCTGTGTGGTCGGCGGGTCACTGCTGGCCTGGCTGACCCGCGACGCCCGTGCATTGTCGGCCGAAGCTTTGCGGCCCCCCGGCGCGCTGCCAGAACGGGAGTTCTTGTCGGCCTGCATTCGCTGCGGGCTGTGTGTGCGAGACTGCCCCTATGATACCTTGAAACTGGCCGAGCTTGGGTCGGATGCCGGGGCGACGGGCACGCCATATTTTACCGCTCGCGATGTGCCTTGTGAAATGTGCGACGATATCCCTTGTGTTGCCGCCTGCCCGACCGGTGCGCTAGATCCCAAGTTGGATAACATTGACGATGCCAAAATGGGCGTCGCGGTTTTGGTCGATCAGGAAAACTGCCTGAACTTCCTGGGATTGCGGTGTGACGTTTGTTACCGTGTCTGCCCCGTGATAGACGAAGCGATCACGCTGGAAACAGCGCATAACGCCCGCTCGGGCCACCATGCGATGTTTATCCCAACCTTACATGCCGACCGCTGCACCGGCTGTGGCATGTGCGAAAAAAGCTGTGTTCTGCCAGAAGCCGCAATCAAGGTATTGCCGGCACGTCTAGCGCGGGGCAGCAGCGCGGATCATTACCGCAAAGGTTGGGAAGAAAAAGATGCCAAGGGCGCGCCGGTTGTTGAAGGCATAATCGACCTGCCCGACCGCCTGCCCGGCCCGGGGGTCGACAACCTGATCGCACCGGGTGGTTTTGAGCCCGGCTATGATCTTCCAGGGGTGGGACAATGACCACCCGCACACATATGCCCATAGGCCAAGAAGCCGTGGCGGTCAAAGGCTGGGTCGGCGCGCATAAATACCTGATACTGCGCCGTATCAGTCAGCTGTTCTTTCTGGTCCTGTTCCTGTTGGGACCCTGGTTCGGCATCTGGGTCGTAAAAGGTACCTTGGCAGGATCGCAGACCCTGGGTGTACTGCCGCTGACGGACCCATTCATACTATTGCAAAGCATCATCGCCGGGCATTGGCCGGCGATGACCGCTTTTATTGGCGGCTTGATCGTCGTGGTGGCCTATGCGCTGGTCGGGGGCCGCGTC
The DNA here is from genome assembly GCF_059610505.1 of Ruegeria sp. CDSC079. Classification (NCBI taxonomy): domain Bacteria; kingdom Pseudomonadati; phylum Pseudomonadota; class Alphaproteobacteria; order Rhodobacterales; family Roseobacteraceae; genus Ruegeria; species Ruegeria sp. CDSC079. Next base: position 278,233 of record NZ_JBXWNT010000003.1, read on the forward strand.
TATTGTTCGTGGGTCTGTCCGATCAACCCGGTGACCGACGCCGCCAACTGGTTGCACAGGCGGTTGGATTTGCCGAAAGGTTGGCAACCTAAACGGCGCACGCGGTTGTGGATATTGGCAACCGCGCTGATCGTCTCGGGCCTCACCGGCGTGATCGCATGGGAGATTATCAACCCAATTACCATGCTGCATCGCGGACTGATCTTTGGGGCCGGTTTTGTCTGGGCCATGGTCGTTGCGATCTTTGTCTTTGATGTGCTTGTCGCCCGTCACGGCTGGTGCGGCCACATATGCCCGGTCGGTGCGTTTTATGGCCTGATCGGCACCAAAAGCCTGTTACGGGTCAGCGCGGTTAACCGCTCGGCCTGTGACGATTGCATGGATTGCTATGCCGTCTGCCCCGAAAACCACATCATTTCGCCCGCGTTGAAGGGCAAGCCGGGTGCCACGCCGCTGATCCTATCAACCGACTGCTCAAACTGCGGTCGCTGTATCGATGTCTGTGCAGTTGATGTCTTCAAATTTACTCACCGGTTCGACGACCAAGTCGCCGCACCTTCCGACCCAGTTCCCGCGCCTGAACCGCGCGTAGCCAGACCTATTTAAGGGAGTGCCGAGATGAACAAGCCAATCCTGACAGGTGTCGTCGCCCTGATCCCCGTTATATTCCTGAGTGGGTTCGTCCTTGCGCAATCTGCGCCGGTGCAAACCCTGCGTGGCGCCGAGGTGGATGAACCCATTCCGTTGGACCAGATTCACAAGAACGTGGAAGGACGGATGCAGCGCAACTATCGCCAGCAACCACCGCTTGTCCCCCACTCGATCGAGCAATACCAGATTGACGTGCGCACCAATCAATGCCTGTCCTGCCATGACTGGACCAAAGCCGGGGAACGCAATGCGCCGACCCTGTCGATGACCCATTATCTGGATCGTGACGGCAATGAGTTGGATCACATCGCCGGGACCCGTTATTTCTGCAACCAGTGCCACGTGCCTCAGGCAGATGCGCCTGCGTTGGTCGACAACGTGTTTGAACCCTCGTCCGGCAACTAATCCAACGCATGTCTGAAAGGAGCACCAAGATGGCAGACTCCCCCGAAAACCGCGGTTGGATCCACCGCCTCTGGAACGCGATCTGGACCCCGGCTGTTATGTTCAGCTCGGGCTTTCTGATCCTCGCCGGGTTTCTGGCCGGTATTCTGTTCTGGGGTGGGTTCCACTGGACATTGGAACTGACCAATACCGAGGAATTCTGTACCTCGTGCCACACGATGGAAACCAATCTGGGCGAATACCGCGAGACGATCCACTATAACAACCATTCCGGTGTCCGCGCGATCTGTTCTGACTGCCACGTGCCACATGAATGGAACCACAAGATCAAGGCCAAGATCATGGCTGTTAAAGATGTCTATCACGAGCTTGCCGGAACCATCAGCACGCCTGAGAAATACGAAGCGCATCGGCTAAGTATGGCTTCGGCGGTCTGGAAAAAGATGAAGGCCTCTGACAGCCGCGAGTGCCGCAACTGCCATAACTTTGACTATATGGATTTCACCATCCAAGAAACACGCGCTGCATCGGAACATCAGCGGGCAATTGACAACAACATGACCTGCATCGACTGCCACCAAGGCATCGCACACAGCCTGCCGCAGGGTTATCAGGAAGAATACCAAAAAATCACCGATGCGCTGGCTAATAAATCTGCAGGTAACTTGCAACAACAGGTTGCTGACGGCAGCACAGAAATCCGGTCATACCTGACCACACAGTCGGACTGAAAAGGGGTAAGTCATGCTGGAACTTCTGGGAACAATCGGAGGCAACATCATCGGCCTTCCAGGCATTCTGGGCATTGCGCTTGGCATGATGACGCGCCGCCTCTGGCTGGGGGCCATGATGGGCGGTTTGATCGGCATTGTTGGGACGCTGCTGTTTGCCCATTGGGACTTTGCCAATGTTGCAACGACCGAACTTTTGATTGCCATTGTTGTGGGTCTGTGTGCCGGGACACTGGGTTCTGCGATCCGTATCAAAGGGGCAACGGTCTAACAGAAAGACCGGAGCGTGCTGGACAATGGCGGCTTAGGATTGGTCCTTTACCCGATGCTCTGGGTTAGATAGCGACTAGGTGCAGAAGGGCTCTGATGGAATGGACATCCCCTGATCTCTCATCTGATAGGATTTGGAGATGGAAGCCGTCAGAACTATCGAGCAATCCGTGCCGAGGGACCATTGCTCACGTTGGTGTAGATTGTCAGTTGCAGCCCACGCGCCACTGGAGTATTCGACCACGCCTTGCAATGGACCGGTATTACGACATCTAGCTGCAATAAAATAGATATCATATCAAACCCTTAAAGATAGTGTTTCAGCCAAATTGATTCAGGCAAGTAGGCCTCAATGAGTCCACTGCAGATTGATTCCATATCTTATTGCGCACAATGGCGCCCCCAAGCGCGTAATCCTAGGAACCATGATTGGCCTGGCAAGATCCGGGCTCTGCTTGTACTACTCCCACCATTTTGTACTGCGCAAAAAAACAACCTGTTCTGGCGCAAAAAGTAACAGCGCAGCCCGCACCGCCGCACTTGTTTTAGGGCCAGCAGGATTTGGACAAGCCAAACGCCTCTGGCCATCTGGGGTGAGACGCTGCCTTTCCCCTCGGGCAACCCTATTAGACAACACCGTGTCCTCGGCTGCGCCTGCGGGCCGCACCACTATTGTCGAATAGCATTGCCTCGCCTCCATCCGCGTTCGCCACTTGGCAGATCAGCAGGAACAGCCGCCTTCGTTGTCTGATCTGCAAATCAGCCCTGATTTTCCCAAATGGGAAATCAGGATCAATGAAATCGGTCTTAGTGCTGGATGAAGGAAGTGAGCCGAAAATTGCATGGTTCTGCCACCAGCGACAGCTAAGCTATTGATTTTGAATCAACTGGATTTTCTGAAACGCACAAGTTTTACCATTTACGACTCAAAGTATTGCCATCAAATCAGAGTAGTCAGAGTGCCTCCACCAGTCTTCAGTGCGACTTCTATAGGTGAGGCACCTATCTTTGATCGACTCCCACCAAATCGGAATAGGAACGCTCGCCGCGAGTGATTTGTCGTTTGAGGATGTTCTTTGCAGCTTTTACTTTACCCTCGCTCAGAAGCGCCGTGATCGCTTGATGCTCCTGGAACGACTTCTTCGTTCGATCAGAACGCTTGGACAGATGAGTCCGCATGGTTTGGACGATGTCGCCGACTTTTTGGTAACCATCACTCAAATAGCTGTTTTTGCAGTACCTGAAAAAGGCGTGGTGAAATTCTGCATCTAGTTCCAAGTACTGCTCGAATTCATCTGCTTCCCGCGCTTCAGACATCTTCGATACAGTATCTGCAAGTTCATCAAGCAGAGCGTTACCATTTTCTTTGACTGCCTGCTCCATAGCAGCAGCTTCGAGGATGAGTCTGTATTGGCAAAGCTGCACCACATCCTCTTGAGAAAGAGAGAATACAAAAGCTCCTCGATGAGGAAAGATCTGAACGAGCCCCTGAAGATTCAAAGCCGATAGCGCTTCGCGAATCGGAGTTTTGCTGATGCCCATGGCATTTGACAGCTTCACTTCCGGCAACGATTCACCCAATTGAAACGTGCCATTGATAATGCCTTTTCGGATGTGCTCTTCAGCAGTTTTACTCAACGAATCCGGTCGCTTAATCTGCAAAATCTCGGTCATTTTCACTTCGTCCTATTTCGTCTCTCTAACACAATAGCACATGTACGCTTGATTTCTATATTATATCTGATATCTCAGATAATAGATATAAAATAACCAAATCCGTGGGAGGATACCTTGTTCAAGAAATCAACATTGGCGCTTGGCGTCGTCATGTCAGCCGGGCTTGCTTTTGCAGCATCCGCTGAAACAGTCATTAAGGTTGGGCACGGCGCAGCAGAAGCGTTTCATATGCATCGCGCGCTACTGAAATTTGAAGAACTGGTCGAAGCTGGCTCGAATGGTGAGATCGACGTACAGATTTTCCCCTCGTCGCAGATGGGCCCGGACCGCGAGATGATCGAAGGTGTTCAAACCGGTGTTCTTGAAATGGCCATTCCCCCGTCTTCGTTCTTCGCAGGTTGGGATCCGGCCTTTGCAGTGATCGAACTTCCCTACATGTATGCTTCCAAAGACATCGCCTTTGATGTTCTTGATGGTGAGGCCGGTGAAGGCATGCTTGCACGTGTCGAAAACCAGGGATTGGTCGGTCTTGGCTGGCTTGAATTGGGAGTACGCAATGTGACCAACAATGTCCGCCCAGTTGCAACCCCCGCAGATCTCGAGGGTGTCAAGCTGCGCACGATGAAAGTTCCAGCACATGTGGCAACCTTCGAAACTCTCGGCGCCAACCCAACGCCGATGAACTTTGGCGAGGTTTATTCTGCCCTCCAGCAAGGCGTGATCGACGGGCAGGAAAACCCCCTGGCGATCATTACTTCGCAGCGTTTTTACGAAGTGCAGAAATACCTTTCGACCACGGGCCATGTCTTTGCGGTCTACATGCCGGTCGTCTCCAAGCCATTTTTTGACTCGCTGCCTGCGGAGCATCAGCAACTAATCCGGGACTCGATGGCTGCCGCACGTGACTATCAGGCTGAACTGGTCGCCAGCGAAGATGCGGAGCAGTTGGAACAGATCCGTGCCGCTGGTGTCGAGATTCTGGAGCTGACTGCAGAGCAGAGACAAGCCTTTGCCGACAAAACAGAAAGCGTTCGTCTTCAATATCGCGACGAAGTTGGCGCCGAAGCCTACGACGCTTGGGTCGCGGCGGTGTCCGCAGCAAGCGGAAGCTGACCCACGGTTTACTCAGCCAATCCGGGCACCCGTGCCGAGCAGGTTCGGGCGCCCCTTTCGTTCAAGGGGAGGTGAACGATGTCGGTGATCAAATGGATCGATATGAACGCGGAAAAGGTCCTAGCCAGTGCGCTACTAGCCGCGATTGTCGTGTTGATTTTTGGCAACGTGTTCATGCGCTACATCATGAATGCCTCTCTTTCATGGGGAGAAGAGCTAACGCTTTGGCTGTTTGTCTGGTTCGTCTGGCTTGGCGTCAGCTATGCCTTCCACACCGGCGATCATGTGCGCATTACAGTCCTGCGCGATGTCCTGAGCGAGCGGGCAAGGCTATACGCGGATGTTGTGATCGCGCTTCTTGTCCTTGGATTCCTGATCGTTCTGACAATTGAATCTATCAAGCTGATCCGGCAACCCTTTGTGGCCAGCCAAACCTCAGTTGTTTTGGGGCTGCCAATCCCGATCCTGTATGCCTCAGCGCCGGTCGGTGCAGGCTTATCCGCGATCCGCGTCACTCAACATTTGATCCGAACCCTGCGTCTGATCGCAGGAACCAAAGCGTGAGGAACCCGGCATGCTTGCAACAACGCTTTTCCTGACGCTTTTCGCTCTTCTGCTCTTCAGCGTACCAATTGGCATTTGCCTAGGTCTTGCGACCATGACCGTAATGGTCTTCGTGGATGGCACGCCACCCATGGTTTTGCTGGCACGATCAGTGGTGACAGGCGCGGACTCGTTTCCCCTGATAGCTGTTCCTCTATTTATTCTGGCAGGCGACCTGATGCAGCACGGTGGAATGTCGCGCCGTCTGGTTGGGTTCGCCAATGCACTGATAGGTCATATCCGGGGCGGGCTGGCTTATGTGAACGTGCTCGCCTGTGTGTTCTTTGCCGCCATATCCGGGTCGTCTCCTGCAACCGTCGCCGCCATCGGATCAAACATGATCCCTGAGATGGAAAAGGTCGGCTATACGCGCAAATTCAGCGGCGCATTGACGGCGTCCTCGGGGATGATCGGCGTGATGATCCCTCCAAGCATCCCCTTCATCATCTATGGCGTTACTGCTGAGGTTTCGATCGGCAAGCTGTTCCTTGCGGGTGTTGTTCCCGGCATCCTCTATGCCCTCATGTTCATGTTGGTCGCCCGTGTCCTGCTGCGAAAGGATGAGGTTGTTCAGCAATCGACAACCACGTTCTCAGGCCCGGGTGTTTGGCAGAGCTTCCGGTCTTCGATCTGGGCACTTCTGGTGCCTGTAATCATCCTCGGCGGCATCTACAGCGGTATCTTCACCCCGACCGAAGCCGGTGCGGTGGCCGTGGTTTATGCCGCCTTCATCGGCATCGTCGTCTATGGCGACATCACCCTGAAGGACCTGCCAGAGGTTTTGGCGGGCAGTGCAAAGACGAGCGGCACAATTCTGATATTGGTGATCATGGCGACCGCCTTTGGCAGACTGATCACGCTTGCAAGAATCCCGACAGAACTCGCCACAACGATCACCAGCCTGTCCGACAATCCGATCATTATTCTGTTGTTGATCAATCTGCTTTTGCTGGTGATCGGCATGTTCATGGAGACGATATCGTCGATCATCATCATGACGCCGATCCTGTTGCCGGTTGCAACCGCGCTGGGTGTCGATCCGATCGTCTTTGGCGTCATTCTGACGGTCAATCTGGCCATCGGATTCTGCACGCCACCTTTGGGCGTAAACCTGTTCGTGGCCAGCAGCATTTCAAAGGTTTCCATCGAAAGCCTCAGCCGGGCAATCCTGCCATTCTTTGCCGGCATGCTGATACTGTTGATGTTCATCACCTATGTGCCGGCAATTTCCCTAGCCTTGCCATCCCTTTGGTGACCGGCTGCGGCGCTTCAAACGTTAGACAACAAAACCAGAGGACCCGGATGGATCTGGACCTATCCCACCCGTCGATAGAAGACCTTCGGAAAACCGCGCGAAAGCGCATCCCGAAGTTTGCCTTCGAATACCTCGACAGCGCGACCGGCCGGGAGCTGGGGTTGAAGGTCAACCGGGACGCACTTGATGCCATCGGATTCATGCCGCGTGTACTATGCGGCCGAACAAAGGCCGACCTACATACTACATTGATGGGTAGAACTTACGATCTGCCATTCGGGATAGCACCGGTAGGTATGTCCGGCCTGATGTGGGCAGGAGCAGAGCGGATGCTTGCAAAGGCTGCGGTTGCTCACAATATTCCGTTTTCGTTGTCCAGCGTGGCGGTTGCTTCACCGGAAGATGTGGCACCTTACATTGGAAAAAACGGATGGTTTCAGCATTACCCGGTGAACTCCGGCGATCTGCGTCGCGCCATGCTGCCGAGGATTAAGGCAGCGGGATTTCATACGCTGATTATCACGGTGGACGTTCCAGAAGAGAGTCGGCGCGAACGACAACGCCGCGCCAATCTGACGGTGCCTCCAAAAGCTGACTTACGCACTCTGTTAGAAATGGCTTCACGTCCCGCATGGTGCCTCGCACATCTGCGCGAGGGCATCATGCCACGTATGCGGTTCTTTGACGATTATGTCCCCACACGCGGGCGCGAAAGCTTTACCCACGCGGGCGCCTTGATCCGTGGGATTCCGGATTGGGAGTACCTGCGCGAGTTACGACAGGAGTGGGAAGGCAATTTGATCGTCAAGGGTGTCCTGCGGCCTGAAGATGCTCAAAAAATGGTAACCGAGGGCGTGGACTGCATTTGGGTATCCAACCACTCTGGGCGGCAATTCGAAGCCGGGCCCGCCGTGATTGATCAATTGCCGGGTATTCGCGAAGCGGTCGGTACAGACATGCCACTTATCTACGATTCCGGCATTGCCTGGGGGTTGGACATAATGCGCGCCCTGGCGAAAGGTGCAGATTTCGTCATGGTCGGACGCGCCTTTCAATATGCTGTCGCAGCGTTTGGAGCGCGAGGGGTCGACCATCTCGTTCACATCCTGAAAGCAGACATTGAGGCCAATATGAGTCAGTTGGGCGCTGAAAACCTCGACAACTTGGCCGAGCACCTTCTCAAGAGTGGCTAATCACCCTTCGCTAAGCACCGCGTATCACACACACCCGCTCGTCGCCTCGTCAAGCAATCCATTAACGATCAGATCCGCAGTTGAACGCGAACAAGCCATCGGCAGGTTATAGACCGTCGCCAGGCGGGTCAGAGCTTTAACATCAACATCGTGCGGCATTGGTGACAAAGGGTCGACAAAGAAAATCAATGCATCCAGTTTCTCTTCACAGATCATAGCGCCGATCTGTTGATCACCCCCGAGCGGTCCACTTTTCAGGCAAGTCACATTCAGCTCTGGAAAGGCCTCTTTTAGTCGACCGCCGGTTGTCCCTGTCGAAAAGATTTGCACGCCGAACAGGCGAGACTGTTGTAGACCCACCCATTCAACGATTTCGTCCTTTCGCGCATCATGAGCCACTAGCGCGAAACGCGGCGCATCACCGGATGAATTGTTCAACGTAGTCTTCTCCAAGTCCTACTTCCGCAAAGTGTTTTCGGCACAGATCAATCTTGGTAAAGACATCTTCGTAGCCAGTAACCTTGCCCCACGGATCAACATAGCACATCACGCCATTGACCTGAAAATATGTGACCATCTCTTCGACATCGTCCGGGAGGACCAAAGTATGCGTCTCACCCGGCGGCTCAAAGACATAACCCCCTTCTTCCGCCACCCAATCGTGTTCCAGGTAATGCCAACGCCCTTTCAAGACAAAGCCGTGGACAGGTTGCGGATGGCGGTGCCGTGAAAGAACACCAGCTTTGCGCACTTTGAGAAGGTTCATCCAATAGCCTTGCGAGCGGTTCAGACAGAGCGGCCGGAACCAGACGTTTTCAGCCTGCGGAACCCATAGCCTGTCGTCTTCGCTCATCGCGTTCGGGATCACGATCTCTTCTTGCGCATCCTTGGGGAACGGCAATTGATAAGGCATTCGGGCGGTGTCGTCGTCATTCATTGATATTCCTCACATAGCGAGATAGCCGCCATCGACCGGATAGATCGATCCGGTCACAAAGCTGGCATTTTCACTTAAAAGCCATTGCACAAGCGCGCCGACCTCTTCGGGTTTTCCCCAGCGTTTCATCGGCGTGCGCGCCATGATTCCGGCTGTTCGCGCGGAATCTTCCCGCAGACCTTGGGTCATCTCTGTTTCGATCCACCCCGGCGCGATGGCGTTGACCCGGATGCCGTCTTCGGCCCAGCGACCTGCAAGCGCCTTGGTTAATTGTGCAACGCCGCCCTTGGAAGCGGAATAGGCTGGAACCAAAGGCCCACCAAAGATGCTGAGCATGGAGGCGGTATTGACGATGGCCCCATCTGTTTCCGCCAGCAAAGGATGTACGGCGAGGCAGCAGCGCATCGTACCGGTCAAGTTCACATCAAGCACCTTGGCAAATACGTCGATGTTGTATTCTTCTTCACGCATAAGAATACCTGCGCAGTTCACCAAAGCATCAAGACGCGTAAGATCGCTAAACACTGTATCGACGGAGACCTGATCAGTCACATCCAGGGTCTGTACCTTGATCCCGTTCTGGGGCACGAACGCATCCAACTCGGATTGGGACGCAGATGCAGCGATGACGGACCAGCCTGCCTCAGCCAGCGATCGCGCGACACCCGCACCGATCCCTCGTGTACCGCCCGTAACAAGGGCCTGTTTCATCCAAGTTCCTCCAATACACTGGTGAAGGCGCGCGCGCGCCTGTCGATATCATCCAATGTATAGCTCGGTTTGAACAGTGCGGAGCCCAGCCCATATCCATCTGCACCCGCAGCATGATACGACGCCATCGTATCCGGCGTTATGCCACCTACCGCAGCGACGACTGCGTCTGCAGGCAATACGGCGCGCATAGCCGCTATGGCAGCGGGGGGCACCATTTCCGCCGGAAAGAATTTGAGCACCGAGGCTCCGATTTCCAATGCCGCAAAGGCCTCGGACGGGGTCATGACGCCCGGACACCAAATCAGACCCCGTGCGACAGCCGCGCGCCCGACGTCCGGATTCATATTGGGTGATACGATGATGCGCCCGCCCGCATCTGCGGCCGCCGCGACCTGATCCGTGGTCAACACTGTGCCAGCGCCGACTATGGCTTGAGCGCCATGTTTCGCAACGATCTGCGATATCGAGTCCAGCGGGTCCGGTGAGTTGAGCGGCACTTCAATAATCCGAAACCCGGCATTGAAGAGCACATCAGACACCGGGCGCGCATTTTCTGGTGCCAGCCCCCGCAAAATCGCAATCAGCGGATTTGCCGCAAGCGCTGCAGTAAGGTCAATCATCCGAGTAACCCCGCAGCGCGTGCGATCAGGAAATGCCCCTTTGCCACTATATCAACTGGCGCGCGACGACTTTCGAAACCGGCTATTCGAAGAGCAATTTCGTAGCGGTCTGACAAATCGCTACGTCCTACAACAGTGATTGTCCCAACTTCGTTCAATTCACCCGTTGCAGCAGCTACTTCGGTACCGATCAACAAACCTGACATGTAGTCAGCCGTTGCAACCTTTGGAATTTTGCCCATGAGAGGAAGCGTCCGGACATGGAAAAGGCTGTGCAGCAAGTTCGACGTTCCATCGAGGCCGGCTTTTACACCCATTGTGAACGCCTCCTCACTGAAGGTATCGTCCTTCATCAATGTCCCGAGGATTGTGTGCCCTTTCAGCGCAGAGAAGATCTCACCCGTCATGTAAGTCGAAAAATCCACGATTTTCCCGCCTGCAACCTGAACCCATTTGCTGTGAGTTCCCGGCATCACAAACGTACCTTCGCTTAAGCCCAGCGAAGAGGCCCCAATGATCTGGGTTTCTTCGCCGCGCATGACGTCCGGACCTCCGGCATGTTCGGTCGAAGCACCCGTTACAAAGTGAATGCGTGCTCCACTGGTTGCGTCATGAGGGACCAGAGCCCGTGCAAGACCGCCCGCGCCGAGCGGCATTTCGGCATAGCGTGTTTCAACCCAGCCATTGCGGCTGGTAATCATGCCAGATGCCAGGATAGGCAGGTTTGCCTTGGCCACCCAAGGGCCGATAAGACGATCAAGAACCGACTCAAAGGTTTGACCCGCAACCTGCATTATGCCTTCAGGCGACGAGACCCCGTCGATCACCTCGCCCTCTGCTCCAATGAGAAAAGCACGGAACGATGAAGTGCCCCAATCGACGCCGATCAGCACTGGCTCAGATGCGACCGAATTCATTCAGCAGATCCTCGACGGTTTTGCCTTGGGCCACCCATTTACGGGTTTCCTCCTCACGGTCAGCTTGCTCTTGAGCAAGGCGCACGGTTTCTTCGGCGATTTCCTGTGGAATCACGACGACACCCATCAGATCAGCTACGATGAAATCGCCAGGATTCACGACGACGCCTCCGCAGGCAATTGGCACATTGATCGAAAGCTCTTCTTTACGTTCTGAGAACATCGTGTGCGTCCCACGCGGCGTGATCGCACGCGTCCAGATTGGCCAGTTGATGTCTTCCAGTTCGTCTGTGTCGCGCCCGGTGCCATCAACGATCATGCCGCGGATGCCACGGTTCTTGGCGAGACCGCCCATTAAACCGCCGCAAACTGACGTTTGACGATCACCACCCGCGTCCACGACGATCACATCCCCGGGTTGTCCCATTTCAAGCGCCTTCAAAGGGTCCACCAGATCGCCTTTTGAAAGCTGAACCGTCACGGCCTGGCCTGTCACCTTGGCGCGGAAAGCTGGCTTGATGGCGCTATCCATCACACCAGTTCGGTATTGCACATCCGCGAAAATGGCTGCGGCAGAGTACGCCTCTAACACCTTGTCGAATTTCTTGAGCAGTTCCGGGCTTCTTTCAAAATCATTGAAAACCCTAAGGTCCGTGCTGACTTCTGGCATTCTCTTCTCCTATTATGCGGTAGATACAGCCAATGCGTCAGCATTGACGGTGTAGTCGGGTTTTTGCCCTGTCAGAACCTTGGCCACTTGCGTGGCCGCGGTGACCCGCGCTGCGTGTATGGATTCCTCGGAATAATAGGCTGAATGCGGCGTCACGAGGACGTTGGGCAATGTGAACAGCGGGTTGTCATCGGGCGTCCAATTTGCACGCTTGGCGGGTTCTTCTTCGGGGTCGTCGAGCCCCGCTGCGGCCAGACGACCCTCTGTCAGCGCCCGGAACAGCGCCTTGTTGTCAACTGTGGGCCCGCGCCCGGTGTTCACAAGGATCGCGCCCGGTTTCATGGCGGAGAATTCGGCGTCAGACAGAAAGTGATGCGTATCCGGCGTCATCGGTGCCTGCATCAGGACATAGTCAGATCGTGCCAGCAACTCGGGTTTGCTCACCAACTCGACCCCAAGCTTCGCGGCTACTTCTCGGGGTAAAAACGGATCAAATGCAATGACGGTAACCCCGAAGGATTGCGCCCGCGCGACGATGGCTTGCCCGATTTTACCCAGCGAAACAACACCCATCGTGCGTCCGCGCAGACGGTAAACAGGCTGCCCACTTTGCCATTTCCAAACCCCCGCATGCGTGGCCCGATCATAGTCCGGCAGCTTGCGAGCCAAGGTGAGCCAAAGGGCAATCGCGTGATCGGCGACTTCCTCGGTACAGTAGTTTTGCACGTTGGTGACCAGAATGCCTTTGTCCGTCGCCGTGCCGACATCAACGATATCCACGCCAACACCATATCGCGCGATGACCTCGCACTTTTGCATCCGCGTGATTGTTTCTTTCCCGATCCGAGCGTATTGATTCATCATCGCAGCGCAATGCGGCGCGACATCGAACAGGTCTTCCTGACGCTTGGCCTGAAGCGCGATCACTTCGGCACCCGCGGCTTCCAGGATTTCCGTTTCAACGGCGACGTCGCCAAAATCGTAGTCGGTTATCACGACCTTGGGCCTGTCCGTTCTGGGGGGAAAGTTGGCGCGATCAGTCATAGGCACCCGCCGAATAGGTCAATTCATACGAGTGACTGTAAAGCTCGAAGATGTTGCCAAACGGGTCCTCCATATAGACCATGCGATAGGGCTTTTCGCCGGGGTAATATTTACGCACCTGTTGCATGCGCTGGCGGCCACCCAAATCTTCGATGACCTTGATGCGACCTTCCAGATCCTCGTCCTGCACGCAGAAATGGAACAAACCGCGCCGCCAGTATTCAAACGGACGTTCCTCTTCGACGGTTCTCGGGAATTCGAATAACTCGATGCCGACGCCATCTCCCATCGACAAATGCGCGATGCGGAAGCTTCCCCAACCTTCCCCAAACACATCGTCGCACATCTGACCAATGGCGCTTTCGTCATGCAGGATTTCGGTTGGTTCCATCAGCACATAGAGACCGAATGCTTGGGAATAAAACTCCACGGCTTTTTCCAGGTCCGGAACCGTGATGCCGATATGTGAGAAAGTAAGAGCAGCCATGGGAGGCTCCTTTTGTTAGCAGTTAAAGAATGTTACGAACGATGCCGCCTTCGATCCGGTGCGCGGAACCGTTGGAGGCTGAGCTGGCCGAGATCGTGACGATCATGCGGGCGACCTCGTCTGGTTGGACAAAGCGCTGTATGAGCGATGTGGGTTCATCTGATTTGAAGTAATTGTCCACGATCGTGTCGAGCGGCTCACCCTTTTGATCGGCGAGGCCGTCAAAATAGGCCTCGACACCTTCTGTCCAGGTTGGACCTGGTAGGATCGAGTTAACCCGGACTTTCGTCCCTTTTGTGAGCTCTGCCATGCCACGTGTCAGACCTAACATGGCAGTTTTGGTGACAGAATAGTGCACCATCTGAGGCAGTGGTTTGACCGCTGCTTCACTGGCCATATTGATGATGGACCCTTCCCCCCGGCGTAGCATCTCGGGCAGGAAAATCCGGCTCATCCGAACGGCGGACAGGACGTTGATGTTGAAGTAATGCATCCAGTCGTCATCGGTCAGATCCTCAAACGGTTTGACCGAAAAGATGCCGACATTGTTGACCAGCACATCAACTGTACCGCGCGCTTGCGCGAAATCCGCCAGAGTATCCGCATCAGCGGTTTTTGTTAGGTCGGCCGCAATGCCTTCAACCTCGCCCAGAGATGACAGGTCATCGACGCAGGCGGACACTTCCGCCTCGGTTAGGCCATGCACGATGACCCGGGCGCCTTCTTCCAGGTAAAGCCGGGCAGTGGCTTTGCCGATACCGGAACCTGAACCGGTCACCAGGACCAGCTTATCCTTGAGACCTAGATCCATCTCAAGCCTCCTTCTTAACGTTTGATGATTGCTGCGATGACGAGCGGCCGAACATGCGCCCCATCAACGTAGAGATTTCCGCGCGCCACATATCTATTCCAACGGCCATCAAGATGATCAGGCCCAGCACGATGTTCTGAACAGAAGATGGTGCGGCGTTCAGGTTCAGACCATTCTGGACGATAACGATTGTCATCGCTCCCATCAGCGTGGCGAGGATGTTGCCACGCCCGCCTGCAAGACTGGCGCCCCCAACTACAGCAGCAGCAATGGCCTGCAGTTCCAGCGTCTGGCCATAGTTGGGCGAACCCGAGTTGAGGCGTGCTGACATCAGGATGGCCCCGACAGCCGTCATGAAACCCGCGATGACAAATGTCGTGGTCTGAACCTTACGGACGTTGATGCCCGTCAGAACGGCAGCGGCTGGGTTGCCACCCACGGCATAGATCTCGCGGCCGAGTTTTGTGAAGTTCATCGTGAACGCGGCAAGGGCATAGAAGAACACGAGGTAGAAGACCGGCAACGGAACGCCGAACAGCTTACCGTAAAAGATCGGCTCTAGCGCTGGATCCAGCGAAAAGATCGGCGAGCCGTTGTTGAAGGTCAGCGCAAGGCCTCGAAAGGCAATCAATGCCGCCAGTGTGGTGATGAACGACGGGATGCGCCCGTAGGCGGTTATCAATCCGATAAAAAGACCGAGCAACCCGCCAAAAAAGAGAATGAGTGGCAGCGCCAAAACCAGCGGAATACCGATGAATTTCAACAACTGCGCAAGGATCATGGTTAGCAAGGCCACCATCGACCCTGAACTCAGATCAATGCCCGCCGCGAAAATCACGATGGTAGATCCAATTGCGATCAACGCCACAATGCTCACCTGCAAGGACAGGTTCGACAGGTTGCCTGGGTTCAGAAAGCGCTCTGTCGTAAGGGCGACAATCAGGGCGACGATCACCATGGCTGCAAATGGCCCAATCAATTGAGTGTCAAAGATCCGCTTCATGCGAAAGCCTCCTCAGGCTTGGAATGGGGAATGTCGGCGGAAGCGCGCACTAGATCGTCATGAGTAAGCTCAGATGCATCGACCGTGCGCGCGATTGTGCCATGTTGTACAACGGCAATCCGGTCACTCATCGCCAGCAACTCGTCATGGTCCGAACTGATCAGGATGATCGATTTTCCCGCACGGGTGAGCCTGTTGATCAGCTTGTAGACGGCGATCTTGGCGCCAATATCGATCCCCTGTGTCGGCTCATCAAGGATCAGGATGTCCGAGGCAGAGAACAGCCAGCGCGCGATCACGATCTTCTGTTGATTGCCACCAGACAGGAAATTGACCGTTTTTTCCTCGGCCTGGGTCGAGATTTCCAGATCGCGGATCAGATCATGGGTAGCTTGCTCTTCCACCCTAAGGTTCAAGACTCCGAACCGGCTTAGCTCGCCTAAAGACGCTGCAGTGACGTTCCCGCTTGCGCGAAAGTTGAAGAACAACCCGTCAAACTTGCGGTTTTCCGGAACGAGGGCCAATCCAGCACGGATCGCATCGATTTCCCGGCGGAAGTGAACCGGTTTGCCGTTCAGCGTTACTTGCCCGGCAATCAATTCGTCGGTCCCGAACAGCGCGCGCGCAATTTCTGTGCGGCCACTGCCCAAGACGCCACCCAAGCCTAAAACCTCGCCTCGGCACAGTGAAAACGAAACATCTTTCACACCTGATTTTGTGGCCAGACCGGACGCCTCCAGCACAATATCATCGGTGGCGTTCTGCTCTTTGGGATAATGCTCACCAATGTCTTCACCAACCATGGCGCTGACAATCTCAGAGACAGTGATCTTGGTCTCACCACTTGCGCGCACAACGCATCCGTTGCGTAAGATCGTCACTTCATCGACGATCCGCTCAACCTCATCCAGCCTATGAGAAACATAGAGGATGGCGGTGCCGCGTTCGCGCATATTTCGCAAAAGCTGGTGCAGGCGCTCAATCTCATCTTCGCCCAATGCCGCAGTTGGCTCATCAAGGATGATCATGCGGGCATCCATCGCGATGGCTTTCGCGATCTCGACCAACTGTTGCTCGCCTACCGACAGCGTACCGGTGATAGTTTCGGGTGAAACATCGACATCCATTTCCGCCAACACGCGGGCGGCTTCATCGTAGACCCTGGCCCAATCGATCACACCAAAGCGAGACCGAGGCATATTGCCAAGGAAGATGTTTTCGCCAACCGATAAGGTCGGCACGATCGAGAATTCCTGAAAAACTGTCGCGATGCCCAAATCGCGCGCCGCCTGCGGGTCGCTGATTGTGACAGACTTTCCATTGTACAGGATTTGGCCGCTATCTGGTTGCTGTACGCCGGACAAGGTTTTGATCATCGTGGACTTGCCACAGCCGTTTTCGCCCAGCAGCCCATGAATGGAACCGGGCATAAGCCGGATGCAGACCTTGTCGTTCGCCAAGACGCCGGGATAGGCCTTGGTAATATCGACAAACTCCCAAAGGGGCGTTGCGGGTGTCATTGCGATTGCCTCGACAAAAATGAAATTCGGCTGGTTTGCAACCCGGCAGCACGCACGCGCGCCACCGGGATGCGGGGAGATGGCTCAGTATTCTTTGGACGGTTGTGGGAAGAGCTTTTCAGGCTCTTGCAGCACACTGATCGCGCCATCCTTGTCCTCAATCGATGTGGGCGTTTCGATCCAGCCACCGGGATAAGACCCGTTAAGCGCATCAATAGTGGCGTGCATTGCCGCTTTACCCATCAGGAATGGTGAAGTGTTGACGGTTGCCGTGATGTTGCCCGCCGCGATCTCTTCAAGGCCGGACGTGTCGCCATCATTGCCCAATAGAACGATGTCATTACGGCCGAGTGCTTTCGCAGCAAAGGATGCTCCAATGATCATGTAGTCATTCGCAGCAAAGATCATGTCGAGATCGGGGTTCGACTGCAGGATATCCATGCCAGCTGTGTTGCCGCCTTCGACGTTCCATTTGCCATCGATGGATACAACGACTTCAAAGTTGTCGTTGCCCTCAATTCCGTCGAGAAAGCCACCGACCCGCTCGGTTGAGTGATACCCTGGCTGCCCTTCGATGATGCCGACCTTCAATGGTTGATCGCCATAGGTCTCGACGGCCCAATCAGCGATGGCTTGAGTCCCATTGCGCTGAGAATACCCGACCACACCGTGGATCGGAGTCGGAAAGTTCGGGATGTCCGAGTTAATCATCAAAACAGCCATGCCCTTGTCAACGGCCTGCTTAAGTAGCGGCGCCGCAGCAAATTCATCATGCGTTCCAAAGATAATCGCATCCACATCCTGCGTCAGTACATCCTGGATCATACCCATCTGACCGTTGATATCCGCGCCAGACTGAGGCGCGAGCATGAAGACTTCGACCCCGGCCTCCGCAGCGACCGCTTTGATGCCCTCACCAATGGCGATGTAGTAGTTGAACTCGGTCGCCGGTGGCATATACGCGATCCGGAACGTGTCATTCTTGGGTTCAATCGCATCAATCGCAGCCTGTGCCCCGTCCTGCAACGGCACCGGTGTCGGATAGTTCTCGGCCATTACGACTGTTGCCAGCGTGACGAATCCCGCGGCAAGCGTAGTGCTCATAAGCGTTTTCAACATTGTTTTCTCCTCCAGAAATTCGTTGGTTATCCGTTGAACGGCGTGTCGATCACGCCGCGAATGCCGGGTTTCACGGCGAAGAGACCGCCGGAATCCGGTTCTTTTGTTAAAGCGGCTTCGTCACTCATTAACCGCGATGTCGTAATGAAAAGCGTGTCGAGGTCTGGACCGCCGAATGCGCAACAGGTGGGCTTCCAGACCGGCACCTCGATTACGCGATTGATCGTGCCGTTGGGTGCAACGCGCACAACGCGATGACCTTCCCATTCGGCATTCCAGACACCGCCTTCTGCATCCACGCAGGACCCATCGGGCAGGCCGGGTTCATCCTCGAAAGAAACATGCATCCGACGGTTCGAAACAGATCCACTATCAGTGTCGTAGTCGAACGCCACGATTTCCCGATCCGGGGTATCGGCAAAGAACATTGTAGTTCCATCCGCCGTGAAGCAGGTCGAATTGGCGCAAGACACCCCTTCGATAATTGTGCGCACGTTCAGATCCGTGTCGACGCAAATAACCGACGAATCGGCATTACCCGAGACTTCGTTCATCCCCCCGACAATCAACCGCCCCTGACGATCAGTCCGCCCGTCATTCAACCGCGTCTCCGGGTTATTCGACTCGAATCGGGTGACGAGGGATTCTTCTTTCATGGCCTGATCGAGCAAAACGACACGATCTGCATAAGCAACGATCAGCCCTCCAGAGATCCGCGGAGCAAAGCAACATATGCGCTCTGGCACCTGATGAGACGTGCATTTCGAAGTTACCGGATCAAATGAGAAAAGCGCGCTGCCTTCGATGTCGGTCCACCAGACAAGCCCATCGGTTGGGTTCCAGAAAATCCCTTCCCCGTGCTGGTTCTTGCAGTCGACCACCAACTCTGCGCGCAATTTTTTGACCTCCACTATCGCTTTCTGATATCTGATATACCAGCTTGCCTAATCTGGTGTATCAGATATCTTGCATCTGGCAACACCTTTTTTGGAGATATCCCCAGATGGCCCTTGAGAGACCCAAATCATTGCGTGAACTCGCACTGGAGCATTTGCGGAACAGCATTATCGATGGCTCCCTGAAGATGGGTCAGGTTTTGTCGGAGCGAAAAATCTCCGAAGAACTGGGCGTGTCTAAGTCACCGGTCCGCGAGGCGCTCGCTCAACTGCGTGACGAAGGGTTGGTCAGTATCGAACCGCAAAAAGGCGCACGCGTGTTTTCTTTGTCCGAACCGGAAGTCACCCAAATCTGCGACTTTAGACAAGCGATCGAAACAGCCGCCTTCGAACTGGCATTGTCGCGTGACCCGGAAGGACTGGCCAGTGAAATGCAACGCGTCGTGACGGAAATGGAGCGAGAACGCAGGCGAGGCAACGAGAAAGGCTACCTTTCACTAGATACCACGTTTCATCAGTTGATCTTCGAACATGCCGGGAACGATTATTTGACGGCTAGCTATACCCGATACATCGGTAAGATTGCAGCACTACGAACCCACCTGGCGAAGCTGCCGCAGCACACCGAACTCTCTTTTGATGAACATGCGAAGATTGCGATTGCAGTGCGCGAAGGGGACATGGCCAAGATCAAGTCTCTTCTTACGGCACATATTGATCGCACGCGGCAGGCCTACAAGAGCGCTGCAATTGTTCTCGAAGGAGCCGCTGCGCCCTGACGCATAGAACAGCTGAGTTTTTGAAGGGGGGCGGGCCATATCGGCACCGCCCCTTTCTTGTTCCGCTTCACCGCTATCTCTTTTTGATTGACATCTGAGATATCAGATGCCAATCAAAAAGCGGGAGGAGCTTTGTATGACACCTGCAATGGAACATGGCGCACTGAGGTCACAGCCACTGATTCAACTGGAAGCGGCTGGCAAAAGCTTCGGAACGAATATTGTTTTGGACGGTGTCGACTTCGAGTTGAGACCCGGTGAAGTTCACGCGCTTTGTGGTGAAAACGGTGCTGGGAAATCCACCTGCCTCGGTCTTCTTTATGGACTTCACCAGCCTTCAGCCGGGCGAATCCTGTGCGATGGCAACGAGCAGCTGATTGAAAGCCCATCACATGCGCAATCACTCGGTATTGGCTGTGTCTTTCAGGAACTCAGCCTCGCCGGTGTCCTCTCCGTAGCGGAAAACATCTTCGCAGGCCGCGTACCCACCCGGTTGGGTGTCGTCAACTGGCCTGAATTGCGTCGTCGGGCGGAAGCGTTGTTGGCGGAGTTCGGTCTGGATATTGATGTTTCCATGCCGGTTGACGGCCTTCCGATTAGCTCCCGCCAGATCGTAGAAATTGCCAAGGCGTTGTCACTGAACTCCCGCGTCCTGCTTTTGGATGAGCCAACTTCAGCATTGGCACCCGATGAAGTGGACGCACTATTCGACGTCTTAAAGTCCCTTACAAAGAAGGGGATTGGCATCGTGTATGTCAGTCACCACATGGCCGAGATCTTCCAGATTTCAGACCGCATCACTGTTCTGCGCGACGGACACCGCATCAGCACATTGCCCGTGTCAGAAACCTCACAGGAAAAGGTCGTTGCCGAGATGATCGGCGGCGCACATCCCGGTGATGTCACCCGTTCGGATCAAGGCGGCGGCAACGAAGTTTTGAATGTAAAGAACCTGACGCACCCCGGCGAGTTTGAAGACATTTCGTTTTCCATAAAAGCCGGAGAGATCGTTGGTATGGCCGGTCTAATGGGCGCCCGCCGCAGCGAGATTGTCCGGTCCATCGCTGGACTGATGCATGGCGCGACAGGCGAAATCAGATTGCATGGCAAGCCAGTCAGCTTTGCGTCCTTGCGGCAAGCGATGCGCGCTGGTGTCGGGTTTGTCCCCGAGGAACGCAAGACCGAAGGTCTATTTCTGGAACAATCGCTCAGCGACAACCTGATTGCAGCCAGTCTTTCCGAACACACGTCTGTCGGTTTCATACGTGCCAGCACAATCAAAGCTGCGAGCCAGGCCGCCATTGACGCCTTCAGTGTCAAAACCAGCGGGATTACCGAACTTGTTGGCGATCTGTCAGGGGGCAACCAGCAAAAGATCATGCTGGCCAAATGGCTCAAACGTTCTCCAGCTCTTCTGATCATCGAGGAGCCCACAAAAGGTGTTGATGTCGGGGCTAAATTTCAGATTCACACAGAGCTTTTACGTCGAGCCGCCGAAGGTATGGCCATCCTCGTGGTGTCATCCGATTTCCCTGAACTTGTCTCTCTCTCTACGCGCATTCTTGTGGTCCACGACGGTCGCCTCATGGGCGATGTTGCGGCGGTTGACGCAACCGAGACCACGCTCCTTCAATTGGCCGCCGGAAACTCTGTTCCATCGGTGGATGCAACCCAAACCAATCAATCAGGAGTCGCGACTTGACTATGACAGCTCAAGCCAATTTGCCCATGAAACCACCCCTGTTGCGCCGTGTCCTGCAAGCCTTTGTTGATATTCGTGAGTTAACGCTGATCGTCCTGATCGCCGCCATCATCATCGTGATGTCCAACATCAACCCCTACTTCCTGAGTTTCTCGAATTTTCGCGCGGTGGCCGTGGGCATGGCACCGACCGCGATCATTGTGATCGGCATGGCAATCCTGCTTGCATCCGGTGGTTTCGATCTGTCGGTTGGTTCGGTGATGGCCCTGTCTTCCACCGTCGTCGCCATGCTGCTTTTGACCGGTATGGCAATCCCGCTCGCCGTAGCATGCGGGCTCATTCTAGGTGGCATGGTGGGCGTGGTGAACGGAGTGCTGGTGACCGGCCTCGGGATCAATCCGTTGATAGCAACGCTCGGAACGATGTCGATCGCACGCGGTATTGCCCTCGTATTGACCGAGGGGTTTTCAGTATCCAGCCTGCCGGCGTCCTTCGCCTGGATCGGCAAAGCTGACATCGGCGGCTTTCCGGTGATTGTCTTGTTCACCATTCTGCTGGTGATCCTGTTTGACCTGGCCGTCCGCCATACGCGTTTCTTCCGTCAGGTCTATTTCATTGGTGCCAATGAAAAAGCCGCGATGCTATCGGGCATCCACGTCACACGCGTGCGCATCATTCTGTACGCACTGACTGGTATTCTGGCTGCTCTGGCGGGTGTCTTGCTGGCCTCCCGCTTGATGAGCGGTACGCCCACGGCCGGCAATGGCATCGAACTGCAAGTTCTGGCGGCTGCCGTCATCGGCGGCGCATCATTACGAGGAGGAGAAGGCACTATCCTTGGAGCTTTCCTTGGCGTCGTTTTCGTCGCGTTAATCAACAACACCATGACGATGCTGGCCGTATCGATCTACTGGCAGATGATCGTCATCGGCGGTGTACTCGTTACAGCAGTCGCCTTGGACATGCTGATCCGAAGCAAACGGGGTTAGGCCCGAAGCTCTCCAAAACTCAACAACAACCAAAGATCCAAAACAGGGAGACTACGATGACCGAATTGAAAGTAAATCGGCGCAAGCTGCTGACAGCGGGCACGACTGCGGGACTGGCCGCCGCTTTCGGACTGCCCATGCTGTCCACGGAAGCCATGGCGCAAGCCGCTGGCAAGGAATACGTTTTTCTGTCCATCGTCACACAAGTGCCGTTCTGGGTGGATTATCGCAACGCGATGGAAGATCTTGAGGAGTTGATGGGCATCAAGGCCACGTTCACGGGCCCCCTAGATTTTGACACTGCAGCGCAAGCACGCCAACTGGACGAATTGATCGCCAGACGCCCCGCAGGTATCCTCATATTCCCCGGTGATCCGGCTACTTTGGCACCCGGCGTTGAACGCGCGGTCGAGGCCGGGATTCCAATCACGTGCTGTATAGGTGACATCCCCGACAGCCCCCGATCCACGTTCCTTGGCATCAACGGCGTTCAGGCAGGACGTGTCGGCGGCGAGATGCTGGCGCAAGCGATTGGCGGCCAGGGGAAGGTCATCCTCGGCACGTTTCCCGCTCCTTCCACGCTGGAACGGGTCGAGGGTTACAAACAAATCTTCGCTGAGAAATACCCGGATATCGAAGTCGTCGATGTTGTGAACGACAAGGCCGACCCGTCCTATGCTCCGACAGCCTATCTTCAAGCCATTCAGGCAAACCCCGATATTGTTGGCATTGGCGGCACAGACGGCGACAGCGGCAAAGGCGCTGCGATTGCGGTCAACGAGGCGGGTCGCAAGGACATCAAGATCGTCGCGATGGATCGTAATGACGACATGCTGCCCTACATCGAAGACGGCACCATACACGGTGCTGTGGCTCAGAAGTCCTATTTGGAGATATTCCTCGCCTTCCACATGATGCATTGGCAAAATACAGATGCGTTGAAGGTCTTGCCGGATTGGAAGGCCGCCGGGATCAACCCGCTGCCTGAACGCGTCGAAACCGGGGTGATGCCGATCACGTCCGAGAATGTCGCACAGTTTAAGCACGTCTAAATTTTCATCCCGGCGCGGCCATGTCGCGCCGGAACACCGTCAGGGAGCAAACATGCCGGACAGATGGAGTGTTCTTCAGCTACAGCAGTGTGATCTGCGACTGACACTCCTGCCAGGCATCGGCGGCCGTCTGTGGGACGTGAGTTTTCAAGGGAGCTCACTCCTCTTTCAAAACCCAGATCTTGACGGAGTGGAGATCGACGACACCCGGCTCGCCGATTTGCCTACACGCTCTCCACAATTTGGCTTTCCACTTTGGGGAGGCGAGAAGACATGGATCGCCCCGGACTCGTCTTGGGAAAACGGCGCTCCGTTTCCCGTGCTGGACAGCGGCTCCTATCAGATCACTTCTAGAACCAGCACTCGCATCGACATGACCAGCGCCGTCTGTCCCATATCTCACTTATCTGTTTCGCGTCGCATCACACTGACTTCTGAAAACAGCTGGGACATTGAACATATCGTTGCCAATCATGGAACTTCCTCGCGTTTGACTGGCATTTGGTCGGTCATGATGCTTAACACCCCAACCAAGATCGGCGCCGAAATGGATCATCCTGCGTTTTATCCTGTTTTCGGCTCTGCCGAACAGATGGTTGCAACGCACAGCAGAAGCACTGTCGTGGATTGTAGCAGACTGCAGGAATTCAAGATCGGACTTCCGAACCCCAACAGCCGGACGCTGATAAAATGCGGAACGGATGGACCTTTGTTGATGTGCTCAGTACCGGAACCTCGGCAAGGTGACCGATTTGCGCATCACTATCCATTCGAGGTCTTCAATTCAGGCGATTACGCCTACTGTGAAGCAGAGTGGCACTCCCCCGTGCACAACCTCGCCCCAAATGAAACGCTGAGTTTTAGGCAGATGTTCCGCGTCTTGACGGACGAGGACCAGCCACAAATGCCAGCGGGTCTTACAAGCAACAAGGAATTCCTGTTATGCATGTCCTGATCACAGGCGCTGGTGGACATCTTGGGCGCAAACTGTTCGACACGCTCGAAAGTGATCCCGACTACACGGTTTCCGGCATCGACATCCGACCCGCCGATCATCCCAATATTCACACTGCGGATCTATCTTATGATAGCAGTTGGATCAGCTTGCTCGAGGACGTGGACGTAGTCGTGCATCTTGCCGGTGACAGAGAGCCGGCCGCCACTTGGCCCTCAGCGATCAAGCACAATATGGATGCAACCCTTACACTCTATCACCATGCGGTCGCCATGGGTGTCAGTCGCGTGGTTCTTGCCAGTTCCAATTGGATCCATGGCGACAAAAGATTCACGCATGTAGCGCTCAACAGTAAGACACCACCTGGCCCGGTGAACGCCTACGGAATGTCAAAACTGTTCTGTGAACAGACAGGGGCTTACTTCGCCGAGCATCACGGACTGTCTGTCATTTGCCTGCGTATTGGCTGGACGCAATGGACCCACAACAACCAACCCGGCACGCATATGGCGATGGGCCGATGGGGCCAGGAAATGTGGTTGAGCGATCGGGATTTCCTAAGCGGCATGCGCGCCGCAATTGATGCAAAAGACGTTTCCTTTGCAGCACTGAACTTGATGTCGAATAACCCGGGCATGCGTTGGGATATCACCGAAACGCAGAAAGTGATCGGCTATTCTCCGAAAGATGGGAGCCCGGCAAAAGTTACCACAGGCATTGCCTTTAGGTCTGCGCTGAAGCGCCTGTTTTCAGTCCGTATCCCCAATTATTTCACCACACGATTTCCGGATTGGTAGAGTACAAGGCCCAGACATTGTTGTTGCTTTGGGCATTCAGTTTCCGAAACCTAGCCTTGAGGTAAGCGTTGTTCGCATTGCGGTTGTCGACGCCCCACGTCATGAGCGGCAGATTTCGCAATCTTCGGCTGAATCGCTGCGCTTTAACAAACTGCGAACATCGCTGAACCGGTGTTATGTGAAGCGATCTCTGGTTGAGTAGTGGCGATTCAGTGGGACTAATGCCAGTGGCTCTCTAGCGGGACAAACACAGACACATGATCAGCGTCCGCTTTAAAGCTCATTTCGTTCGCCATCGAACAGTTATTACTGGCTGCATTCATTTTCTGTCTTTAATCTGTCTTGCATGGCAATCGAACCGAGACTGGATATAATCGGGGCCGCGCTCGCCGATCCCAGCCGATCCCGCATACTGTGCGAACTGATGGACGGGCGCGCATTCACCAACAAAGAGCTGGCTTGTGCGGCCAAGATAAGCCCGCAGACCGCGAGTGCCCATTTGAAGCAACTCGAAATTGCCGGTCTGACCGCTTCTTTGCGAAGCGGTCGGCATGTTTATCACTGGGTGGCAAGCGCTGACGTTGCCCAGATGCTGGAAGGATTGGCTACCCTGTCACCGACCGACCACCTGTCTCGGCCCGGCCGGATCGCGACAGACACACAACGCGCACGCAGTTGCTACAATCATATCGCTGGTAAGCTCGGCGTCCTGATGACGAAGCGCCTTGTTGCCCTTAATGTGCTGAATCTCAAAGATGACGCTTTGACATCCGGACCTCGCTATCAGGATTTCCTCGATGATATCGGGATCGAGCCGCCACCTGTTTCATCGGGGAAACCTCCGGCAAAACTCTGCCTTGACTGGACAGAGCGTCGGCACCACATTTCCGGCCCGCTGGCCACAGCGATCATGCAGAAGTCACTGACAGCGAACTGGCTGGAGCGCAGGACCGGTAGTCGCGCTCTTACCATTTCCGACGACGGGTTCGATGCGCTCGAACGCTGGTTTGGCCTGAGCAAAAAGACTCTGGACGGCTCGGACGACAATTGACAGTTCGGCCGATAACGAACCGTCATTTTCCACAGCATCGCCAATACGAGCTATTTCGGCAGAAGCTGCTGGAGATAAACATGACATTGCCCAAACTCGAAAATGACAGGTTCGTTCCCGAAAACGGTCTGCGGATCGTTGTCCAGGTGCCAGATACACATGCGCAAAAGATCATTGACGCGGTTCTGGTCGATGACGTTCTGAAATATGGCGACTACGATTGCGTCACCTATCAGACCGCGCCGGGAATGCAACAATTCAGATCCCTTGGGAGTGGGCGCAACATGGCAACCTCAAAGGTTGTCGAGGTACCCTGTGTGGAACTGTCATTCTTTCTGGACAGTAACGAAGCCAAAACCGTGCAGGTTCTAAGAAACATCTATTCATCACACCCCTACGAAGAGCCGGTGATCTTCGTAGAACCGTGCATGCGGACGCTTCATATCCGGGGAATGGACGAGGACAATCCTAACAGGTTCTGGAACAACGAGACCGAAGATTGGGTGCCAAAAGAGCACTGGTAAGTGAGGTTGAACCCAGCAATCTCCGAACCCCAACGAATAAGTAGGAAGGGCTCCTTTGGAACCTTCGCCGCACGCTGTACTAGGGTCCGGTTTTGATTTCCTGGAAACAAGGCAATAGCGGAAAGCTCCTGCACATCGCGGTTCGGGTGTTATATGCACCGGTCTCTCGTTGAATGCCCGATCTGCTGTCACATGCCTTCGATAATGGCAATTCTGGCCGTGGCATTTTCCCTAACGATGTACCGCAGCAAGTTATTACCCTCGGCCATGAGGTCGAGGCGATCTTCGTTCTTTTTCACCACGGCTGCCCACGCCATTTGATCGTGTATTAAATCGTCAAGGATCGCTATGCGTTGTCCACGGCCCATTTCCTTGGTTTTGCTTTTTAACACCAAAAGTCTATCAATATGCCCAATGAGGTCAGGTGCCAGGTCCTGATCTTTAATGAGCTCATGCAGGTTCATCGGCGGCGACATATCGGGTACCGTAGGTTTTTCGTATGCGTCTCAGGGGGCATTCTAGCAGACCTAGAAAACTCTTGGTTCGGCCCATAAGAGACATTCGGCACCCTGCTGGCATTCTGCGGTCGCAGCCCGCATTCCGGTCATTCGCTGCAAGTGCAAACTTTGGCGCTGCTCGAACTCACACATAGCGGGACTTTATTGTCATTCTTTAGGACGACACAAATGACCGCTCGAAGGAAGCTGGCATCAAACCCAGACGCTGCTGAACTTATCATCGTAACAACCTTGTGATCGCGACGACCAAAGTACATCTTGCCCAAGATATCTACCTACTAGTAGGTTGATGTCTGTTCGCAAGGAGAGACAACATGAAAATCTATGATACTGAGGGTTTCCCAAACCCCGCACGTGTGCGCATTGCGCTTGCTGAAAAAGGCGCAACAGACCAGGTCCAATTCGTTCCGGTTGACGTGATGGGTGGCGAACATCGCACCGAGGCCTTCAAAGCCAAGAACCCCGATGCCGTTGTGCCCTGCCTTGAGCTGGCGGACGGTACACATATTTCGCAGTGCAATGCGATTACAGAATATATCGACAATCATTTCGAAGGCCCGTCGCTGACCGGAGAGACACCAAAACAACGTGCGCAAATTTCGATGATGAACCTGCGTGCAGAAAATGGTCTGCTGAATGCTGTGGGAACCTACTTTCACCATGCCACACCAGGTCTTGGTCCAGACCTTGAGACCTATCAATGTGCTGAATGGGGTAACAAGCAAAAGCAAGTTGCTGGTCAGACAATGGCTTACTTGGATGAAGTTCTGGCTGACAATGAATATCTGGCAGGTTCTGAGTTTTCGGTTGCTGATATCACGGCGTTTGCCGGTCTTGCCTTTGCGGACTTTGCCAAGGTCGACATTCCAGAAACACTCTCCAATCTGACGGCATGGCGGGCAAAGGTCTCGGCACGGCCCAGCATCGCAGGTTAAAGACGCGATACCACTCAAGCCGAAAGGAAAAACATGGAACTGAACGCAGACTTTAAAACACGCGTGGTTGTTCACTCTGAACAGCTTGAGTGGAACGCTTCGCCTATGCCCGGTGTGGATCGGCGTATGCTGGACCGCATCGGCGGCGAAGTTGCCCGTGCCACGACGATTGTGCGCTATGCGCCGGGCAGCAAATTTTCGGAACACACCCATACAGGTGGCGAAGAATTCATCGTGCTTGATGGTGTATTTCAGGACGAACATGGCGACTTCCCCGAAGGGACATATGTGCGCAATCCTCCCACCACTGCACATACGCCGGGGTCAGAGCCGGGCTGCACGATCTTTGTAAAGCTGTGGCAGTTCGACATGGCCGACCGCAATCAGTTTCGCAAAACCATGGCCGAAGAACTGACCGATCCTGTGGATGGTGTCGCAACGGCTGAACTACACCGTGATGCGCGTGAAACAGTTACCTACAGCCACCTTGATGCAGGCGCGACACTGGAAAATACCGATGTGGGTGGGATCGAAATGCTGGTTATTGCCGGTTCCGTCACCGAAGGCAGCGATACGCTTGAAAAAGGAGCATGGCTGCGACTGCCGGAAGGCGATCAACTGTCTGCAACGGCTGGCCCTGATGGGGCAAAGCTGTGGATCAAGACGGGTCATTTATCCCACGCCAAACCGCCTGCCGTCTGATGAGTGTTGAAAAACCTTTGGTCCTTGTGGCCGGCGCGGGGGCTGGCCTTGGTAAGTCCCTGTTGTCCCGTTTCACAAAAGATGGCTTTGCTGCCGTTGGCTTGGGACGCACGCAACCTGAAACGGTGATTGGCCAGTTCTTTGAGATGGACCTGACGGACGAGAGTGCCGTTCCCAGCATCCTGGCACAGGTTATTGCAGAACATGGCCCGCCTAAGGTTGTGATCCACAACACGAGCGAACTGATCATCGCGCCTTTCGCAGAAACCCGGCTTGCTGATTATCAACGCACGTGGGGATCCATGGTGCAGTCTGCCATTTTGCTTGCCCAATCGACACTGCAACCGATGGTCCGCGCTGGCGGTGGTACGTTCATTGTATCTGGCGCCACAGCGTCCTTGCGGGGTGGTACAAGATTCTCGGCCTTTGCCAGCGCAAAATTCGCCTTGCGCGGCCTGACGCAATCGCTTGCACGGGAGTATCAACCAGCAGGTGTTCATGTCTGCCACGCGATTCTGGACGGTATCATTGATACAGCGCGATCTCGGGACCTGCACAACCTAGATCCGGGCAAGATGATGAAGCCCGAGGACATCGCAGAGGCCTACTGGGGCCTCGCCCACCAACCCAAATCCACATGGACGCACGAGCTTGATCTGCGTCCGGCATCCGAAGGGTTCTAGCGCATGCAAACGCTGATTGTCGGCGGCGGGTTGTCAGGGCTTGTCTTAGCCGAACGTCTTGAGGCGCAAGGGCGCGACTATATGCTGATTGAGGCCCGCCCGCGGTTTGGCGGGCGAATCATGACGCAGCATCTGGAGGCAGGCTACTTTGACATGGGGCCTGCCTGGTTCTGGCCGGGC
The DNA here is from genome assembly GCF_059610505.1 of Ruegeria sp. CDSC079. Taxonomy (NCBI): domain Bacteria; kingdom Pseudomonadati; phylum Pseudomonadota; class Alphaproteobacteria; order Rhodobacterales; family Roseobacteraceae; genus Ruegeria; species Ruegeria sp. CDSC079. The sequence continues at coordinate 307,736 of NZ_JBXWNT010000003.1, forward strand.
CAGCCACGTATTGCAGCTCTGATTGATCGGTTTGGTCTGACAAAGTTCGACCAATTCGCCGATGGCGCTCAGACCTTTGAGGATGAACATGGCAACGTGCAACGCGGGCAGGGTTTTTCATCAATGGAAGGGTCATGGCGGCTAAAGGGAGGGTTGGCTGCTCTGACAGACGCATTGGCCAACTGCCTACCGGATCATCGCAAACAGCTAAACGCGCCGGTTGTTAGCCTTGACATGTCCGGCGATCAATTCATTGCAACAACGGCAAAGGGCGAACAGATCCACGCGGATCAAGCTGTCCTCGCTGTGCCCCCACGTGTTGCGGCCGAAATCGCGTTTTCGCCCGCATTGTCTGTCGAAGCCGCCCAAACCATGAAAGGCATCGCGACATGGATGGCCGGTCAGGCCAAGGCTGTTGCGGTGTACGACAAACCATTCTGGCGCAAACAAGGACTGTCCGGTGATGCAATGAGCCGGAAAGGACCGATGGTCGAAATCCATGATGCATCCCCCCCTGAGGGCGGACCATACGCGCTATTTGGCTTCATCGGTGTACCGCCCCAAGGTCGCGCGGACGAACAACTGCTGCGTCAGCACCTGCACGCTCAATTAACACGGTTGTTCGGGCCTGAAGCCGCCGAGCCCCAAAAGCTCTACTTGAAAGACTGGGCCATTGATCCCTACACTGCAACTGAGGCGGATAAGGCACCGCTATATGCCCATCCGACATACGGTCTACCGAAGGCGATGAGCAATCTGTGGAACGGAAAGCTGCATTTCGCAGGAACAGAGGTCGCCCCGGTTTTCGGCGGCTATATCGAAGGTGCTTTGGAAGCGGCAGAGAATGTCCTACACAGCCTAAACGCCCAAAATCTTGGATAACACATGGCGACCGACACCAAGACAACTCTGCTCAATTCGGCTGAACGGGCCGCGCGCAGGCGTGGCTTTGATGGGTTCAGCTATGCCGACCTGGCCGCCGACGTCGGAATCACAAAGGCCAGCATTCACCATCATTTCGCCAGCAAGGCAGCTTTGGCCGTCGCGCTGATGCAGCGGTATTATTCAGATTTGGAAACCGCCTGTGGCGAGATTGATCAAGACCATGCAACAGGGGCGACGCGCTTGGCCGCTTTGATCAAGCGGTATCGTGGCGCACTTGAAGGTGGTCAAAGCTTGTGCCTGTGCGTGTCTTTTTCGACCAGTACAGAAAATCTATCAGCAGACACGATTGCCGAGATGAACCGTTTTCGCACAATGATGACCGAATGGCTTGCGAGGGTATTTTCACTGGGTCAGGGCGATGGAACGATCCTACATGTTGCCGATCCGGCAGCAGAAGCCGCCGCAACAATGCCTTTGCTCGAGGGCGCACAACTGGCAGCCCGAGTGGCACAGGACCCGCAAAGGTTTGAAGCGGCAGTCCAGATTTTGTCCAAGCGATTGGTTCAATAAACCAATGCGCAACCCTTCGTCCTGACGCTGGCTTTTGTCCGTTAGGACTTGAGCACGTTCAAAAACAGACATTGCTGCGCTCTGCAGCATTGGTCGTTTTGGGCTCTTTCAAGACCTTGGGTGCAGCGCAGCATTTCGGTTCAAGAACCACTCGCCATCGATTTGAACGGCCCTTAGCCGACATCCATCAGCCCTTTGAAATATTGCGTTAACAACCCGCATTTCAGACATTCGCTGCGATTGCGAAAGCTAGCCTAGGTGAATTCTCACTCCGCGGTCGAAAGTGGCATCGCTACCTCAGACTTGTCTCATTCATTGCTAGCCTTTCTAAGGCTACAACAAACTCCATCCAGCTATCGATGCCGGAGGTCAAGATCTGGGGCCAGGCACGAAAACAAATCTGAGGGCACATGCGAATTTGATTCTCTAAACCTTTTTACAATTGAATCGCGCCAATCAAACGACGTTCGTAACATCACAACCTTGTCTCGGGTTCGCCAACAAAGAATTTTAGAACCGATAAGTTGCGCCTAGCACAGGCCCCGACTGATCAAATGTAAAATCGTTGCCGTCGATTTCATGATCGAATGAGATATAGCGATAGCCACCGCGGATCAGCCACCTGTCGTTGATTGCGTAATCTGCCGTCAGCAGAATCTGCCAGGTTTCACTGTCGCTGCGGAAGCCTCCGTAGTCGACAAAACCGGAGCCCGACCACTTGTCCGAGAACTGTACCCGTGCTCTGGCGCCGATGACAGGGTCGGTCCAGCTATCGTCTGCCGTTGTTGTGCGCCCCGGTGCCGCGCCGGGTAGAAGGGTAAATTCCGTTTCGGTGCTGAACCACCGGAAACCCCCGGCGACGTCAACGGTGATAGTTGGCGCTTCATACACTCTGTAGCCAACATAGCCACTCAGGTATTGTGTGGTAAATGATGTCTCCAGACCCGAGCCGACAGGTCCAGGAGCGCTGTTACTGAACGATAAGTCTGTGTAGTTGTAATCTGCAAGTATCAGCCAACGTCCGTTGGTGGCCGAGAACGCACTCATAAAGGCAAAATCGAGGTTTTCCAACGCATCCGAAAAGCTGAGCGTACCGTCCAGAGTGCCCAAAGGTGTGTCCAATGTAGTCTCTGTTTCCGGCATGAACAGGTAGATTGTGGCCTCATATGACCAATCGGATTGTTGAGCCGAAGCCACTGTGGCCACAGATGCAAAAAAAGCTACTCCGCAAGCGCAGCTTTTCACCCAAATTGACGAAATCATTCTGTCCCTCCCGTCAAACAATCAAGTTTGAATAAATGGTCTTTGGTTTGTGGTTGTTTGGCCATGGGCCTCATTCTACAGCTCCTTCGGTTGCCATGGAAACGCTGCCGACACGATTAATATCTGTGTTCGGGAAGAACTCGGACCAGACATGCCAGAATGCGCCTGCGCGCAGGGTTTCGACACGTTTTAGCTGACCCTGATCTGAATGGCCCCAAAAATCGCAATGGCTCACAGGTTGACCAAAGTCGTTGTACCAAACGCCTAGGCTTTCATACTTTGGATCCAGGCTGACCACGACATCTCGTCCGCCGACATTGGCATTCACGATCCACTCGTTCTCGACGATGAAATCATCAGTCCAGCAAACCGCATCCTTACCGATCGTAATTCCCCAAACGTAGGTTTTATTTGGTAACCGATCGTCTGAACGATCCATGTTGTCCATCACAGGCGCGTCTTCCTGATGCTGGCGTCCGATGCCCCAGCCAAACGTGATCTCGGTCATCATATCCAGCAGGCGCAAAAATGGGTTCGGGGATGGCTTGTTCAGAAATACCTCACCGTCAGGATAGGCCTTCTGAAACCCGCGGAACGTCATTCGAAAGGTTGGCCAGGGCTCCATTTGCGCTTCGGGTCGAAGGGGGCAGGCAGGACCGTCGGAGTTAGGGTCGCGGTCCGCCTCGCGGAAACCATAGATGTGCTGGATCGGCTCGCCCGTGTCGTTATCGCGCAGGATTAGGTTATTGCCATGCTGGGCCAAAACCTCGAGATTCAACCGTCGTCCTTCTATTCGCGGAATGTAACCCTGACCCAGATTGGCCATAGCGCAGTAGGTCATGACCACGTCTTCGCCACCCAAGCCATCTACATTCCCGGCCAGATGAGGGCGCATAATCTGCGCATCCGGGTGCGCGCGCGCTTGGCCGTTGTTTTCGATGACTATGACAGGCGCAGTTGGTCCGACATATTTGCGGGCTTCTTCAATTGGAAAGTACTGTGCGTCATTGAGCTGGTTCCTTAGACCCAAATGCACCCAAACGTAGGGAAACCCATAAAGAAGAAGAGTAAGCACAGCCGCTATGAGCCAAAGCCAGAAAGGGCCACCGCCCAAAAGGAAATGCGCAAGTGTTGCCGCTGCAAACCCGCCAAGTCCGATACCGATCAGGCGATATTCATTGCGGATAAAGCGCACCATATTCTCGCGCTTTACCTTCAGCAGCATTTGAGAGACGTCGCCCAGATCGCGAAAATAGACAAACCCGATGCCGAGAGACACAATCAATCCCAGTGCGAATATTATGCTACCAAACATGCTGTGACCCTCGACCTTGATTAACACAGTCCTTCACAGGTTTATTGCGAAGGATTAGGCTTACTTCTGTGGTGACGCGCGCTTGATCATGAAAGCCTCAACTGCCTGTTGGGTTTCGGGGCGGATGTTCTCGATCCCTTCATAGGGCACGCCATAGGCGGGCGCGGTATCGGGGAATTTCTCTTTGCGGGCCATGTGGCGGCCCAGAATCCGAGCGAATTCCTGCCCTCCCCAGGCGCCAACCTCGGTCGAGACCGAGTATTCTTCGCGCGTGTCCCGATAGAGATCAAAGAACTTTGCAAGAATGGCGCTTTCGCCTGGTCCCGGCAGTTTCAGCTTTAGCTGGTCTTTCACGACCGCCTCGGGCTTGTTCACCGAATAGACGATGACGTGATCGCGGCGAGATTTGGTTTCATCGGTGAACAACAAGGCGGCCGACTGGTCCACCCCATCTACAAGGCGATCCCGCGGAATATACTGATCTGCTCCGGCAAAGCGCGACAAAGTGGTATAGAGGTCCGAGACATGGATGATGCTGTTAAGCAACCCGTCAGCCTCGATCATACCGGGCCAGCGAATGAAGGCGTCAACTCGTATACCGCCTTCAGTCGTGTCACCTTTGCCGCCAGCATAGATCAGCGGGGTGAACCCGGATTGCGGCGCGTATTTGGTGAAATGGCCATTGTCACCCATGACCACAACCACAGTGTTTTCCGTCAAGCCCAACTCTTCCAGCCGCGCGAACAAGTCGCCCAACCACTGATCGAGCAACTGCATTTTGTCCACATACAGGCCACCATTAACGCTCTCTGGCCCCGACCGCCCGGCACGGGTGTTGTCCAGCGGGATCATCGGCCAGTATTGTAAGAAAAACGGGTCTTCACCACTTGCTAGGCGATCCAATTCTTCCATCGTCTTGTCCTGAAACCCCTGGTTCATCTCATCGTACTTCGCAGCGTTCCAGCGTTCGCCGGTTTCCATGCGAATTTCGCGGATGGGCCCGCCGGTTTCCCCTTCGATGACTGTCATCATCGCGGCAGAGTCCGGCCGGAACCAGCCGTCCAGCGTATATTTGTCGTCATAGTCACGGATCGCGACCGAGACCTGTTCTTTGATCGCATCATCATTGAAGATCGTCAGCTGGCCCTGTTGGTGGATGGCGTGCTGGGCATAGTCAAAACCCTGATTCATCGCCCAGCTTTCGGCGATATCGCCCATGTGCCATTTGCCGACATGGCTGGTCGCATAACCCGCCTGTTTCAGAATTTCGGCCAAGGTGACCTCGTTTTCCGGTAAGCCAAACCCGGCAATGTCCACCGTTGTGTCGCCCATACCCATGCGTACGGGCAACCGCCCGGTCATTTGTGCCACGCGGGTCGGCGTGCACGAAGGTTCAGTATACATGCGCACCATTCGCATCGCCTGATCGGAAAAGTCGTTGATATTCGGCGTTTCATAACCTCGCACAGCGTTTAGCTCGGGGATGCCCATGTCGCCGAAGCCCATATCGTCGATCAGAACGCTGACTATGTTTGGGGGCTGCCCATTGTTACCGTCACGAAAAGCGGCCAGAGCATCATCAACAGCGGTATCATCCTGTGCCCATTGTTCTGCATGTTGTGCCTGCAGAATATAGAATTCGGCATCGTGTTGAATTGGGTCTTCCTGCGCTTGCAAAGGTGGTGCCGTAACGCCTGCACAAAAAACCAGAAGCCATTGTAGTTTCATTCCGTCTCCCCCAGGTTTGAAGCCGAGCTTCGGTGTTTGATCTTTGATGCGTTAACCAATTGTAACATCGTTATATTCAGATATTTATTTAAATTTGCGACGTCACTGCCAGCTCATGAATACATCACGGGTCAGTTCAGTTTCCGGACGCAGGTTTTCGATGCCCTCATAGGGGGTACCTTTGCCGATCTCTGAATGTGGATATTTGGCGATCATCTTCTGGTGGCGCTTTATCATATCCTGAAAAGATGCACCGGCCCAAAGCGAGTAGCCAACCAACGGGTGTTCCTCACGAGGGTCCCGATAGATGTTATAGGTTGGAGCAGCCGCGCCGGGTTGACCAGGGGCAGGAAGGTGCATCTTGAATTCTTGTTTAACGACCGAGCGCAAGACAGGGCCTTCGTAGACATAGACATAGTCACGCCGACCGTTCCCCTCGCCGTTCAACAGTAACGCCGTCTGGTCAATGCCGTCTATCACACGGTCCCTTGGGATAAAGGCGGTGGCTCCGGCAATTCGCGCCATTGTGGTGAAGATATCTGAAACATGAACGATGTCGCCAGCTGCAGTGTTGGGTTCGATCACACCGGGCCAGCGAATGAACGCATCGGTTCTTACTCCGCCTTCAAGATGCTGAGTTTTGCCTCCGCGATAGATTAGTTGGTTCAGGCCGGATGAGCCTTCATAGTGATACATCAGACCATTATCTGCCATCAGAACAACAATTGTGTTGTCTGCCGTGCCGGTTTCTTCAAGCTTGGCCAAGAGATCTCCAATCCATCCATCAAGCAGTTGCAGCTTGTCGGCATGAAACCCGCCATTTCGTGAAATTGCCTGATCCGGGTAGACGAAGTTCAACGGGTACAGCGGCCAGTATTGTAAGAAGAACGGCGCATCCTCGGAGGCTACACGTTCGAGTTGCTCCAGCGCCTGCCGTTGATATCGTTCGTTCATCTCTTCATATTTGGCCTGCGTCCAAACCTCACCGGCTGACATGTCTACTTCCAGGGCGGGCCCACCGGCTTCGGCCTCGACACCGGTGACAAGACCATATGGCTTGAAGCGCTCATCCAGCAGGAACTGATTGTTCTGCCCCTCGGGCACGTAGCCGAGCATGGCGTTGGACCTCATTGCCTCGGGGATCATGAGGCTCAGCTGCACTTGCTGGTGTAGTGGAAATGCGGCCCAGTCGAATCCCTGATTGTGTGGGTACGATTGCTCAATGTCACCTTGGTGCCATTTGCCGATATGCGCCGTATTGTAGCCGACTTGTTTCAGTATCTCCGGCAGTGTCACTTCGCTGGTCGGAAGACCTTCTCCGACCAAAGCCACTTTGACCTCTTCGACACCGGCGCGTATTGGGTGGCGCCCCGTCAGCATGGCGGTACGTGTGGGAGTACAAGAGGGTTCGGTATACATGCGCATCAGCGACATGCCTTCGGTAGCCAACTGATTGATGCTGGGTGTCTCGATCCCCATGACGTAATTCATCTTGCGGTCACCCATCTGACCAAAGCTTACATCATCGATCAAGATGTAGAGGAAATTAGGAGGCTTGCCGCCATTGGCCGCACGAATTTCGGTCAGCTTGGCGTCGACTTCAACGTCTTGCGCATCCCATGCCTCACCAAACTGCGCGCGAAGGAATTCGAACTCGCCGTCATGAACAATCGGGGTTTCCTGAGCAAGCGCGGAGCCGGCACCAATCAACAACGCAGGCAAAATGTATCTAAGTCTCATGTCAAACCTCCAAATCTTTGTTCCGTACCGATTCCGAATCAAGGCCATGCGCCTGCAACCGTCCGTCAATACTGCTGCGCAGGTCCGAAAGGCTTTCTGCCAGATCGGCGAGATAGCGCATCTGAAGAACAGACTGCGACCTTGGCGGCACCGCCAGTTCGGCGAAGACCTCTTTGTAGTCGCGGCAAATTCGATCAAACTCTTGGTCTTTTGCCCGCAGGTCCTGCAGCAGGCGACCCGCTTCGGGAAATTGGGATTCAAAGAACTCATCATCCGTCATTGGCAGCGCCCTTCAGGCATTCGTTTGCCAAGCATGCATCCAACAGAATATGTATTGAACGTATAAAGCCGCATGCTACCGTAGCACCATGGCGACAAACCCTTATTGCGAAAGGATAGTTCTTTGACCGTCAGCATGGACGATCAGGAACAGAATGAAACTCAACAGTTCTCGGCCGAGCAGGTGCGCGATGCGTTGGATAGGGTTCAGAAGTCAGATGAATTCAAAGGGTCCGCCCGCATGCGATCTTTTCTGTCTTATGTTGTGATGGAATCGCTCGAGGGTCGTTCCAACGAGATACGCGCCAAAACCATTGCGATGGATGTTTATGGATACGACGCGGATGAGCTATTGAAACGCGAAGGCGTCGTACGCGTGGATGCGGGACGTGTTCGGCGAAAACTCCAAGCTTATTATGAAAGTAATGGGATCGCTGACGAATTGGTAATCTCATTGCCTGTCGGAAGTTACGCACCCGAGTTTTTGCCGGGCTCCAATCGAAGCAGACAACCATTACGCGGAAGGCGACAGGCTTACGCAGTCGTTATCTCGCTTTCACTTCTAGTAGCCGGTATTCTAGTCGGTGTTCTGATCGGCCGCGGTTCGAAATCTGTTGCTCCAATAACTGGCAAAACTGCGATCTACGACGTGTCGCCAGCCCGCGTCGAAGCAATGAACCTAAGCAACGCTGGCCGGGATCTGATTTTTCCGGTTACAGATTTGGCACGCCTTCAACCTGCGTTGTTGATATTCCAAACAGCAATTGAACGAGATCCGTTTTATTACGGGGGGTATGCTGGCGCTTCTCAGGTCGAAACCATGTTCGCCATCATGAAATCTGGCGATCCAGGTTCTGATGAGTTTTTGCACGCGGCCGACAAGAATAGTGCTTATGCTTTGGAATTGGCTCCGGATGCAGCATGGCCGCTTTCAGCGCGAGCCTGGTTTGAATTTGGGGTGGGCAATTACGATAGCGCAGTTCGATTATCCCAACGGGCCGTAGGTTTGGCACCCGATGATTCACATGTTGCTGAATTCGATGCCTTGATTTCCCTTTATACATCTGATTTTGAACGAGTTTTGTCTCAATCAGCGCGATATAGAGTCCTGGCCCCACAAGGAGGGGGACTTGTATTTGACAATGCATTGGGTGCGGCTCAGTTCCATACGGGAGACTATGCTGCCGCAATCAGGACGTTTGATGAAACAATATCGCGTGGTGGGCCGTTCGGACCAATTTCCGCAGCTTACCTTATGGCAGCCCACTGGAGGAACGGAGAACAAGCAGAGGCACAGCGGCTTGCAAAAGTATTTTCGGACACTTGGCCAAGCTTCCCTCTCGAAGCACTGAAGGCTCGAGTGTTTGTAGACCCACAGCCAGTTCAAGAGCTGATCAGTGCAATGAAGGCTGCGGGTTGGTCAGGAACCATCAGACCCTGATTCTCAAGCAGTAGGATGTGTCACAATCAATTTGCTCAGATTGGAATGACATAAAGACCAGCGTAAAAATGCCAGCGCCATGCCGCGAAGTAGAGTTTGTTTGCGCCGCCCCCGGACTGCGCAGGTGTATCGGTAATAGTCATTTAGCGGCCTCCAAGCACAATCGCGCCGCATCCAGCGGGATACGGGCATCTTTGATTTCAATAAAAGGTAATGAAATCAGGCGTGAGGCAGGGCGCGGGTCAAACGCGCGGGATCGAGATCATTGCGCTCGGCAACGCGTTTGGCGATAAATTCGAAAGTTCGCGTTGCTGTGGTCTGTACGAAGCGTGGACAACTGTCTTGAAGCAGAACGGACGTGTTGCTGATGCGGCAAGCTTCGCAATCAACGGTCACTGGTGCGCTGTCGCCATCTATATTTCTGCAGATGCCGCTCAACTGCCCGTCTGCTGCGATGTAGGCGGTGAGTTCCGGGGGCGTAGACGTGGGAGCTGTCCGATGCGCAAAGCCCTCAGCTATGAGTGCGACTGTCAAAGCAGTCACAATACACCACAGAGAGTTTGGAAGAGAATCCTCACATAACCGTCCCGTAGCCGATCCAACATCGCGATGCCAGTTGGAAGATTTGTATTTCTGTAGTTCTGCTTCTTGGACAACCGGTGAAAAGCGGACGCTCGCGCAAAGCGCAGCATTCGTGACGTTGGGCTCAGAGCGGCCGTCACAGCCGGTGCAGCATTATCCCCTGCCCCACCTCAAACAGAATTCCCGGACGGGCACATACCTGGCGTTCGTGAGCTTGGTTAGCGCCGCAGTGCAGCTTCCCCAAAGCGGTCGTTGACGACCGATCGCAGCATTCGCAAGGTTTGCGTTTCTCGAGCGGTTCCCGGTCATGGCGGTGTGCTATTGTAAGATATTGTCGATATATTCGCCCGCAATGGCCGTCGACGACACACATATGCTCGTCGAAATGCCACAAACGTACAGCGTTTCACCAGGAGTCAGGTAACTCGGAGGTGTCGACTGAAAAGCCGACAGACGATTGCGACGAAGCAGAATGTCGTCTCGCAGTCGAGCGACCTCTGAAGCAAGCTCAACACCCGGCCATCCAAACTGGCAGGTCGTTGCTCAGTTGAACTCACATAGCGTAGACGAAAGCAGCGCGGCAGCTTGTTGAGAATATTCAATCTGCTGTTTCTCAGGTTAAGCCGCACGGGGCTGACTAGGATCTGTTGAGATTGCACAGCCACCCACAATGGGGCACGGTGTTGTTCAACCTGGAAGAATATTCATGACTTCGGCAAAAACTACTAACCCTTGGCTCATATTGCTGGGCCTTGCGCTTGGCGTCAGCATATCCAACGCCTTTGGCCGCTTTGCATACGGCCTAATTCTACCATCAATGAAAAGTAGCCTCGGCTGGAACCTCACTCAATCTGGTTGGCTAAACACCGCCAATTCGATTGGCTACATAATGGGTGCAATCCTAACACTTTTCCTGATCCGCCATATTTCGCCGTCACGGTTGTTTGCTGGCGGCACTGTGGCGACCGCACTGTGTCTGTTAATGACAGGGTTAAATGAGGACCTCGTATTTCAAACCGCTTGTCGTACATTGGTGGGGTTGTTCGGCGCTCTTTCCTTTGTATCAGGCGGCGTTCTGGCGGCATCTCTGTTCCAGAACTGCGCCCGAAGGAATGCACTGGCTATCGCCTTGTACTTTGGCGGCGGCGGTGGGTTTGGTATCGCCTTATGTGGTGCAACCCTTCCGGCTATGCTGGACGTTTTCGGGCCGCAATACTGGGACTGGGCGTGGATCGGAGTTGGGATTGCAGCTCTGATCATTTGTCCATTTTCCGTTTGGGCGTCCACAAAGCTAAACAAAGCCGAGCACGACGCAGCGCTTCCTTCCATTCCTCCGGTGCGCAGGATGTTAGGCGAACTCGGCGGATACGCGCTGTTTGGGTTGGGTTACATAGTCTACGTAACTTTCATCGCTGTCTGGATGAAGGAGCAGCATTCCAGTGTCCTGTTGACCACGGCAACGTGGATGATCCTTGGATTCAGCATTATGGCGTCGCCATTTGTTTGGCGTGGGATATTAGCCCGCTTCGCTTCTGGGACGCCATTGGCGTTGATCTTAGCCGGCGTCGCTTGTGGTTCAGCCCTGCCGATCCTTGTTCCAAACGGATATGGATTGATCATGTCGGCGCTCGTGTTTGGGCTGTCGGTCTTTATGCCGCCCACTGCTGTCACCAGCTTTGTCCGCCAGAATCTGGATCAGCAGGATTGGGGTGCAACCGTAAGCTTTTTTACAGTTGTTTTCGCTATCTCACAAACACTCGGACCGATCGGAGCCGGCGTCATCGGAGACATAACCGGAGAAATTGGAGATAGCCTTGTAGTGGCCTCTGCCGTCCTGCTGGTGGGTGCCCTTTGTGCTGCGATGCAAAAACCACTCGGGCGTGCGGTGGCGTAACCGTCCTGTTCCGAACTGCGCTCATTCACTACAACAGACTAGGTGGGTTCTGACTGCGCGAAGAATAGCGCTCTGGTCACTCCAGCGCGGGTCTGCTTCAGGCCATTGCCTCATAGTGCGGGATCCAGAACTTCGTCTCTATCGCCGCTTTCAGGTCATTTTCTGAGGATTTATGCGCAACCCCGTCCGATTGCGCCTGTTGACCAACGGCAAATGCAATAGCTTTGCTGACCTGGCGAATGTCCTCCACATCGGGCAGCAGGCTTGCGGTGCGATCGGACTTCGCAGGCGATAATGCAGCCAAGGCCTCGGCGGCGGCCATGAACATTCCATCAGTGACTCGGCGCGCTCCTGCCGCCAGCACACCCAAGCCCATACCCGGGAAAATGTAGGAATTATTGCATTGCGCGACATAGTGCGTCTTGCCGTTGTAGACAACGGGATCAAACGGGCTTCCGGTGGCGACTATTGCAAGGCCACCTGACCAGTCGATAATATCTGCGGGCGCGGCCTCAATTCGCGATGTCGGGTTCGAAAGCGGCAACACGACAGGATGATCAGTCTGAGCCGCCATTGCACGGATGATTTCTTCAGAGAACAAGCCTGCCTGACCGCTGACACCCACCAAAATATTGGGTTTGGCCTGATTAATCACATCCAACAGGGAAATTTCACCATTGGACCAGTTCCTCACTTTGTTGAAGGGTTGGACAACCTGCTTCTGGAACGGCAGAAGATCTGTCATCGCATCGGTTAACAGGCCATTCCGATCCACCATGTAGACGCGCTCACGCGCCTCGGTTTCGGATAGTCCTTGCCGGATCATGAGTTGAACTAATTGTTCTGCGATACCCACTCCCGCTGACCCGGCGCCGAGGAACGCGATGGTAGCGTCCCTTAGTGGAATGCCGGTGACATCTGAGGCAGCCAGCAAAGTGCCCGCCGTTACCGCAGCCGTGCCCTGGATATCATCATTGAATGTACAGAGCTGATCGCGATACCGCGCAAGCAGGGGTGCCGCATGTTGCTGTGCAAAATCCTCGAATTGCAGCAACACATCCGGCCACTTGCGCATTACCGCCTGCACAAAAAGATCGACGAACTCGAAATAGTCATCCCCGGTCATGCGCTCATGACGCCAGCCGATATAAAGGGGATCTTCCAGCCGTTCCTGATTGTTGGTGCCGACGTCCAATACCACCGGGAGCGTTACAGACGGGCTAATCCCGCCTGCAGCGGTATAAAGCGAGAGCTTTCCGATCGGAATTCCCATACCGCCCGCACCCTGATCACCCAAACCCAAAATCCGCTCTCCGTCGGTAACGACAATGGCTTCGACAGAGGTCAGGATGGCGTTCTCAAGTATGTCATCGATCCGGTCACGCTCAGGGTACGAAATGATAAATCCGCGTGGGTGATCATAGATTTCACTGAACTGCTTGCAGGCGTCACCCACAACGGGTGTGTAAATTATCGGCATCATCTCGGTCAGATGCCGCACCAACAGAGCGTAGAACAGAACCTCGTTGTCATCCTGCAGGCCACGCAGATAGACATGTTTGTCCAGCGGTGTCTCTTCGCGCTCAAAGGCGGCATAGGCACGATCTCCCTGGGTTTCGAGCGTTTCGATGTGTGGCGGAAGAAGACCTAGCAATCCAAGCTTTTCTCGTTCGTGTAGAGAAAAGGCAGTACCTTTGTTCAGGAGTGGGTTTGTCAAATATTGTAAATTTACAGGACCGGAATCGACCATAGGTTACGCTTTCGGATCGGCACGCACTGTTTGCACGCGACGTCCAGTAAAGTCAGCATTATAAGACGACAATTGCAACGAACTTAGAGCACAGTTGCATATAACCATCTTGCATAGAAGTGCCTAAGTATTGTTACTCTCTGCACTTAGGATGCTGTCGGCCGAAGCGCCTGCAGACAGATTAGCGTCTGAAAATGATCTGGTTTCTGGAAGTTCAAGATGCAGAGAAGACGTATGATCAATTTCAATTCGACCGTTGGTCAGAGTGTAATCCAGGACGTGTCCTCCTTTGCTCAGATCGCTGGAAATAAAGTGTAAGTGATAGCCCGGGACGCCGATCCCGACGGCATAATCCGGGCATCGAAAACCCAGAATTGTCCCCTCGACGTTGTTCAGCTCAAACTCAGCCTGCGTATTTACAACCTCCAGCAGAGGTTTGTATGGTTTCTCCTGCCGTAGGACGTTTCTGTATTTTATGTGTTTAATGTTGCCGGTAAATCGAACGGCATAGAACAGGTTTCTTGCCTCTGCCAAAGCATCAAGCTGGGCCTCAAGAGCATCCTTTTGTGTTTCTCTGTCCAAAGATCGATAAACCGCTGGTTCGAAATTGATGACGGCAGCATAAGGTGTCAGAGCCTTATCGCTTGCGACCGAAGCATTGCCATTCCCGTCGAGGCGATAGGCAACGCCATCCAACACGATCATTTCTCCGTCGAGCGCATTGAACGTACCCAGGCCGAAGTTTCCATGTTCCAGCAGCTGTTCGATGGAAACGGTCCCGTCGTAAACGCCCTGCATGACTGCGCTCAGCAACGAAGCCTGATAATACTCATGTGCATGTCTTTCCGATTGGAAACCCAGTTCTCTGGAGTGACTAGCCAGAGCCGTTGCAAAAGTAAGCTCTTTATCTTGTCGCATGCTGTTTCACCAATCTATCTGCCTGGCGTCTATACATTTTCGACCATTCGAAACTGTCTTGCTTTCAAGTATCGCGTGCCTCTCGAGATCGGGCAACACAAGAGATTATTTGATAGTTTACAGCTTCATAGGGCATTACAAAGATGATCGTGGGATTGCGCCGGGATAACCGATCATCATGAGAACGCCACGGACAATGCCGCGCCGGAAGGGCTTTCACTTTCCCTGCGAGATCATCGCCTAAGCCGTATGGGCTTATCTCCGTTTCGCCCACAGCACGGCCACTGTCGAGTATTTGCTTGCTGAGCGCAGTGTAATCGTCAGCCCGGAAACTGCCCGGCAATGGGTTTACCGCTTTGGCCGTCATTTCGCCGACTGCATCAAGCGGGACCGGCCAAAGGCGACCGACAAATGGCATTTACAAGGAGTTGTTTACCGATTAACGGTTGGAAATGCTGGCTCTGGCGGGCAGTGGATGCGAATGGGAATACCCTTGATATTCTTGTCTAACCACAGCGAAACGCCAAGGCGGCAAGGCGTTTTAAAAGCGATTGATCTCGCAGTTCGGCAAACCCCGTGTCGTGATCACGGATAAGTTGAGAAGCTATTTCAGGCCAATCTACGATCTTGCGCCGCACGCGGATCACCATCGACATGATCTCACCATCTGCGTTCCGTCTCAGGAACCTTTTTGCTGCGCGGTGATCGCTCACGGCTTTATCGCTATCTGACACATAGCCCTAGCGGCGCTTTTTGCGCTCCCCTGCCCTGCTGCAGATGTCGACGAAATGAAGGCTGAATTTCGTTCCTGGCCGCTTGCTGACAAGATGAAATACATGACGCCGGATGGGCTTAGATCACACGCTCAAGATGCCCACGACCTACGGAAACTGAACCGCGCAAGACCACAAAAACGGTTATTGCCGTGACGAGTTTTGCGCTGCCAGCTAGTCAATTTCATGTGTCTCATCAGCGGGTTTCCGCTCTGTTACCGTCCCCATAACAGACCCGTATTCAAATGTGCGGTTGCCTACGGGAATTCCCGAATAGTTAGTTCAGTTTTAGGTTGCTACTCCGCCCCGACGGCAACGCAGGACAGAAAGACGATCTATGAAAATTGCAGATATTGGCAATTCTGAACTGGATCTCTGGCAATCTGGGGAAGCTCTTATTCAGGAAATTTGCCAAAAGTTTGGATTTGAAAACGCCTCCTACGCCCACATCGACAAGCATCATAATGTCGTTCATGGCTGCACTACATTTCCAGAGGAATGGGTCAAGTATTACGTCGACAACAATCTCGTTCTGGCCGATCCCCTCATTCGTTTCGGCGCCCAAATGATCGCACCAATCGACTGGGCAGTGTTCGACGACCAAGCCGACTATGCAGCGCTTTTTCAAGCGGCCAGAAGGTTTGGAGTGGGACAAAACGGTCTTTCCATTCCGGTGATCAACCCTTTTGGCGAGCGCGGCGTGTTTACCGTCACGTCCAATATGGCTCGTCCTGAGTGGAGCGCCTTGACCGCGAAAAAGCTCCCTGCCCTACGCCAGGAAGCGCAGGTCCTGCATCTGCTTGCCCTTGATGTCATAGAAACCGTATTCAACTTTCCATCGGATTCCCTGTCTGCGGATGAGCTGGATGTGTTGAAGATGTTCGCGTCGGGTTTGAAACCGACTGTCATTGCCAGGAAAACGGGGCACGCTTCGAGAACGATCGATGTTCTGACTGCCTCCATCACTACCAAGCTCAAGAGTCGGACGATCGAACAGGCGGTTGCCCGAGCTGTCAGTACCGGTATCCTCAAATGGAGCGATTTCTTTGCCGACCCCGTGGCAGAAATAGTCAATCCAGAACGTCAGCGGCTGTGTGGTGGGATCGTCCGTTGGGGCGGCAGGTCCCATGAGTTGATCGCCTTTGACGACGGCGGACTCGCTCGAAACACTGATAGTTTTCGGTCCGCCCAAATCACAGACCTCGCAAGAGAGTTCAACTTGAGTTCAAAAAAGATGGTCGAAGAACTTGGGTATAACCGTGATCAAAGATTGTGGGTCAGGTATCTTTGAATTCGCATTGAAAAAGCGCAGAGGCGCAAATTACACATAATTTCTCTTACCCGGGTTCGGCTTGCGCAGTCTTGAGCCGAGAGATTGTGGATCTGCTCACACCCAGCATACGACCGATCTCTGCCGCAGTCTTGCCCATCGATAGCAGGGAAATCGCCTCTTCGCGTTCCGTTGCGCTCAGTTTTTGCGGTCGTCCTTTACTCAGGCCGAAGGATTTGGGCCGATCTTCCACTGCACGGCTTTCCAGGTCAGCCAACCCAAGCTCATAGTCGATGACTCCGCCTAGTACTTCCAAGACCATACTCGCGCGCCCGTCTGCGGTATTGATCCAGGGTTCAGACATTGACCGAAATGCCGCTCCTTTTTCGTGAAGCCGTTCTAACAGATTGAATAGCTCTGCGATCGAGTCAGCAATCGCAGACAGACGAGACACGACGATTACGTCACCAGCCGAAACATCCGCCAGAAATTCCTCCAGCGTTTCGCCTCGGTTGGTCCCGTCCTGCGCGGTATCGCTCCATATGCGGTCGCAACCCTGACGCTTGAGCTCGCTGAGTTGAACCTCACTTCGGTACCATTTCGATGATACCCGCGCATATCCGATTTTTACCATTTTAAATCAGTCTCGTAGGATTGGATCACAGTAGTTCTTGACTTTTGCACGCATTTATGACCGTTTTATTGCACGCAGTTCTGCACGACAATAGCGCTGAATCTGTGCAATGACAATCGCCGCAGCGAATGACCGGGACGAAATGCAGCATTCTCTTACAGAAGCTACAAAGGATTCCAGCCTCTACAACGAGGACCTGGCCCCCGTTCCTATCGAGAAGCGCGATTGGGGTTGGTTTGAGCTCTTCAATGTCTGGGCCAACGATGTTCAATCGCTGTTTGGGTATACATTGGCGGCGTCGCTGTTCCTGACTTACGGGCTGAATGGCTGGGCGGTGTTTGCGGGTATCGTGTTGGCGGGATTCATTGTCATGGGGCTCGTCAACCTGATCGGCAAACCCAGTGTCAAATATGGAATTCCATTTGCTGTAATGGCACGAGCCAGCATGGGCGTTCGCGGGGCGAATTTCCCTGCCCTCATCCGGGCTGTCGTGGCTATCTTCTGGTACGGTGTACAAACATATTTTGCATCGACTGCACTTGCCTTGGCCATGGTCGCACTGATCGGGGAAAATGGCCCTGCAATCTTTCTGGGCCTCAGCGTCATCGAGTGGGGTGCCTTTCTGGCTGTCTGGGCCTTTCAGATTGCACTTTTCTGGAACGGTATTGATCCGATTGTCGGTTTTCTCAATTTTGCTGGCCCATTTGTGTATGCGGTGATGGTGGCGCTGGCCATCATGATCTGGGTCCAAGTCGGCAACGATCTCTGGCTGGAGGTCGGCACTATTTTCCGCGGAACCGGCGACTACAAGGGCAACTCACTTGGCGCATTCACTGCAGTCGTGGGCACAATGACCGCCTATTTTTCGGCCGTGGTGATCAATTTCGGCGATTTTTCCAGGTTCGTACGGTCAGAAGATGAAATGCGAAAGGGTAACCTGATCGGTCTACCGATCAATATCGCCTTCTTTTCCCTGATTGCTTTGATTGTAACGGCAGGTACTGTCGCAATCTGGGGCGAGGCGTTAACCAACCCGACCGCTATAATTGCAAGGGTCGATTCCTTGCCACTAACACTCCTGGCGGCGGCGACATTTCTGGCCGCCACGGTCGGCATCAACCTCGTCGCCAACTTCATACCACCCGCATACGATCTGGCGAACCTTATGCCCAGTCGGATCAATTTCCGCGTTGCCGGGATAATTACCTCGGCCTACGCGCTGGTGATTGGCGGGCTTTGGGTATCGACGATCAGCCAGATCGGTATCTTGGGGTTTGTGAACACATTAGGCGCCGTTCTGGCACCTGTTTATGGGATCATCATCGCAGATTTTTATCTGGTGAAATCCGGTGAGCTGGACGTTGATCAGCTTTTTTCGGCGGCCCGCGACGGCCCCTATTTCTACAGTAACGGATGGAATATGGCCGCGATCGTGTCGTTCATCCTTCCGGCTACATTTTCGGTACTCACAGTCTGGGTTCCCATGCTGAATACGCTGTCAGGCTTTGCATGGGTGATTGGCGCAGGATTTGGAGGTGTTTTCTACTGGGCAATTGCAAAGCGCTGATAGGCTGAGACATCCACCAGTTTGATGCCTACGGGCAAATCAACCGATTGCAGATACATGCAATCGGACTGGATTGATTTGTCTCTGACAACAAGCC
The DNA here is from genome assembly GCF_059610505.1 of Ruegeria sp. CDSC079. Classification (NCBI taxonomy): domain Bacteria; kingdom Pseudomonadati; phylum Pseudomonadota; class Alphaproteobacteria; order Rhodobacterales; family Roseobacteraceae; genus Ruegeria; species Ruegeria sp. CDSC079. The sequence goes on from NZ_JBXWNT010000003.1 coordinate 326,442, forward strand.
GACACGGGAACGAACGTCGCAACCCTGCGACGGAAACGGTTCAGGCCACAAACCCTGAATCGAAGGGCGGCTATTGCCGCAAATCTTGGGGGCTTTCCCCCCGAAAGCAAAATGGGAGGACCATTATGGTAACCGCAGAAACAACTGCAAAAAATGCAAGTACTACAGATCCGGAAGGTGACACGCTAAATCCGGTCACGCCCAATGAAAAAACCTGGGGCGCGTTTGCAATTTTCAACATCTGGGCCAACGATGTTCAATCACTGTTTGGCTATTCGCTAGTTGCGTCGCTCTTTATATCCTACGGCGTTGGGGGTTGGACAGCTTTCCTGGCACTCATCTTCGCGGGGCTGTTCGTTATGTGGATGGTGAACCTATCCGGCGCGCCCGGAGAAAAATACGGTATCCCCTATCCGGTTCTGGCGCGCGCCAGTATGGGCACAACCGGATCCAAGCTACCGGCAGTATTGCGGGCCACAGTCGCTGTCTTCTGGTATGGCGTTCAGGTCTATTTCGCTTCGACCGCCCTTTCATTGTTGATCCGTTCGATAACAGGCATCAGCGGTGGTGCAGAGATGTTAGGGTTGACGGGCATCGACTGGCTTGCCTTTCTCCTCGTTTGGGTGTTCCATATCGTCATTTTCTGGCGCGGCATGGGTTGGGTCGAGACATTCCTGAACTTTGCCGGACCATTCGTCTATGCGGTGATGATAGGCTTGGTCATCGTGCTATGGCAGCGCGCGGACGGGCAGCTTCTGAGCGCAACCGCGACCATCTTCGCCAACCCAGAAGGAACCTTTGGATCTGAAGTTAAAGGCTTCATCGCCATATTCGGAACTATGGTTGCCTATTTCTCAGCCGTGATGATCAACTTCTCGGACTTTTCGCGCTATTCCCGCGACAAGGCATCCATGAAGGCCGGTAATCTTGCCGGTTTGCCGCTGAACATGATCCTTTTTTCGGCATTGGCGCTTTTGACGACTGGCGGTGCCGCCGTGGTCTTTGGTGAAGAAATCATCAACCCGACCGAGATCGTCGAGAAGACCGACAGCGTTCTGCTGGCCATCATCGCAGCGATTACCTTCTTCGCTGCAACCGTTGGCATCAATCTGGTCGCGAACTTCATTCCGGCGGTGAATGGCATAGCCAACCTGGCCCCTGGTAAGATCAGCTTCCGTCAGGCAGGTCTGGCCACTTCAGTCTTTGCCTTGGTAATTGGCGGTCTTTGGACGGCCATTATCTCGAATATCGGCATTGCCGGGTTCGTGAACACGCTCGGTGCGACTCTGGCTCCGATCTTTGGGATCATGATCGTAGATTACTACAAGATTCGGAAGGAAGAGCTGAATGTGGACGACCTCTACAACATGGAAGGCGGTGCCTACCATTATGGTAACGGTTGGAATGACTCGGCACTAATTGCCTTTGGTTTTGCTTCAGTATTCTCGGTCGCTACTGTTTGGGTGCCAGCACTGGGAATTCTGTCAGGATATGCCTGGATCATCGGTGCGATACTTGGCGGTGTTATCTATAACGCTATGGCCAAGAAGAACACTTAATCTTTCAGAAGATAGATGGCTGGCGGCGCGCCGCCTGCCATCAGGTATTGAGGTTGTTGACAGTGGCTCTGACCAAAAGCTGCCTGCAATGGAGTGCTAAAGAGATCGCAATATGGAGCATTTGGAGCTTTTTGCATGGATCAGGGATCTATAACGGTGCGGAATGCCACAGCGAAAATCTGGCGCCTGGTCCAACCCCCAATACCTGGGCATCAAAAAAGCTGTCAGTAGAACCCATCAAATTGTAACACCCCGCCATCAATCGTTGCCCACCGTAATAGTCCCACTTGCCTTCCCTACCAATCCACTTATGAAGTTCAATCAGTTGACCTAGGGGAAAGATTGCAATGCGCATGCGCGATACGTTCATCAAACCGATGCACCCGGAAGGTATTCGGTTTGTCGCGATCTTTGCCGCCATTACGTTCGGTCTGTTTCTCCTGTCTAACATTCTGGGCTGGATTGGTGTCGGCCTCACGATCTGGTGCTACTATTTCTTTCGCGACCCGGAACGCGTGCCACCCACAGGAGAAGGGTTGATCGTCAGCCCAGCGGACGGGGTGGTTTCGCTGATCGAAGCGGCGGTGCCGCCGAACGAGCTTGGGATGCCTGACACGCCTCTCACCCGTGTCAGTGTGTTCATGAGTGTCTTCAACTGTCATGTGAACCGCACGCCAATTGAAGGTGAGATTACCGCTGTTGCATATCGCCCCGGCAAATTTTTCAACGCATCCCTGGACAAGGCCAGTGCTGATAATGAGCGCAACAGCCTGCGCATTCGTATGAAAAACGGTCAGAATCTGGCTGTTGTCCAGATTGCCGGCCTGGTGGCCAGACGGATTGTCTGCTTCGTGAAGCCAGGCGCAGCTATGCAAACTGGAGAACGATTTGGATTGATCCGCTTCGGGTCGCGGCTGGATGTTTATCTTCCTGATGGCATGGTCCTACAAGTGCGTGTAGGGCAAACGATGATTGCGGGCGAAACCGTCCTTGCCAGTTTGCCCATGCCTGAAGAAAAGTAGGTAACTGGATCAGTGGAAAAACCACCCAAACAGGAAGAGACCGAGTTTGCGCTGATCCATTTGTTGCCGAATGCATTGACCATAACGGCCATATGCGCGGGCCTGTCAGCAATCAGATTTGGCGTTCAGGGCAATTACGTGCTCGCTGTCCAGTTGATAATTGCCGCCTGTGTGCTGGATGGGCTGGATGGCCGTATTGCGCGCCTTCTCAGCAGTGACAGCAAACTGGGGGCCGAACTGGACTCGCTTGCAGATTTCTTGAACTTCGGGGTCGCCCCACCGCTCGTTCTTTATTTCTGGGCCTTGCAGGATATACGCAGTGCGGCTTGGATTGCGGTTTTGTTTTTTGCGGTGTGCTGCGTCATGCGACTTGCCCGGTTCAATGTGGGCGGCAAATCCGAAACCTGCGATCAAGATGGGGCCTATTTCGAGGGAGTACCCGCCCCTGCAGGGGCGCTGCTTGTCATGTTGCCAATGTATCTGTCCTTCGCCTTCGCCGATGCCCCTTTGCTGCCCAGTATATTGATTTGCCTTTATATGGTGATCATAGGTCTTCTGCTTATCAGCCAAATACCGACTTGGTCATTCAAGACGACGCGAATCTCGCGCGAGAACGCAAAGTTTTTTCTCATCGGTGTCGCTGTTGCGGGGGCCGCATTGCTGACTTTCGCCTGGGCTACGTTGATTGTGCTTTGTTTCGGATATGTGGGCACGGTCGCCTGGGCGTGGCTCGACAGGGGAATACCTTCTAACCGTTAAGGACTCGATATGGACATCAAAGCCGTTCAAACTTCCTATGCTCGCTGGGCCCCCATCTACGACAAGACGTTTGGGGCAGTTACCAATGTCGGGCGGCAGCAGGCGGTTGATTTTATCAATAGACGTCCAGGCAAAGTTCTGGAGGTTGGCGTCGGCACCGGACTTTCGCTGGAACATTACGGGCCCGAAACGCAAGTGACCGGAATCGATTTCAGTGAGGACATGCTGCAAAAGGCGCGCGACAAAGCAAAAGATCTATCGCTGGACCATGTTGTCGAGCTGAGGCAAATGGATGCCCGCACGCTTGGTTTTCCCGACAACTATTTCGATACGGTTGCGGCAATGCACGTGCTATCCGTCGTACCGGAACCGGAAAGGGTAATGGCGGAAATAGCACGGGTCTGTAAACCGGGTGGAAAAGTAGTGATTACCAACCATTTCCAACGAAAGCGGGGGTTGCTCGCATCCTTGGAACGCGCGATTGCTCCGGTCGCAAATACGATTGGCTGGCATTCTGATTTCGATATTGAAACAGTTCTGCAAGAGGATGCGCTTGCCGTAGAGGAGCAAAGAACCCTTCCACCCCTGGGGATGATGACATTTTTGGTACTGAAAAAATCAGTTCTCACGTAACGGTTCGGTGAAAGAACTTGGTACGGCTGCAAACAGGAAACTGAGAAACACCAGCTTTCCTCGATATTTAAACAAAATTTAGCTTACGATGCTTCTTCGTGTAGCCACAACGCTTTGCTACCAAACCGTTTTGCGGTGTCTTCAGCTTTTTACGGTGTGTTTTCATTGCTGTTGCTCAATTTCTTCGCCAATTTCGATGCAGGGGTTGCTACTGTCCTCGGATCTCCATGGCCGTCGTAGGCACAACCCGCCAGAAACCGGCTCACATCGGCATCAACATCGGTGAGCAGATCTGGCCGCAGTTTCTCGCCCACATGTTCCGTGGCCACCTCCGCTGCGGGGATATCGCCGGTTTCCGGATCAAGCCCGATATGCAGCTTGCGCCAGGCTTTGCGGGCTTTCCTGATGCCGTGCTTTTCTTCATGCCAACCGTCGCCGCTACGCATTTTCAGACCCGTGATGTCCACTATGAGGGTGATCGGCTTACTTGCGTCGAGGTGACGCCCAGTTCTGCACAACACCTTCAGAAATCCAGACCCTCACGCCACCTCGACGCCGGAGAATTTCGTTGTAACCCGAGCAATGGGGTCGTTCTCAATTACCAATACACAGCGGTTTTCAGAGAAACCGCCGCAAGTTTCTATGACCTTGCGTGTCCCGGGAGCGAGAGAGTCATTTGAAACCCGCGAGGAATCGGATTGAGCCAATTAGAGCGGTATATCTGCACGCTTGCTCTGACCCGGTCGCTCAGATCACACGCGGCTCGGCGCCCGGGAATAGCAACTGCAAATTTGACTTTGCGTCAGGCAGATATTTTTAAACATGACTAATAAATACCACATTTACTGATCAGGTTTGCAGGCGAAGGTTGTGACGCTTAATGGTAAACGGTTATGGACGGATCAAGACTAGGTGATGTTTCACTGGGGCACATCACAGGAACATTGAAGTGGTTTTCGGCTAAAAAAGGCTATGGCTTTTTAACCTGCTCTGTGACCGGCAAGGATGCTTTGCTGCATCAAAGTGCGCTGCACGATTTCGGCCAGACCTCAATCGCCACTGGATGCACGGTAGAGGCACTGACACGCGAAGCGCCAAAGGGGTTTCAAATTGTCGAAATCCTGCGCATTCAGTCAGAAGCATCCCCCGCAGCGGCAAAGCAGAATGGCAATGCCTCCCGGCAGATAGCCTCGACCTCGGTTCTGCCGGCTAGGGTCAAGTGGTTTTGTCAGGAAAAGAACTATGGGTTCGTCAATGTTTTCAATGACGGCAGGGACTGTTTTTTGCACGCAAACACACTAGCAGAAGCCGGTCTTGGATTGGTGAGCGTCGGAGAGGCATTGGGCGTTGAGGTGAGCGATGAACCCGGCGGCAGAGTTGTGGTTTCGGTTCAGGCCTGGACATGAAATAGTCCCGAGGATAGTCAGCAGCCAAAGTGCATCGCAAACACGGATTTAGCGCCCGAAAATTGCCCAGACCCATCTTCATCGCCAAAGCTTCGGAGCCTTACGGCGCGCCGAACTTCACCACCGAAAACACCACATTGTCCTGATCAGGATGGTTCAACTTTGTCAAAGCCCCCATCAGGTTTTGCGCGATAGCAGCGCTGCGCTTTTCGCAATCTTGCGTGACAACATCCAAAATTTCATCATTGCGTAGAAATTGAAGGCCATCGGAGGCGACGATCAGAATATCGTCGGCACAAAGTATCAGCGGATCAGCGGGGCAATCCAATTTGGCAATATCCCCGCCATAAACGACAGATATAAGCGTGTTCCGGTCGGGATGACAGCGCGCGGCTTCGGGGTCCAGCATTCCCAGTTTCGCCATCATATCTATCTGAGGCGCCATCGAGTGATCCTCATTCAGCTGCATCAGCTTTTGGTCACGCCAGAGATAGAGCGGCGAGTCCCCAATCGAAAGCCAAAACACACGATCTTGGATGCAGACCAGCGCAACCAAAGTCGCCCCCATGCCTTTGGTTTTTTGCTCTTTGATGCTGGCGAGGCGAACTTGGCTATTTGCCTCTTGGGTCGCGCGATGAAGGAAATCTGTCACCTCAGCATTCGATGACTCACAGCTCAGGCCGGCGGATCTCCAGCAGTTCATCACCGCATGGACGATGAGGTTCGATGCAACATCACCTGCTGCGTGCCCCCCCATACCGTCGGACAGAACAATAATTCCGAAATCGGATCCGGCCGGGATTTCGGTCAGAATGGCATCTTCCTGATAGTCACGTGCGCCCTGGTTGATCGCTATCGCAACGTCAAACAATTCGACAGCACGTTCCCGTGCCAGATGTTTTAAGGCATTTCCAATCTGCATAAGAAATCTCTCCGAAAGTGAAAGAAGAAAACCCTTCCAAATAAATTCTGTACTTTCCTGCAGTGCTGGGGCTTCTCAATGATCTGGACCAAAACATGAAAGGCGACAATCAAAGCTCCAGTGCGACCGCTACTGGCGGTTCAGGCGCCACCCTATACCACAGGTCATGAAGGCATCAGGGATTGAGCGGCAGATCCACAGCCTGCAATTCTCCATCTCGGGCAATTGTCAGCTGCGCAAGTTCCACACCATTTTTGGTCAGTTCCTCAAATACGCGCGCAATGTCGTTTTCACCTTCAACCGCGATTTGCGAAGCGGCTTCGGACACAACAATGTCGCCGACGCGGACAGGCACGACGGATGATGGTGCGCGCAGAACCTTGGTGATCCACTTCCCATTTCCCTGACTGACGGTAATGAACTGAGTGCCATTGGCCAGTTCGACCACATGTCCGATCTGGACGTTTAAGGTCTGTTCGGTAACCGGACTGTCGGCGTCGGTTCTAATCCGCAAGTCCACAGATATTTGACCGCTATCCGATGCGGTCTGACTGGACTGGATCGCACGAATAATTGAGGCGTCATCCACTACCAGATTGCCATTTACCACATAAATGATTGTTCCGGATTTCAGCCATTCCGTTGCCGCTTGATCAAGATCAGAGCGCACAAGTGTGACCATGGAAAAGCTGCCCTCTGGCTGCGCAGTTGTGACAGTCGTGAAAGGCAAATCAACGGCGGGGCCGGTCCAACTGATCCAATTTACGCCGGGCGAAGCCGGGGCAGGAGTTTCAACTTCTGCCACGGGCTCGACAGCGGCAGGCGTGGCCTCGACCGCCGTCGCAACCACAGTTTCTTTGGCCTGTTCGGCGACTACTGGCACATTGGTTTCAGCAACCATCGTTTCACCCTGCCCGGATTCTCCACTCTGACTGAAATAATAGCCGGCGCCTCCGACCAGTCCGATGGCGATAAGCGCGACCAGGGCAATGGGACCCGACCGACCACGCGATGGTTTCTTGTTGACTGAGACCGTATCGTTGAATTCGACAGCAGATTCCAAAACGGGCTTTGCTTCGATCGGCATCTTTTCTTCCATCGCGTCCTGCCATTCCTGCACGGACTTGAATCTGTCTTCGGGCGGGATGCTGAGAGCGCGATCTATCGCCCTAAGGAAAGCGGGGCGATAACCTTCTACAGCGCCTTCTAGTGGATCGTAACAATCCGTTCCGTTCTGGGCCAAGGCAGCAAGACGGGTTTGGCTATCCTGCGGAGCGGACCCTTTGATGACATGGTAAAATGTAGCGGCCAAAGCGTAAAGATCGCTGGATTGATCCTGCTCACCGCCCTGCAGATAGAACTCCTGTGGTGAATACCCTTCTTTGACGACACGCAACATCGACATGGCCCGGTCGGATTTAGCTGCACTTTCGCGCGCGGCACCAAAGTCGATCACCACGGGCTCGCCATCCTTGTCGATTAAGATATTATCCGGGGAGATATCCCGGTGAAGCATGCCCTTACTGTGTATGAATCCAATCGCCTTGAGCGTGGTGCGCAGCAGGTTTTTCACTTCTTCCGGAGGTAGGATGCCGCGCTCTTCGATCGTATCCAGAAGGTCTTTGCCTTCGATGAAATCGATCGCCATATAGGCGGTTTCGTTGTCCCGGAACACCTGGTGCACACCCGCGATGTTCGGATGCACAAGCTTCGACTGATTGCGCGCTTCTGTTTCGAACGACCTGACAAGTGCCTCATAGGAAGACGTATGAGACTGTGAACGGGGACGAACGGCCGTTTGACTCCGTCTGCAGATTGCCTCGGGAAAGCACTCTTTAATCACGACCGTGCGCTCAAGGCTGTCTTTGGCCAAGTAGGTGATGCCAAAACCGCCGCTGTTGAGAAATCGAATAATCGTGTATTGGCCGGCCAATAGCCGGGTGCCCGGAGCGAGTTCGTCCGGGAAATGTTCGTTTGAGTGGACTGGTTGTACCATTGGAAATATTTACCCTACCTTGGTCAGCTGGTTCCGGTGCCGGCCGATTGTTGCTCACAAAATCTGTACAAAAGTGGTGTCAGGAACCTGGGGATGATGCTTTACTCTCCCCATGCGGTTACTTCGGCATCGGGCCCTTCTAGTTCGCTCCAAACTTCGACACGGCGGTTTTTGGCACGGCCAATCGAGTTGGTGTTGCACGCGACCGGGGCCATTTCCCCGTAACCACGCACCTCGACCAAAGTGCCATTTGGTTCGATGGTTTTGTTCAGCTCTTGAAGCACCTTTTTGGCGCGCGCCAACGAAAGCTGTCGGTTCTTGCCAAAGCTGCCGCCGGCATCGGCAAAACCGGCCAAAACAATTTTATAGGGTTCGACATCCCGGATATATTCAGCAATTCGGGCGATATCCCGCTTCGCCTTGTTGTCCAGACTGGACGAGCTGGGCGCAAAACGGAACGTCGTTGAAAGGCGCCTGGTCGCTAATTTTTCCGCAACATAGGACCGTATCTCAGCCGAATTTGCTGAAACCGCCATGGCTTCGATGCTCGCTTTCAGCTGTTCGAACTTTGCGTCCTCTTCCTGTTCAACAACAGACAGGCTTGTGACCCCGGACTTTGAAACCAGCCCGTCAATTTCAGGACTATCCAAAAAGGACACCAAGGCTGTGGTAAAGCTTCCGGAATCGCGACCGTTATAGGCGGTCACCCGATTTTGTAGCCCATATTCTTCGGTTTTCATCGAAAACTGGTTTGGCAGATGGACAATGCCACATTCGCTGAGCAGAGGCACCGCCCTCGCATCGCGGATCGTAGAATACCGCATGACACCAAAGCCATACAGGTCGGATTCGATTGCACGGGAAAGTGCGCGATCAGAATTTACGATTTCGGCGCCGGGGGACAACTCACGCCCAAATGGAGACAGGATCAAACCCTCAATTCGGTGAAACGCCCCAGAGGATTTGGGCAGCGAGTAGACGTTGATATTTTGATCCGGGCCGCCGAGCTGTTTCCAGTTGGTAATTTCACCGGACAATATCTGCGAAATCTGATCAACCGTCAGAGCCTTCGTGCTATTTCCAGGATTGACCGAAGCCGTATAGCCATCAACCGCCAGCACATGCTCTTGCTGCAAAGCTGTAAGATCGCCAAGACCACTCTTCCTGGCCTTTCGGTACATTTCAGCTGAAACCGGCTCCTCGCTGATAATCAAATCGCTCTGACCGGCAATGAGAGACTCGAACAAGTCCTGCCCGGTCGCTTCTTTGACAAGGATATTGTGAACTGGTTCAGCCGAGTCATCGGTGATCAGGATATCAAAGGCCTTTCGTCCTTCGATCGTCGAAACCTTGCCGGCATCTGTGTCAAATCCGTGCTGCTCTCCCAATGGTACACCCTGCAGATCAAAGGTGTCCGAGAACAGTTCCCGTTCGGAGGCAAACCCATCTACGACAAGAGGAAGGAGGATATCCGCCAGACCTCCTGCGCCAGAAACCACCATGTCGGTATCCGAAGGCAAACTTTTCGGGCAGCCTGAACCCTGACAAAGAAATTCAGACGCGTTCAGAGAAAGCACACCAACATTGGAACGGACAATGAATTTCCCTGGCTGGATATCTACCAGCTCACCTGTCACCGACCTGGACCCGTTTTTCGCGGTCAGCGTGACATCCTGCGCGTGCCCCGAAGAAGCAATGACCACAAAGCCTGCTGCAGCTGCGTATTTGGACAAACTCATCATACTCGTCTAAAACCCCGGATAAATTTTAACGCGTGACGCGGAAGCCGCAGCACAATGGCCGCGGCTTCCAATCATGTGATTATTCTTTGATCCACACTTCAACACGGCGGTTGATTGCGCGGCCACGCGGGCTGTCATTGCAGGCCACGGGTTCCAGCTCGCCGTATCCGGATGCCTTCAGAGTTATGCCTTCAAGCTCGCCACCCGTTGCCACTTCGATCAGATGATCCAATGCGGCTTCGGCGCGCTCCTGCGAAATCAGCAGGTTCGAGTCAAAGGGGCCTTTGTTATCTGTAAACCCAACGATAACGACCTCGGTTGGTTTGCTCTCACCCAGGTATTTGATCATCCGTGCCAAATCCCGCTCGGCCTTGTTGTCAAAACGCTTAGAGCCGGGCGCAAAACGGAACGTTGTCGAAAGACGATCATGGGTATTCATGTTTTTCAGAAGGCTCTCGACCAGTTCGGCCTCGTATTCATTTTCACCTTCTTCAAGCTCGGCCGCCAGCCGTTCAGAAGCTCGCTCCTGACTGTCCGCTGTGATCGACAGGTCGATATATCCAGCCTTTGCAACCAGTCCATCCAGCCCGTCAGTGTCCAGAAAATCAACCAATTCACGCGCATAGCCGTCGATATCCGCGCGGTTGTAGACCACAACCCGTTCCTGCAGATAGTATTCTTCGGTCTTGAGGTTAAAGGTGCTCGGGTCCTGAATGATCCCGCAGGTTGTGCGCAGCGGAACAGCGCGCGCCGAGCGCTTGGCCGCATAGTTCACGATACCAAAGCCAGCGACATCTTCCATGATCGCGGTCGTCAATTCGGTTCTGTCATGGACGATACTGGATTCAGTTGTCAGAGATTTGTCCGACTTTTTGAACAGAAGCTTTTCAATGTGGTGATAAGCCTCGGTGTCAGGGTCGAAGGAATACACGTGAATGGGTGCATCGGACCCGCCAACCTCGGACCAGTTTGTAATGTCGCCGGACATGATATCGCGCGCCTGCTTAACGCTCAGATCAGGGATCTGGTTCAAAGGGTTCACGATCATCGCAAATCCGTCCACGGCAATGACGCGTTCCTGATCGAAATCGCGCAGATTTCCACCACCGCCTTCGGATACGATTGAACGATCCGCTTTACCGGCCGGTGTTTCCGAGAAGATGATCGACGCGTCTTTCTTGGCCATCCGCTCGAACAAGCGCGCACCATTCGCCGTATGAATGCCGAACGTGGCAACGTCGTCGCCTTCCAGATCGTTCAGCACCAAGGCAAAGTCATGTTCTTCGCCAAACTTGTGGTCGCCCACATCGACAGTCTCGGTATCAACCGGTTCACCGTTTTCGTCATACAGCTGGGCTTCGGCTTCCAACGCGACCGCGGCATAGCCCTCGGCAATAATCGGAACCAGAACTTCGGCGATTTCGTCCGGTGCGGAAATCTCAAGATCATAGACGTATGTCTGTTCGGTCGGACAGGCTTCGCCCTCACAGGTCACAAGATCCTGGTTGATCACAAACTCGCCAATATCGGTTTCGACCAGATATTTCCCGTCTTTCGACGACAAAAGATTGCCAATAACATCGATATTGCTGTCTTTCCCGACCAGACGCACCTCTTGCGCGAGTGAGCCTGTGGTGATACAACCTGTGATTACAGAGGCGGCGAACAGCCGCTGGAATGTCGAATTTAACATCTTAACTCCTCGAGTTAGCACTCATTTGGTGTTTTTTTGATGCATGTTTTTGTGCATCAAAAGACGCGAATGTGGCTGCACTGCGGTTTGTGGATATGCGTTGCAGAGGTGAATGAGCCAAATCGCGCGATTTACAGTTTCTCGGTGATTGCAATGCCATGGATTGCAAATATCCCCGAACTCAGGCCCAGGCGTTACCCAAGCCCCTGATGGTGATCAGGAATCGAGCTTGATTGCCTCTTCGTACAGAAGCGCGGCCCTTTCGGCTTCGATTTCAAGAACGTCCATCTCGGCGCAGAAATGGGTTACATCTGCGACATTCGGAACATCAACACCGTCCAGCTGTTCGACGACGGGCTGCAACTTGACCCAATGCGTCTGCACTTCGGTCAATGCTTCACGCGCAGCTTTGCTTGGCGGTTTGGCGATTGTTATCGAACTGCTACCACCTTCGATCAGCACATCCACGATCTTGCCAAACTTCTTGGCGTTCTTTTTGAACTTCTCGTGGTGCTCAACAGTGTCTTTGCCTGTGGCAGCCAGAGCGATCTCTTTGCAGATTTTCTGCGTCAGCATTCGTTGGCGACCCGCAAAGTCCAGCGCAATCGCAAGCGCCAGATCAATGTCCACGTCCCCGTAAGCTTCTTCCAGCTTGCGAACAACATGGTGACAGGCCTTTTCCAGAACCTCGTCATTGTCGACAATCATATGAAGATGTTCGTCATCGACAGACCCGGCCGCGATGATTTCTTCAACCGCTGTGCGATAGGGCGCCCAAAGCGTCTCTACCTCTTTCAGAGCATTGTTGACGGATACAAACCTTTCGCGATCAACACCCGAAGACCCTTTGCCTTCGCGGAACCCCAATAGGATGTTGTCGAACTCATCATGAGCATGTTGCAGCTCTGCAAGATCTTTTTCCACCTCTTCACCGAGGCTCAAAAGCACAACGGCTTTGGCGACCTTCTCTGTGAGGAAACTCAGCTTATCCGCGGCCAGTATACGGTGTGCTACCTGACCTGCGGCCATTGCCAGTGCATTTCCCCCCACTGGCAATAATGTCGCAACTGTCGCGACTGATGCGCAGTTAACGAAGACTCGTCGATTCATTCTCATTGCAGTTAACCTTACCCCTGTTCACATTTAACCCACCACATTCGAACGTGACCTCTTCTTTCGGGTGGCAATGTGGAACGCCCAAGATCAAATTGTGTTGATTTCGGGACTTACGCCACGTCACCCAAACCGAGCCAGAACTGGTGATTCATAAGGTAGATGGGCCATTTTGTTCGACGCATACGACAGGTCAAAAACAATCCTAACCAACCGGGATCACACAAATCCTTTGCAGAGTTGCACTACGGTTTTTTGGGTTTGCCCAAGTTAGCAACTGAACATTTTGGTGAATCGAACTGTGACAATTATAAGTTTCGACTTTGCACCCCGTACTGCGCCTTCAGTTGCTGAACCGATCCGCAATACACGTCCAAATCAACCTCTGGGGCAATACCGGACACTCGCTCGTTCGTAGAGTGCTGCCAAAACTCCCATTGCGGAGCATTCGGTGCGGGTCTGGCTGCGTATTCTGCCAGCCAGACCGGGTAGTTCCCGAAACCCGAGGTCAGCTCGGTCTCCCAGGTGTTCAGATTGGCATATACCATCGGAACCGTTCCGAAAGCCCTCTGAACGCTGGTAAGCCATTCCAGCGCGAGGCTTCGATAGGCCGCCCCCTGTGCCGTCGGGACGCCTTCAAGATCGAGTGTAAATGGCAGGTGCAGAAGGCCGGATTTTCCAACCGGGCCTTTCGAAATAACTGCCTGCACTGCATCGACAAAATTCGTGACCTGTGGCTTGGCCGGGTGGCTGATGTGAAGCAGGTGATAGGCGCCGCACAGGATACCCACCTCATTCGCGCCCAGTACATTTGGCTGAAAATACGCATCCTTGATGCTGACGCTTTCGGTCGCCTTTATCAGCGCAAAAGAAACACCCGAGGCTGCGACTTGCGGCCAATTGATATCCCGCTGATGATCACTGACATCTATCCCTTTTGCCTGCGCCTTATCTGGCGCCGCTTTGGGAATATGACCCGATGGTTTGCGAAACGACCTTACAATTTTGCCCAGCCTACATGCCATCAGATCGGCCTTTTCTATCTGTCATAACACCGCATCCAACCGACATTTGATCAGCCAATAGACCGAGATGTTGATTGCGCGGGTCTCGGTCTCGCTGGTCAGGGCCGACCCTTTAACGACGTTGCCCGAATTGGATTGGGGTGTGGGGGCGATAACCGGTTCCGGGCCTAACACTCCGTTTGAAACCGTGCTGTCGCTTTGTTCCAGCACATGTTGGTGTTGCTGGAGCGCAGACAGTTGCAGCGACCCTACCCCGTCATATTTCTGGTTCTTTTTGTCGGTCCGGTACCTCTGGTCCTGATCCTTATCGACTTTCCCGCCGGGGTCGACGCCGCGCAGAAAATAGCCCTGGTAATCAGGCAGTCGAAACTCTCCGTCCTTGCCTTTACCAAACAGATATCCGATGGCGGCAAACAATTCCGGATAAGCGGAAATCAACAGAGGTGAGCCGTCGCAAACCTTCCAGCCATAATGTTGCAGATCAGTGGTCCCGCCCGCCAGCTTTTTGGATTGTCCCAGAAGCTCCCCGGAAAAAGCGATCACCGCGCCAACCGGCATCCCCAATACCCGGCCCGGAGACGGACCCCAGCCTTGTTGCGGCTCAAGCGGTCCGCCAGGAGCATTTGGTCGGGGCGGGGTCGGAAAGCCTGGCGGTCTCATTCTGAATCCGCCTGACCTGGCAGATCACTATCCGCACTCAGCATGCACATATGCGTGGGCACCTGAACCGTCCAGGATTGCGCATTGCCTTCATCGTCTTGTGTATGTTCCGATTTTATCCGGGCCACAATCTCGGCGTCTTCGGGCAAGCAAGGGGCAAGATGGTCTGCATCCGGCCAGATCCGACCGGTGCGCAGGAAATACAGGAAACTGCGCGCGTGCTTTCTGTCGACCGGTGCCAGAATGCGCACACGGTCAGCGCGCAGAAAATCCCGGAACCGCAGGTCGGGTACGGTCTCACGCAGGGCAAGATCCGCGGGGTCGCCTGTCAGATCGCTGACTTCGTCCTCGATATCCATGAATGTGGCGATGTCGGACCACCCGACCGTTTGTTGCAGATAGTGCCGGATACGCGGCTTGGCATAATCCGGGGCCACGGCATCTTTCTCGGACCCGCTGAGGGTCAAGATTTGCTCCTGAGCCGCGGACAGGATTTCCGTCGTCACCGCCTTGTTCAGGAACGCAGGGTTCTGAGCCTCAATCGCAGCCACCTGTTGTTCCAGTTTGCGACGGTATCCCTCTAGCTGCCGCGCATACGCTTCCTTGATCAGCCTATAGGTTTCGAATTGCCAATCGGAATAAGTCTGCGCCGACCGTTGGCACGTCACTTCAAGAGTTGCCGCAAAGAAACCGGTCAATTCGGATTGCAGATGCATTGGTGCAGGATCGGGAACCGGCATATCCGGCGGAGAGTTGGGCTCGGACGATTGTGTGGCTGCGGTTTGCTTGGGGCTGCACAGAATGGTGAACCCAAGCGGATGGCCTTCATCCGCCGGAGAGGTTCCGGTTCCGAACCCTTTATCCAGCTGGGCGCTCAGCACCTGCGCGCCCGAGGCTTGGCTGACAGGCAGGCGCAGTGGCTGCGGTGACTTGTCCGCATGGCCATTTGCACCAGAAGGAGCGGTTTTGCCCCCCGCTTGCTGAGGTTGCAGGGCGACCGACCCCACGATGACATGGGTTTCCGCCGGGGTTCCGACACTCATCACCGAGGCTGTTGCACTGATCGGCTCAAAGCCGCCTGGGATCAACAGGGCGCCTTCTGCCACTGGCGTGTGGCTTTGCACCGTTTGGCTCACCACAAGCTGGGATGGCGGCGCCATGCGGGTCGCCTCCACCCCGAATTCCTGAAAGGCATCAAGGTAAAAAACCTTGCCATCGTCAGTCGAGCCTGCCGTGTCCGTCAGATTCTGAAACCCGGCAATCCCGAACTCAGCTGGCGATTTCGGTGGGCGCAGATCAAGCTGCCAGGACCGGCGGATGTGCCTGACCAGATTCTCGCCTGGGCTGGGGACCATGATCTCAAAAATCAGAACCTCGCCCAGGCTTTTCGTGCGCAGGCGGAAGCTTCTGTTCACCCAGCGATAGATGCCGCGGATATCCGTGCCGTTCCGCCGATTGTCAAAGCGAGTCACATCCGAGTATTCGGTTTCTTCAACTTCGGATACCTCGCGCGTATGGCGCATTTCGCGTGACAGGTTTCGCACCGTTTTCTCGACGATGTCGCGAGCGAATTTCAGGTCGTTTTTCGCAAAGCCTCCGGCTGGCTGCTCTTGCACCCACCAATTCCCGGTAACACTCATCTTATTGCCATCTGTCGGCATTCCGTACTGGGTGTCGTAGGAGTTGACATGCGTGGTCGAGACATGGTCGGCCAACGTCTTTTGCACCTGGTTGATTAGGTCCGAGACCGAGGTATCCTCGTCCCGCCGTGCAATTTTGGTGGTCACATCGGAATGTGCCTCATGGCTTTCGCGGCGCTGCAACCTCCGGTTTCGCGTCTCGCGCATTTCACCGCGCAAGACATTTTCGATACGCTGCACGTCGCCCAATTCATACCCAAGTGGCTGATACCGGATCGAACGGGCAAGCCCGTATGAATAGGCGCGCACCCAGCCGGGCTTTGTCAATTTCAAAGGGATCTGATGATCTGTATCCTTTGCCGCAACCGGCGCAGGCTTTTTCGGCTCGAATATGGAGCCAGGCAAAACCAGCGTCGCATGCATCCAAGCTTTGATCTGTTGCCCGGTGACCGGATCGGTCATCAAACTGGCCTGCCCTCCTTCGGTTGCAGCCAGTGCACGGGTCAGAACGTGATGGGTAGTCAACACCTGAATCAGAACTGCAAGTTCGTCTTTTTGCCAGCCAGCCAGAAGGTTCAGCGCAATAGTGCTTTCCCAGATGCGGGCCAGTTCCTTTTGCGCATCCGGTGCATTTGCCAGAACCTTGAATGCGGCCCATCCGCCCAGACGGGCCTTGATCAGATCTGTGATCTGGGCCAGCGACAATTCCGGCAGCTCTCGCAGAGCCGGCCACAGTTCAGGGTAAGAACTGAATGGCGGGCCAAGCGTTTCATTCGAGGAGATGTACCCTTTGGGTTTGTTCGGTTCAGCCGCAGGCTGAGCCTTGCCGGATTGCCCCGCATCCGATGCCGGATGGGGCGAACTATCCCCACCTGGTGTTTTGTCGGTGTTCGAGCTTGGATCCACGTAAGTAACCGCCAAAGCCTCCTGCCCTGACCTGTCCCGGGATTTTGAAACAAGGCTTTGCAGGAACACGCTGTTCGCCAGGATCTTTTGCGGAACCTCCATGAAACCCGCATCCAGCGCGCCCGGCGCTATCGACGGCCAGTGTTTCATATAGATGAAGGGGAACAGCTCATCCCAGTGCAGGTTGGCCCCTTGGGTGATCGGGCTCAGCCCTTCGGAATCTGGATCATCGCTGAAAGGATCACTGCCATCTCCTGCGTGATTGTCGCTTGGCTGATCTGGGTCATGCCCGTCATGTCCGCCTGAACCGTTTTGCCCGGTGCCAGAGTTCCCACCATCATCGGCCCCACCCCCTGCCCCGGAATCGGGCGATGGAACATGGCTTGGCTTGCCAAATTCAGACATGAAACCCTGAAAGCGCCAGACACGACCGGTCTCGGGTTCTTGCAGAGCCAAAGCCCCAAGGACCTGCTGGGACAACGGCGTACTCAACCCGCTTTGCCAAGTCAGGGTACCGGTCAACCGCTCACCGGTTTCGAACAGCACATTCAGCGGCGTTCTTTCCTTGTACCTCAGAACAGGGCCGCGCACGGCCTTGCCCGGTGTCTTGGTGAAAAAGAACTGGACGGTCACGAATTCCGGGGGATCGGCACCATGCGGATGGGTTTCGAAATTGGCCACCAACTGGTTACGCAGATCCTCGAACGGCGCATCCATCCAAATGAGTTTAGGGTCCTGGCTGGTCATGCCCGTTAAGCGTCTTCCACCGCTAACACGACCTCAAGCTCGCTGATCGCCTGCAGTGAACCCTTGGTCAGCTTGCTGGATTTCAGGCCACTGATTTCCAGACGTTCGATATCCAGTTGCCAGACATCAACACCGGTATGGATATTGTCAAAAGGCGCGTGCGGAAAGAATGCCTCGATCTCGGTGTATTCATACAGGTTGTCCTGAATCACGGCCAACATCGCCGCTCGAGCCTCGGCCAACACCTCAACCATATAGTCGCGAATGCGGTCCAGATCCGCGTCGGACACTTCGGCGAAATAAACCGCAGATCGCGTGCCATCTTCATCGAAACGGGTCACGACTTCGGTCGCCGGGGCGAGCAATATCTCATGCTCGCCCTCGATTGACACTGGCCCCTTGTCTGCCGCTTCTGGTGGAAGGAACTCGATCAGCGCACCGCAACAATCAATCAGAATTTGTTGGCCGGCTTCGGCAATGAAATTATCATCCTCCCAAAGCTCAATCGCGATTTCAGGATCAACCTGAGCGTATGGCAGAGCATAGCGCCCGCCGCCCTGCAGTTTCTGACCTTCGGGGAAAATTTGCCCCCCATTTCCACGCTGGAAAAAGGTCAGGATAGGTCGACGAAACATCAGAAACCGACCAGAGCGGGTATGTACGAGTGCATAAACCTGAAAGGCCATGTGTCTTCTCCTCCGATATGTTAATTCGGGCTGTTGGTGACTTAGTCCAAACCCAATACGCGACGGACGCGGCTCAGCTCGCGGTCATGAACAGTCAGGGCATCCAGAAACAGAGAGACCGCAACCCGGTTATCCGCAGAATAATGCCCGCCCAGAACATGCTCCAGCGCAGCCGGGCAGCGGTCATAGGCATCCGCGATATTGTCGACGCTCAGCGCGCGCATCCCAGTACGCAGAACCTTGTCGCAATAGGCAGCAAAGCTGGCGTTCAGGTCGTTGATCACGATCCGCTCGGTTTTAGGTGAGGTCGACGGCTTGTAGGGCTCGTAAAGTGGCACCCAGCTTTCGGCGCGCCCCAGATGGGTCGAGGTGGGCGGATAGCCATTGGCGGTCATGAACATCGTACAGCCAAAACACGAGGCCAGCTTGGTGGTACAGTCACCAACCGTAATTTCATAAGGCGTGCAATGCGGGCCCAGATGATAGGCCTTGTAGATCGCCTGGATCATGCCATGGGTATAACCCTTAACGCCTTCGTCCCCGCTTTCATCGACGAAATTCATACCCTGATCAAAGCGCATGATATTGGTGATCTGGTCCGACCGGTTTGTCGCCCCGTGGTCGGGTTCCCCTTCCTTCGGAGCATCCTGCGCCAGATCGCCGCCAATGATGCCCCAACCAACGCAGTCATGGTCATGGGTATCGCGACGAACGCGCGGGTTCCACAGGGCAGAATCCTCGGGCGGCAACCACCGAGGGTACCATCCCTCGAAAATATTGTCGTCATGATCGCCCGCATCCAGATCAGGGATATGGAACCGCGCGCTTGGCATCGGACCGACCGGATCGGTGTCGCCTTCGACATTTCCGTTATCGACAAACCCGGTATAGGCCCCCAGCCCGATATACTGATAAGCGGGGTCGCGATCCCTTTGCTTGATCTCATCATATAGCACCTGCCCCTTGTCACTTAGGTGGTGTTCGGGGTGGCGGATATCGCCCTCGGTCGGAGGCTCATGCCCGGCCAAACCATAAACCCCAACGATCACAGCGCCGGTTTTATGATCGACGGCCGTCCCTGCCCTGACCGAATGGCCCTGCATGTCGATTTCCAAAGCGGCCAGCTGTCCGATTTTCTGGGCGGCTTGCTGAAGCTGATCCCATTCGCGGGACCATTTGTCGGGCCTGGGCATCTCGTCAGAAGGTTCCATTGAAAACTGCACATCGACATTGGCGCGGATCTGTTCGATCGAATGACCTACGATGGCGGCGGCAACAATATAGTCCGCCTCACGCTTGGGATCGGCACCGCCGTCGGTCAGAATTCCGGATGTACGTCTGTAAGCCATCAATTCACTCCTCCAAAGTTTCGCCCGCTTTGGGCGTCATGAATATTGAATGTCGTAACCAACAAAATTGATCGGATCGGAATTCGGACCCGGCGTGCCGCCATACATGGCGACGCGCATTGCCTGGACCTGGTGCAGATCAAAACTGGCCACACCCGGACCTATTTCCCGGCGGTCGATCCGAAAACCCTGCCGCGTTGTCATATCGGCCGCAAAGTTCAGCCGGTCCGGAGCCCGGAGCACGCATTCTCCCTGCAAAGGCAGGCGGGTTTCGGTCAGGGGAAAGCCGCAGCGCACGACCTGCACCTTGTGCAACCGATGCCCTTTTGGAACCGTGATGGTCAGGTCAATCCCGTCGCCTTTGCGCCGGGGTTCGATCGTTGCCTCGCCACAGACAACTTTGCGATCCACCAGAACATCGGGCGAGATATTGCCCTCGCGGGTGACGAACCTGACCGACAGGGTCAGGTCAATCTGAAAGCTTCGGTACCAGCGATACGGGCATTGCAGAACAACCTGCCAGGTTAACGGCCTAATGTGCTGGTCGTGATCCAAACAGTCCCAGAACAGGCCAACCCTGCGCACATTGGGGTTTAATGATCGGTTCTCAAATACGAGTTGGGTTGTCATCGCGCCACCCTGACGAATCTGTGTTATGAACTCGACGGCGGCGGCGACAGCCTCATGATAAAACCAAGCTGTTGAAACCCCGGCTCCAGGCCGGATTTCAGACGCAACCTCAAGAACTTTCCATCCGGCTCGCCACTGATTTTGACGTGGCCGACCACTGTGAAATCTGTTTTGCCCTTATCGCCCTTGGACGTTGACGCCTTGGTATCACTGCTGGACTTGGGTTTGACCGGTTTGGGAACTTCAACCCAGCCATCACTGACCGCAAGAGCCTGAATTTTGGATGAAACCCCGTCCTTGGAATATGTGAAATCCGTGAAGGTGACGGCCACGTCCTCAAATTTCCCGGCATCGTCCACCTTGTACTGGACCGAAATCTGAAGCCCGTTATAGGGGGGCTTGTTGCGCCCGGTCTTATGGAAATCGCCAGATTGCCAAACCTGTTTGATGGGCTTCAAACTGTCTTTCTTGTCCGCGTCATCCTTGGGTTTCGAATCCGGCTTTTTGGGATTCGCGGGCTTTACCGGCGTCGGGGTATCAGCGGCAGCCTTCTGATCGCTGTCTTCGTCGCCCTTAGACCGTTTGCGTTTTAGGGCGATTGTTGTGTCGGCAGTTTTGGTCATGACACACCTCCTCTTTCCATAGCTCCGTCAAGCGGTGTGCATCCTGCGGCTAGTAATCCGCCGCAGGGCGCGTTTACGCATTGATGTTTGCCAGCTGGAAATCAAAGGGGGTAGAGTTTTTGCCAGGCCCGCCGCCCGACATCACGATATCAGCGCTTTGGATGCCGAACAGATTGATCTCGGTGTTGATCTGACTGATGATCGCCGAGTCCATGACCTGGCCCTCTTCGATCTGCGACACCACGCCGATATAGATGGTCGGGTGGAACTGAAAGACGCCCTTCTGCCCCGGCGCAAGGTTGGTCTTGGCGGCCAGAAGTTTGCCTTCGCGATAGATATTCGCGTTGATCGATCCCATGGTCAGATTGTTGCGCAGCTCGACCTCATTCGGCGACGTTGCCGGGGTTTTGGCCAGGCGCAAGATATCCCCGCTGGTGTCTTTGACCATTTCATAGGCCTGACCGTCATAGGCCGTCATCTGCGGCGTATAGTTCCCATAGCTGTCCGAGGCCGAAACCTGAAACTTCAGCGGGTATTTGAAGGGGTGATAATCCAGCCGCCCCAGGTTTTTGATGACTTTCCACGCGATAGCGAGTTCGCCGAAATCTTCGGCCACGTTTTGCTGGAAAATAACGATCGATGAATTATTGGCATCATCCGAGTGATTGACCAATCTGAGTTGAATATTTTCGGTAACCAATTTCAGATTCCTTCCATTAGCGGTTCTTGTCGAGAACGACGAAATCGTGAATCAATGCTAGCTGAGAACTCTGTAATTCGATCTTTGCAGGAATCATCATTTCCTTTGATCTTTGCACTGTTAGACCCCTGCCCGCGGTAACCGGTGCACATTTTGGCCAGCCTCGCGCGCGCAGGAGCATGCTCATCCAGGACGTGTTTTGGGTGAGGCTTAATTCATCGAATTGCGATAGCGCCGATACTCCGACGGCGAGACGTCGAATTCCCGTTTGAACGCGGTCGAAAAGTTATTCGCATCCTCGTAGCCAACCTTGAAGGCGATGTCCTGAATGCTGTGCTGCCCCTCAAGAACCAGGGCCGCTGCATAGTTCAACCTGTAGCGCCGAAACCAAGCCATGGGGCCAACACCGAACTCTTCCTTGAACCGCTTGGACAAGGTGTTCCGGTTTGACCCGACCACTTGCGCCAAGGCGTCAATGCCGCCGGCAAATTCGGGCTCGGTAGAAAGGAAATTACAAGCAGCATTGACCAACGTATCTTTTGAAAAGTACTCGGCAGAGACATCCTCTTTCATCAATGCTTGCGCCGCACTGAATCTGTGCTGGATTTCGCTGGTGACAAATGGATAGGCAATATAGTCGCTGTATCCTTGCGAATATACTTCGGCACGCGCCGTCGACAAACCCAGGTTGATCAGTGCAAAACTGTGCTGGCGCTTATGCGACCCGGCAGGTTTTGGGGCATTGGCCGGCACAAAACGCTTCAGGCACTGACGTACAACGATTGCTTTTTCATGGTAAGAAATGCCTGTGCTTTCTGCATCGTTCGACACGCGGTATCCCATAGACCTTTCAACTATGCTGCGAAATTCGGACAAAAGGCGCGGTGTAAACTCCAAGCAGATCACTCGGTCACGATCATAAGGACTATGCATAAAATTCCCCATCCAAAAAACTTCTGAAAATTTTGTAGGGCGCCACGCAGGGTGCGACCTCTGCTGATCTGAAAAATCAACTTGAGTCGCTGTGCCGCCACCACAACTTTCGATTGAGTACAAAAGGTCTGGGAACTTCTGTTAACTTATTCACATATTGCATTATTAGACCAATCCAATACGGCATTAACCATAAATGAATGGCAAATTGCCAAGGGTTCTCCTTGCCAGCCAGACCAAGCTATGCCTTCTTCTGCCAACGCAATGGGAGACATGGCAGATGAGCGAAGCGGTCAAGCTGACACTGGATGAAATACGAAACCTAAGCCTGAACATCCTGTCCGGATCCGGATACGGGCCGGACCATGCAGCGGCCATCGCGGATATGCTGGTCACCTGTCAGATTGATGATTGCCAGTCGCACGGCCTGTTCCGACTGTTCATGTGCAATGACACCATGAAGGCAGGCAAGATTGACGGAAATGTCTCGCCAGCCATTACCCAATCGGATAACGCCATCGTTCGGGTCGATGCTCGCGGAGGTATGTCCCTGCTGGCATTTCATGAGGCACTTCCAATTCTGATCGAAAAAACCCGAACCCATGGTATTGCAGCCATGGCCATCAATCGCTGTTTTCATTTCTCTGCCCTCTGGCCCGAAGTGGAGCGGCTATCTGCTGCCGGCCTTGCGGCGATGGCGATGGTACCAAGCCATTCCTGGGTTGCCCCTGCCGGCGGCACCCGCGGTTCGTTGGGCACCAACCCGCTGGCCTTCAGCTGGCCGCGACAGGGCAAGGATCCCTTCACCTTTGACTTCGCAACAAGCGCCTTTGCCCGTGGCGAAATCGAACTCTATCGCCGCGCAGGCAAGCCCCTGCCCGATGGCGTAGCAATCGATAAGGACGGCAACCCAACCAACGATCCGCAGGCTGCGATGGAGGGTGCGATGTTGACCTTCGGCAGCTACAAGGGTTCGGCCCTGTCCATCATGATCGAACTCTTGGCCGGTCCGTTGATCGACGACCTGACCAGTCTGGAAAGCATGGAGTTTGCCGGCAACTCAGGCGGCGCCCCCTATCATGGTGAAATCCTTCTGGCCTTCGATCCGAGGCATTTCAGCGGTGGCCGCATAGACCCGAATGATGCAAGGGCAGAACGCCTGTTCGCTGACATCACCGATCAGGGCGCGCGCCTGCCATCGCAACGCCGGTTTGCCGCCCGAGCCCGCAACATCGAACGCGGATATGTTGAGATTGCCAAAACCCTCTATGACGATCTGCAAGAGTTGGCCCAACAGATTTAGCCCCCTTCCCCTCAGCAAAGCAGCTGGCTAAGAAGTCTCTCCGAACGACTGTCAGGAGGCCCCATTGGACCGCATCGCCCGCACCATCGCCACCAAGATCAACGCCCGACCCGATCAGGTAGGGGCCGCAGTAAAATTGTTGGACGAAGGCGCGACTGTGCCCTTTGTTGCGCGCTACCGCAAAGAAGCGACAGGTGGTTTGGACGATACCCAACTGCGCACCCTGTCAGAACGCCTGACCTATCTGCGCGAATTGGACGCCCGTCGCGCAACCATTCTGAATTCGATCAAGGATCAGGACAAGCTGACCGACGATCTTGCGAAATCCATTGCGCTGGCTGACACCAAAGCACAGCTGGAAGACATCTACCTGCCCTACAAACCCAAGCGGCGCACCAAGGCAATGATCGCACGCGAGAACGGGTTGGAACCTCTGGCTGACGCAATTCTTGCAGACCGGTCTGTCGATCCCGATACCCTTGCTCAATCCTACCTGTCCGAGGCCGTTCCGACCGGCAAGGATGCCCTGAACGGTGCCCGCGACATTGTCACCGAACGACTAACCGAAAACGCCACCCTGTTAGGCGAACTGCGCAGCTTCATGCAGCGCGAGGCGCTGCTGACCTCGAAGGTGATTGATGGCAAACAACAGGATGGCGCGAAATTCAGTGACTATTTCGACCATTCCGAGCTGTGGGCCAAAACGCCGTCTCATCGGGCTTTGGCGATGCTTCGCGCTTCAAAAGAGGGCATCGTGACATTGGACATCGCGCCGGACCCCGAGACCGGCGCTGCTCGGGCGGAAGCGATCGTCGCATCACATCTGCTAACCCGCACGGATTCAACTGCCGATACTTGGTTACGCAAGGTGGCCGGTTGGACCTGGAGGGTAAAGCTCTCGCTGACGATGATGGTTGACCTGATGGCCGACCTTCGCAGCCGTGCCCAGGACGAGGCGATTTCCGTTTTCTCTCGCAATCTTAAGGACTTACTTTTCTCTGCGCCAGCTGGCGCCCGCCCAACCTTGGGGCTGGACCCTGGAATACGAACAGGTGTCAAAGCAGCGGTTGTCGATGCAACTGGCAAAGTGGTTGCAACTGAAACAATTTACCCGTTCCAACCCAAGAATGACCTTCGAGGCGCGCAGGCCACAATCCTGCGCCTGATCGCCCAGCACGGCATTGAGCTTGTTGCAATCGGCAACGGAACAGCCAGCCGCGAAACCGAAAAGTTGGTCGGCGACACGCTCGGAGATTTGCCCAAAACCGTCACTCCTCCCACCAAAGTCGTGGTCTCGGAAGCCGGAGCATCGGTCTATTCCGCATCCGAACTGGCCGCCCGAGAGTTCCCTGACCTGGATGTTTCCCTTAGGGGCGCAGTTTCAATCGCCCGTCGTTTACAGGACCCTTTGGCGGAACTGGTCAAGATCGAACCCAAATCCATCGGGGTCGGGCAATATCAGCACGATGTCGATCAATATAAGCTTTCGCAATCATTGGCATCTGTCATTGAAGACGTTGTGAACGCCGTTGGGGTTGATCTGAATACTGCTTCTGCCCCATTGCTGTCGCATGTGTCCGGGTTGGGCCCGGGGCTGGCAGAATCCATCGTGTTGCACCGCGACATGAATGGTGCCTTTCAATCTCGTTCAGAGTTGCTGAAGGTGGCGCGCCTTGGTCCCCGCGCGTTCGAACAATGCGCGGGTTTTTTGAGAATACGCGATGGGGCGGAGCCCCTTGATGCGTCTTCCGTGCACCCCGAGGCTTATTCCGTGGCCCGACGCGTTGTCGCCGCATGTGGGCGGGATATTCGGCAAATCCTGGGGAATGAAGGCGCCCTGAAAGGCCTGTGCGCCGAACAGTTTGTCAACGACAGTTTTGGCCTGCCCACGGTTCAGGACATATTCTCCGAGCTTGAAAAACCCGGTCGTGATCCCCGGCCACATTTCAAAACTGCCTCGTTCACTGATGGCGTGGAAGAGATCAGCGATTTGAAACCTGGAATGACCCTGGAGGGCACAGTTACCAATGTCGCGGCATTCGGCGCTTTTGTTGATATTGGTGTTCATCAGGACGGGTTGGTGCATATCAGCCAACTAGCAGATCGGTTTGTCAAAGATCCCCATGATGTTGTCAAAACCGGCCAGGTAGTTAAGGTACGGGTCGTCGAGGTGGATGCGCCGCGAAAACGCATCGGTCTGACGATGCGCAAGGATGGTGGCATTGAAACCCGGCAAAAGCGCGTTCAAGGCAGCGACCAAACGCGGCAAAGCCATACAAAACAAAAAGAATCACAACGCGCAAAAAACGGCAATAATGCGCAGCAGGGGGCACTTGCAGATGCACTGAAATCTGCGTTCAAAAAACAATAATCTGCTAAAGGGTGTGCACCCCCCCTGCCCTTACCGCGATCAGTCGAAAGCGTCTGGCTCTAGTTCTTGCCAGAATTCGAAGATTGCGGTTGCGTTCAGCCCCGAGCGCCACGCATGCGCTCGGAAATGCTCGCGGTCAAGGTCGTTGTCTAGACCGGCAAGAAACAGTCTTTTATCTGCGTCCCTCTGTGTCGGGTTTCGCCGCGAAACCAGCTCTTCTACGATCGAGAGTTTCCGCGCCCGCTCCTCCCGCTCGGCTACCCGTTCGGCATAGGCTTTGTCTTCAACCGCCACTTGGGCCTGCCTCGCCTGCGCTTCTTCTAGTGCTTCGGGGCTGGGCTTCGCTGGCTGTTCCGGTTCAGGTGGCTGATAGTCATCGCGCAATGCGGCCGACAGATAGCCCAATGTGGATTTCACTCCGCCCTTTTGCCTTACGTAATCGAGTTTCTGCGCAACGTAGTCTTCACCATGTTCGGAAATCCACTGTCGGGCCAAACGATCCGAGACCCCTTGATCACGTAGCTTCGTGTACACCTGCATATTCCGAGCACCGTCGCTGTCATCAATTTCGAACATCGCCTTTTGCGGGTTTCCCTTAATCCGAAAGCGAATATCGGTGACCGTCCGGCCTTTCTTTTGGAACTCGGGTTCGATCAGAATGTCCGAGCTTTTGTTCACCTCGGCAACCGCCGGCTTGATGATCTTAGCGTTGAGATGTTTAAAGCTGGTATAATAGTCGCTGCCATCTACACCCATGAGCTTTCGAAAAACGTCCAAGGCCCACCAACCTGTCGACCCGATGCGCACAAAGCGATAGCAGTTTTCATACAGTGCCAATCCGTGCCCAGAACTAAAGTTGCGCTGAATCTGAACGTTGATCAGCGCATAGATTTTGGGATCATACAGCTTCTGCGCCAGCGCCGGTGAGTAGGCATATTCACAAACACCATTCTTGAGCTTGGCAAAACTCAGCAGAGAGGAAACACCCCATTCCTGACGCCCCTGCTCATCCAACATGTCCCATTCAGCGACAGTCTCGGCCAGGGCGCGCAGGCTTGCACGCAAGGTATCAAAATCGTTCGAGTTATAGCCGACCATCATCGCCAGAGTTCGTGCATCGATGGTATGGGTCTGTGCAGATGTCAGCGCATCATAGGCATTGAGAAGCAGGACATTCGACAGCTTTCGCTGAAGCAATGTCAACTTACCGCTGATATGAATCGCGGCAACGTTCTTTTTCACCGTTTCCCTTCGCAAGGCTCCGGAAAGGTGATCCATGTCTATTTGTGTTTCCGGCATGATTCTGCCTGACTGCTCTTTTTTTGCATTTCTGCCATGAAAGGTACCTATCAATCAACTTCTATTAGGTGCCCAAATACAGGATCAGGCTCATCCCGAATACGGGTACCCTAATCAGATATACCGAAACTTATCCCCAGACCCATCATCGCGAGCCCGTCATAAGAACGACTCAGACAGGATCGAACGTACTAGAAACGGCTTTGTAAGTGTCTAATAGCGTCGAAGATCCACGTCCCTGCGAATCGGTGCCCTTGTTCCTGTCGAATGGTTCCCTTGGTCCCGTATCTGGGCACCTTTGATCCCGGAATCGGATACCCTAGGAACTGTAAATGGGTCCCTAAGGTGATCTAACTTGTTGTTATAATTATCATATTCTTAATCTAAATCTCTTAAAGACTCTATAAATAATAAACTCTTTGTTGGCGTGCTCTCTCATTTTTCTAGAGTTTCGTGGCGAAACCCAGCCTTGCGCGCAAAAACTGTGGAAAACTTCCGATCGCAGGATAGCTTTAGAAGATAATGTTCGCTACATTCCTAAATATACGCCGCTAAGGCGAACATCTTCTGAGGCAACGACAGTGAACAAATCAAACCAACCTCCGCTACCGCCATATCTGAATCTTGATCCCGCAACAGCGGCCGGGAAGTTACCTGATCCTATAGGAACCTCTCGATTCGCAAAAGCAGCGGCATTCTGCGCCAAAGGCCGTGAGGATCTTGCTCGCCGAGGTTATGCTCCTGATGGGGAAAAGCGGCTGCGTAGGTTTTCAATTTGGGAAATAACTAAGTACCTAATTCCGGTTGCACCTGCGCATCTCCGCCGTGTCCTCAAAGCACATCCTGATCTTCCTCAAGGCGAAGGAGAAGCCGGTTCAAAATGGTTCACTTTGGAAGAGGTCCTGACCTTGCGCCAGCATTTTGCGGCTGAAGGCGTGAGCACGAAGGAGTATCTTCCCTACCGGCCTGAAGGGCTTCCGGCAAAGGTTGTTTCCGTTGCAAATTTCAAAGGCGGTGTTGGAAAAACCTCGACCGCCGCCCATCTGGCCATGTCCGCCGCCTTGGACGGGTACAAAGTTCTGGTAATCGACCTCGACAGCCAAGGATCCATGACGTCGATCCTTGGCGGGTCCGTCGCAGATGAATGGCAAACTGTGTTCCCCTTGATCGCAAAGGACTATGCTCGGGCCGTGCAGGAGGAAAACCGCGTGCGCAATGCGGCGGGCCAACCTGAAATTCCATTGGATGAGACCTTGCAAGAGGCGCTTAAAACGACCCCTGGCGATGTAATTCAGAACACCCATTGGCCAAATATTGATCTGATAGGTGCGCAGTTGAACCTTTACTGGGCCGAGTTCCAGATCCCAGTGTGGAGGATGGGGCTGAGAAGTTGGCCTTTGTGGGACGGCCTGACCAATTTCCTCGAAGATGAAGGTATCCTCAACGATTATGACATCGTCTTTCTCGATACGCCTCCTGCACTTGGGTACCTTACGATCAATGCACTGGCTGCTGCAGATATCCTTCTGGTTCCGCTTGGAGCTTCGTTTCTGGAGTTTGATTCAACGGGTCGGTTCTTCGACATGCTCTATACGACCTTCGCCAGTATCGAGGATGGTGAAAACACGGCACAACGCGCAGCTGGCTTGCCTGAGCTCAAGTTCGAATGGGATGTTGTACGCGCAATCATCACCCGGTTTGATGCCAGTCAGCAAACAGACATGGCGAACGTAATTCAGGCCTATTTCGGGGATTTCATGAATGCCTACCGGCAGGACTATACTGCTTTGGTCGGGCAGGCTGGTGAGCAGGTGAATGGGATCTACGAAGCCGACTACCGTGATTTTAACCGGGATACGTATGTTCGGGGTCGGGAAACGTTTGACCGGACTTACGCAGAATTCAAAGAGGTTCTGATCGGTTGCTGGTGGCGCGACGCTCAGATGGGAGGAGAGGCAGATGGCTAAACGCAGAAGACTGACCGCACCGGACACAACAGAGCTCGAACAGCTTGAAGCGGGTTTCGCCGCGAAACCGTCGATCAGCCCGTTTGAAGCAAGCTCGTCCGCACCTCCAATAGCTCAGGTTGCGGCGGAGGCCGCTACCTTGGGTGGCATGGCGTCCGTGACAGACAGAGTCGCTTTGGCCCAGGACCAAGGTGATGCAGCTCGATGGCGCGATGCACAAACCGCCGGTTTGATTGCGGAAAAAATATCGCTGGATCAGATTGATCCGGATTTCATCCGCCGTGACCGGATGGTTGAAGACGAAGAAGCCATGGCGGAACTGTTGGAATCGCTGCGCGTTCACGGCTTGAGAACGCCAATCGAGGTGAGCCGGGTCGGTGACAGTTTTGGCCTGATCTCGGGCTATCGGCGTCTGGAGGCCTTCAAGCGGCTGTCCCAAAGTGATGCTCGGTTCATCGAGATTCCTGCATTTGTCCGTGAGGCTGGAACAGGGCAGGGCGCTTACGTCTCGATGGTGGAAGAGAATGAGTTGCGCTCGAACCTCAGCCCTTATGAACGCGGGCGCGTCGCGGTTCTGGCGGCGGGGCAGGGGGTTTTTGCTTCAACCGAGGCCGCTGTCGATGTGCTTTTTGCTGCAGCGTCCAAAGCCAAACGGTCCAAGGTCCGTAGCTTTGCTATGGTGCATGAAGCGTTGGGGGATTTGCTGCAGCATCCCGTGTCGTTGTCAGAAAAGGCCGGGCTCAAGCTTGCTTCGGCATTGCGGGACGGGGCACAAACCAGATTGCGCCAGGCATTGGCTGGCGCCGGCCCGTTGGATTCCAAATCCGAATGGGGTCTGCTTGAAGCTGCGATCAAGGGCGTGCCGGACGCGGAAAAAGCAAAATCGCGCGGCGGGCGCCCGCAGCAGGTGCAACGCTTGACACCGGTTATCATTCCCACAGGCGGCACAATTCAGGCCGAGGTGACATCTGGGGAACTCCGCCTCAGGATACGCGGGAGGGAAATTTCAGTTGATGAGGCTCAAAACCTGATCGACCAGATTGGCAACCATCTGGGTTAGTCCTGTGACGAGACCGGGATAGGTCGGTCTCGTCGTCAAAAAAATCAAAGAGCTGACTGGATTGGTTCGCAGAGGCGAATTCTACTACTGTCAAGGTAATGATCAAAATGAGGAATAAATGATCATTATGGATTCAAGATCCTTTGGAGGTGCTCGCTAGAGTAATTTGGGTAAATGCTAATGTCGCTGAGGCAAACGTTTACGCGGTTCTGTCGCAAACTTCGCCCCCACCTGTCAGTTCGAGTGCATTTCTGGTAGCGCGTGCTGGAACATAACAGGAGCAGGCCGTGAAGATCTCATTTAAGGGCGCGCATTTTCCGAAAGACGTGATCCTTCACGCGGTTTTCTTCTATCTCCGCTACGGTGTTTCATACCGGGATCTGGAAGAAATCGTGGCGGAACGTGGCGTTGATCTGGATCATACGACGCTAAACCGTTGGGTCAGTCGATATGCAGGTCCCCTTGCTGAAACAGGGCGGTATAGAAAGCGTCCCGCAGACCGTTCGTGGCGCATGGATGAAACCTATGTGAAGGTAAAAGGCGAATGGGTTTATCTTTACCGAGCGATCGACAAACACGGCAAGACCCTGGATTTCATGTTGTCCGAGCGCCGGAACAAAGCCGCTGCGACGAGGTTCTTCGCCCGCGCTCTCGAGTTGAACGGATTGCCACGCAAGATCGTCATCGACAAAAGTGGTGCCAATACTGCTGGCATCAAGGCGATCAACAAGATGTTGAAAGGCTTTGGTTGTCCGATCCCGATCGATATGGTCAGGCGGAAATACCTCAACAACATCATTGAACAGGATCACCGCTTCATCAAACGAAGGATCAGACCCATGCTGGGCTTCAAATCTTTCGCTTCAGCCGCATCTGTCCTGGCAGGCATAGAACTGGTCAACATGATCCGCAAAGGTCAATTCACACCCAAACTCCGTCCGTTTCAGCAGTTTGCCCAACTGGCGGGGTAAACTGCTAATCAATTCCACTGATGTTCTGCCATCCAAAAAGTTTGCGACAGAACCCCAATTACCTGCTGATTTATGTTTTTTTCAGTCATGCCCGTATCTCCTGGTCGAGTGAAAGAACAAAACAAGATCAAATTTGGGAACTTGCTGATAGAAGAAAATTGATAGATAAAACGATCTATCGTAAATTTTTCGTGGTGGTAAATGCCGTCCAACCAGATAAGTCTAACCTGGCTGCGTAGCTTTGAAGCCGCGGCCCGACATCTGAATTTTACCAGTGCAAGCGTCGAATTGGGGCTGACGCAGGCTGCCGTCAGCCTGCACATCCGATCATTGGAACAGCAGTTGCAGCACAAGTTATTTGTGAGGCGCGCAAGACACCTCTCTCTCACAGAGCTTGGTCAGGCTTATTGCTCAACTGTCCGGCAGGCGCTTGCTGATATCGATATGGCCTCGGCAAACCTTTTCGGGTCGATGGCGACGAAGACAGTTACGATCAAGGCGCCGATATCGACCGCTTCACTTTGGCTTGCGCCCCGTCTTCCGTCATTCAAGAAAGACCACCCGACGATAGATCTTCGCCTTGTGACAAATATCTGGACAGAGACCACCAATTTAGAAGAGATCGACGTAGAGCTGCGCTTGGGTCGTGGCAACTGGACCGACGCACTCTCCGAGAAACTCTCTGATGAAGCGATCGTCCCGATATGCGCCAAAGGCCGGAAGAACAGTGCAAAGCAAGTGCAGGATCTGCTGTCTGGTCCATTTGTTCACATATTAGGCCATGAAGGCCATTGGGAACGATACTTGAGCGCATATGACTGCACCAAGCCGCAAGACGCCCCGCAATACCTGGTAGACACAACCATTTCGGCGCTGCAACTTGTCGCGAGTGGCGGTGGCTATGCCCTAGTGTTCTCGCGACTGGTCAATGCCGAAAATGGGCTCGCCTCGGGCGTTCGATTTGCCGGCAAACCGCTGCCACACCCGGATGCACATTTCCTAATGCAACCTGTTTCCAAAAAAGCTGTACGACCAGAGGTCGAGATCTTTGTGGACTGGTTGCGTAAGCAGTTTAAAGAAGATGTTTGATCTTGGGATGAAAACAGATTTTGCAGCGAGAGGGACGGTTTTGTCGACCACGATCTGCAACGGTATGCCTTTGTTGGCCAATGCCTCGGCGAAGAATTGCTTGGCCGCCGCGGTATCACGACTTTCAGACGGCATAATATCAAGGGTTTCGCCGTCGCGATCAACCGCCCGATACCGATACTTCCAATGGCCGCGCACTTTGAGATAGGTTTCGTCCATGTGCCATGAAACTGCACTAGGGCGCTTGCATTTGTGCGTCTCAATCTTGACTTGGGGCGAGAATTTCACCACCCAATCTGCTGATTGTCACATGATCAACCGCAACGCCCCGCTCAGCCAATATCTGCTCCAGGTCGCGTTAAGGCACTGAGTATCGTGAGTAAAAGTAGATTGCGTGGACAACGATGTGCTTTGGAAAATGGCATCCTTTGAACGAGAGCGTGTTGAGCATCCGCTTTGCAGATTGACTCACGCATCATGCCGGTCGGGGTTATTCCAGGCAATCAAGTTGAAAAGTTTGCGGCAGAGCCTGCAGGAGAAATTCCACCTGACTAAACCGGCAACGCGGTGCTTCAGGTGCCACTAGATGCGTTGAAAGATTAACTGCCGGGATTGCTGGTTTCTGCCAGCTCGTGAACAGGTGGCATTTGGTCGGGTAACCGATTTCAATGGCCAAAAAGTGCTGCATAGAGTCCGAATGCTCCGACGGCGATGAGGCTGAGTGCCCAAACGACATCAAGATTGAACCATGTCTTTGAGAGGAACCTGAGCCCCAGCCAAAGGTAGATCACAACTGCGATGGTGCCGCCAGCAATTGTCATCGACAACGTGTGTACTGCTGCAACAAGAAACGCAGTCGTCACGTTGCTGCTCATAAGTGTTTGTGCTGCGGCATGACCGGTTTCGTTCGCTCCAATCGCACAGATGCCCAGAAAAATCGGCACCAGCATCAAACCAGCCCCATG
The DNA here is from genome assembly GCF_059610505.1 of Ruegeria sp. CDSC079. Classification (NCBI taxonomy): domain Bacteria; kingdom Pseudomonadati; phylum Pseudomonadota; class Alphaproteobacteria; order Rhodobacterales; family Roseobacteraceae; genus Ruegeria; species Ruegeria sp. CDSC079. The sequence goes on from NZ_JBXWNT010000003.1 coordinate 360,211, forward strand.
CGCCATCGCAGCGAGGAATGACCAGAGCGCCAACCGGGCAGGGTGCACGCGCGCCAGAATTTTCGGATGTCTTCGGTTGATCAGCAGATAGAGGCCCATGGCGATAACCAAAAGCCCGGCGACCACGCGGATTTGAACTTCCCACTGAACAAGGAACATCATCAGTGAGAATGGCAACAAGATGCCAATCATCGCGAGGAAATGCCCCGTGGCCAACATTGCCAGCGCTTTTGGCAGGGCGCTGTGCTTTCGCTCCATCAACGCCGCCGAAACGGCCAGCGGCCAACCCATTCCGGGGTTGATACCGTGGTAGAGTCCAGAAAAAATGACAGCCCACCAAAGGGCTGTCATTGTTGTTATGTCGCCCATTTCTTAGACGGACGGATAGCAGAAGCTGTCGGTCGAACAGTCACCGCCTTCCAGGCGAATTTGGTGACTGCGCAGACCTTTGGGGAAGTCGACATAAAAGTCATTGTTCAGCGTCAGCCCCCCGTTTTCGCCCACATCGGCCATCACCATTTGTCCGCCTTCGTCGTCGGGATAGAACTGGTTGTCCCAGGTGGAGTAAAGCGAGTTGGTCCAGTAGACGCGCTTGCCGTCGCGGCTGATTTCAACCATTTGCGGGCCATAGGCAAAATCCTTGCCGTTGGAGTGCTTGGTGCCACGGGCGATGCCGCCCAGCTCGACTTTTCCGGTCAGCTTCGGGTTCATCGGGTCGCTGACATCGTATTGATGCATCTCGCCCAGCCCCCAGCACGCAACATAGAGGTATTTGTCGTCTAGGCTCAGGTCGATATCGGTGACCAGCGGCGGCACGGCCTCGAACCCTTGCAACAGTGGCGGCAGGTTCTCGGGCTTTTCGGGGCGCGGGTCGATGGTGATCGTTTTCTTGGACTGCCATTTGCCGTCGTCACCGCGCCACCATGTGAAAATTGCGCCTTGCAGGTTGGTGGTGTCCACCACGACACCACAGAAACCATAAGATTTTGTCGGGTCATGCGCAGGGCGAATTTCCAGTGCCATCTGGTAATTGTCGCCGAAATCCATCGTCTGGATATTCTTGCGCGCGCGCAAGTCCCAGAAGTGGATCGAATGGCCATACTTGTTCGACAACAGGTCCTCGGGCACCACGCCGTTTTCAAACTGCGGCGGCAAACCCCATTCGGAACTAACCATGTAGTCCTGCGGCAGGTTCCACCAGAAATCATAGTGCTTGTCCTGCTTGCCGCGATCCATCTCGTATTGCCCGATAATTTCGAACGTCTCGCAATCCATAATGAAGATGCCCGGAGGTCCGTCTGTGCCGTCTTCGCCGCCACCTCCAAGGCAGGAAACATAGATCCCTTCGGGACCGCAGTGGATGGTGTGCGGGCGCGAATAACCGGTTTTTGCAAATAGTTCTTCGGGTTCGATCGTCTTGTGGATCTTGGCCTTCAACGGGTCTTTCACGTCGATGATGTAAATACGTGAGGATCGGATTCCAGGTACGATCAGATAACGTCGTTCCAGAAAGGCGTGTCCGGTCAGAGGAGACAGAGATGACGAACAGGCGTTCCAGCCGAAATGGTGAAATTCGTCGCCTTTGTTGGGAACAATGATCTGATGTACGATCTGGCCATAGGTGTCTGAGTCCGGTTTGAGGTCAATGACCGCGATGCCATCAGATTGCGATCCGTCCGGGCTGAGCATTACAGTGAAGGCGTAGTTTTCCACCGGTGCCTGCATTGCAAGCTTAGGCGAGGCGTGAAACGTTGGATCTGGTCTCAGGTTCATTTGGTTTCCTCCGGTTTGTTGAATTTTTCCTATTCTCAGTGTCATCCTTTTTGCCAAAAGGGCCGGTAGTTGTTCGTTTCGTTATGTATCCGTCACGTTGCACAGCTGGATTGCGCCACTGACCTTCTTGGACAAACCTTTCAATTTCTCGCCGATCTCGATTCGGTATTCGGTGCGGAACCGGCGAATGGGGCCAACCGCACCAATACTGAACGTAGCTCCGATGTTGCCGATCGATACCGGTGCCGCAACGCTGGCAATTCCGATGTCGATTTCCTGATCACAATCGGCAAAGCCGCGTTCGCTAATTATCTCGAATTCGCGGCGTAGCTCATCTTCGGACGTCTTGGTGTGTTCAGTATACGCCTTCAGGCTCCCTGACATGATGCTTTCGCGAAATTCCGGTTCCGCAAAGGCGGCAATGGCTTTCGAGCACGAGCAGGCATGCATGGGACGTACGCCCAAGCCCGGATGAATGAAGGCACGAGCGGGATCATCGGGTGTTTCTACGTGGATGATTTCAACTTTGTTGTCGCGAAAGCGCGCAAGAAAAACCGTTTCATTAAAATTTGTCGCTGCGAGGCGCATGAGGGGGGCTGCACAGCGTCGGACATCGGCATCGGACTTTCCAAGCAAGGCAATCCTGATCATCCGCTCGCCAATGATGTATTTTCCGTCATCAGAGGGTTCGTCGAGGAGATTTTGTTCAACAAGTGACTGAATGAGCCGGTAACATGTGGGCTTGGGCAGATCGGTTGCACGTTGAACCTCCGCCACTGAAACAGGGCGTCCGACGACTGCGATGATTTCAAGTATCTGGATCAGACGTTCTAGGTGCATGTTAATGAAATTCTCACAACACGAGACTGTATATTGAATGATGAGAATCTTTCGCCCAAACGCAAGTATAATCTTTGGGAAATCTATATGCGGACAGTGGCGGCGGCTGCGATTGAGACCGAAAAATTCCTTGAGATCATTGAGGTTGAGCTAGAAGGATCACAGGCTGGCGAAGCCCTGATAGAGATCTATGCGACAGGGACTGTAGCTGTTGCCAATCCGGCCGAGGCCGAAATTGACTGAACCGGTTTCGCGTCGGATAGGGCGGGATAGGCCCAACGCTATTCAAAGGTTACGACCTGTTGGCGCGGTTCAGATCATTAGTGTCGACCCTATGCATGCACCTAAGTAGATCCCTGCGGTTTTCGAATTCTGGCATGGAAAGTTACCGACTTCACCTTTATTGAAGTTAATTAAAGCTAATTGAGTTTGACTGATATCGCTCTCTAGCTGCATTCTGCTCTGAATCGGAATTGCCGAATTTGGAGCCAGACGTGACCACTTCTGAACCTGATCGCGTCGTTTCAGTCGGCGAGCAATGCTCGCCTGCCAGATGTGAACCGTCGGTAATCCTTGAATGTGCCGCTACCGGAGACGTAGCGCTAACCGCCACGCTGCATGAGAAGATCGGCACGTGTGTACGAACCAAAGGCCCGTCGGGTTCATGGTACAAAGCCAACTAACCTGTGCGGAAAAATAATGAAAAAGTGACAACTGGGAGGAACCTTATGTCATTACCTGAACCATTTACGGATCTAGAGATAGAAACGGCAGATGCCGGTTTCTATGAGAATTACAGCGTACCGATCGCGCTGATCAGCAAGGGCATCATGGTTGCCCTTGTACTGTGGGCGCTTGTCTTCCCGGCCAATGCCAACAGCACCCTCGGTAGCTGGAATGGCAAGCTGTTGGAAATTTTCAACAGCTTCTACGTTGTCATTGTTGGCCTGTTTGCCATCTTCCTGGTGATTGTGGCGATCCTGCCGTCGACAGGGAAGCGGGTCATGGGAACACCTGGCGAAAAGCCCGAGTTCTCGAACTTCTCGTGGTTCTCGATGATGTTTGGCGCCGGTCTGGGTGTCGGCCTGATGGTCTTTGCGACCGCTGAACCGCTGGGCCTGTGGGGATCAAACCCCGAGGTCGTCTCCGGTGCAGTTGCTGGCAACGATCCCGAATCCGTTCAGTCGGCCTATCGGTACACGTTCCTGCACTATGGCTTCCACGCCTGGGCAATCTATGTGGTGACCGGCCTGTCGCTGGCCTATTACGCCTATACCCGTGACATGCCTCTGACCATTCGCGCGGCTCTGACACCGCTGTTCGGCCGTTTGATGAACGGTTTCCTTGGCCATGTGGTCGACGTTCTGGGCGTTGTTGCAACGATCCTGGGTGTGTCCGTGACTATCGGTTTTGGCGTCAGCCAGTTCATCGACGGTCTTTATGCCATCACCGGCATGGAATGGATCATGGACTTTGGCGGAGATGTTCCGACGCCAAGCAAAGTTGGTCTGATTGCTGGTCTGGTCGTTATCATGGGCTTGTCCATCATTTCGGCGGTGTCGGGTGTTGGCCGGGGTGTTAAATACCTGTCGAACCTGAACCTTGTCCTGTCGATCATCCTGCTGGGCACGTTTGTGATCTTCGGGTCCTTTGTCTTTGCTATGACCACCTATGGTACAGCCCTGGTTGATTACCTTCTGAACTTCCTCTCGCTGAGCTTTGGTGCCTATGGCCCGCTGTCAGCCGAGGCCTTTGCGGCGGCTCTGCCTGCCGAAGCGCAGGCACATGCGGATGCCCTGATGGGTGGCGCAACCAACGCCTGGGGCAGCTTTGATGGCTTCAAGAGCGGTCTGGAGGGCGCAGCAGCTGAACTGGACGAGGCTACGCTGGCCGCGGCATATGCCGCTGGTGAGCAGGGTCGTCAATTCGGCTGGCAGGCCGGTTGGACCACGTTCTACTGGGCCTGGTGGATTGCGTTCTCGCCGTTTGTGGGCCTGTTCCTGGCGCGTATCTCCAAAGGTCGCTCCGTGCGTGAGTTCATTCTGGGATGCGTGCTTGCACCGGCACTGGTGTGCTTCGCCTGGATGACTGTACTGGGTGGCACCGCGATTGATCTGGAACTGGCCGGTGCCGCAGAAGGCGCGATCATTGGTGCCTCGAACACAAACAAGCTGTTCGTGACCCTGTCCTACATGATCGACGGAGGGCTGCTGTCCATGCTGAACGTCATGTGCGTGATCCTGATCATGACCTTCCTGGTGACCTCAGCTGACTCGGGCATTCTGGTGATGAACACCATCATGTCCGGCGGCAGCCAGGAGACCGGCATCAAGCACCGCATCATCTGGGGGGTGATCCTGACGGCTGTGATCGGCGCGCTGATCCTTGCTGCAGGGGAAAACAACCCGATGGATGCGTTGCGCAACGCGATGATCATCGGTGCATTGCCATTTACCATGGTGATGGCCCTGATGATGGTCTCGCTGACCAAAGCGCTTTACCGCGACGGACAGCGTGACAAGCATGCTGACGCAAGCACACAGGCTGCCGAGTAATCAACCTATAGCGTTACGAACCTTGCGCCGCCCCTTTGATCGGGGGCGGCGTTTTCGTGCAACGGTGGGTTAAGTTCTGACCAGTGTTTCGTGCCAGACGTCAGACAGGCAGCATGTTTGCAGAAGCAGCACAAATGCTACTGCGCGCACATGGTATGCCAGATCGGTGGTGATGCCTGGGCCATAGTCCGCCTCTTCGCTGCAATCAGAGACGAACATTACCCGTTGCACGAGCTAGACTTGCGGCATTGTCAGTGCTGTCTCGAAGAACTGGTACGAATTGATCTCGTACAGTTTGGACGAAAAATTGCTATCGGAATTGGAGTCAGCACCTAAAGAACGGTGCTGCCGCTTATGTCAATCCGGCGATTCAAACCTCGGTCAGGTGCTTTCTGACAGTTGGATCAATCCTATTACTTTGAATTGGGTAAATGCCACAAGCTGCGATCGCCTCGCGCGCAGTTACGCGTTCGTGCAGACGTTTCCAGATTGTTTTGGCTGCGTATGGATGGGGGTATGGGCGCCAAGCAACGCCCATGGTCATCCCTCGCAAATACTTCAGTTGCTGGCGATGCGCCGAGTACAAGATTGTATTTGAAACGCTGCCTTCGCGCGCGAGCTCGTGTTCAGTCACGAATATCCTGTTCCCGCGCATAGTTACAAAGCCAGCGTAGCGCGAAATCTGATGCATGCTCTTGTCTGGAGACGTGGCAATTTCACGGGACCGGATCGTGATTAGCCCTTCAACTTCCTGAATGCGGATCAATGAACAGAAGATTTTTCCTTCCCAAGATGGCGTGCAGAAATAGGAATGATAAAAACCTATGTAGCGCCTCAGGTTCTTCTGTTGCCCCCGGAAGGGTTCCAAAAACGCATCTGTGGGCGTTTTCCCAACTTGTGGCAGGACGCCTCTTAGCATTCGTTCGAAGCTTGCAGTTTCCTCGAAAAGCTGTGCTTCGGTCAGGTCGAAATGACGTGCAATGCGGCGCATGTTATGGGCAGAGGGCAGGCTGGAGCCATTCAAATAGCGATTGAATTGCTGTCTATTGACGCCGATTTCGCGGCAAATCTGCGAAATGTTTCCATGCTCTGCGCACAACGATCGTAAGTTGGCAGAAAAATACTCGGACACAAGAAAAGCCTTTCGCGTTTTGACGCTATATCACTGCAAACTGCGTCAACTCGCATAAGATTGCACAATTTGATTTATCTGCAAATCGGTTTCTTCTTCAGCATCAGATCGTAACAGACAAGCTTCAGATGCCAATCGAAACAATCGAAAACACATGGATCACACTTGCCGATGGGCGACGGCTTGCGGCGCGCCTCTGGTTGCCCGAGACAGGCCCCACACCGGCCATTCTGGAATATCTGCCATATCGCAAACGTGACGGCACCGCGCCCAGAGACGAAACAACACACACGGTTTTTGCAAAGGCGGGCTATGCCTGTATTCGGGTCGACATAGCTGGCACCGGGGACAGCGAAGGGCAATTCGATGACGAATACTCGGAACAGGAACTGCATGATGGTGAGGAAGTCATAGCCTGGATTGCCGCGCAGGATTGGTGTGACGGCAATGTCGGGATGATTGGGATATCTTGGGGCGGGTTTAATGGTCTGCAGCTGGCCTTCAGGCAACCACCTGCACTGAAAGCCATCGTCAGTGTCGCTTCGACTGTGGATCGATATGGCGATGACATCCATTTCATGGGTGGGTGCCTGCTGAGTGACAACATGAATTGGGGCAGTCAGATGTTTGCCTATCTGACGCGCCCAGCTGATCCAGAGCTTCGCGCAGATTGGCGACAGGACTGGTTTGCCCGACTGCAAAACGTCCCATTCTCTTCTGCAGATTGGCTGCGACATCAGACGCGCGACCCATATTGGAAGCACGGCTCAGTTTGCGAGGATTGGACCGCGATCCAAACCCCTGTCTTGGCGATTACAGGCTGGGCAGATGCTTACATCAATGCGCCTCCGGCTTTGGCAGCCAACCTGACGGCGCCAACCAAAGCTATCATTGGGCCGTGGGAACACCGCTATCCGCACATCTCAAAGCTTGATCCCGCAGATTTTCATTCCGAAGTCGTTGGATGGTTTGACCGCTGGCTGAAGGGACAACAAAACGGCGCCGAGGACTTGCCTGCCTATCGGACATACATGCAGGAACACTTCAATCCGACTGCGCAAAACGGTCCTCGGAAAGGTCGTTGGATTGCAGAGACGGCATGGCCGTCATCTCATGTCTCAGAACGGGTCTGGCATCTGGTTCCTGGTGGGTTTTCGCGGGACCCGGTGGTTGGTGCGGTCGCTGTCGCATCGCCTTGCTATGTTGGTGAAGACAGCGGGTATTTTTGCGCGGGCATGCGTATCGACAATGAACTTGCAGGGGATCAGGCCGGTGATGATGCCTTATCGGTCTGTTTTGACAGCTCGCCGCTGCAAGCACCGCTCGAGCTGCTGGGTCGGGCAAAGCTAAAGTTCCAGTTTTCAGTGGATCAGCCTGTTGCCCAGCTTGTCGCGCGGCTGTGTGATGTTTCACCCGAAGGTGTGTCACAGCGGATCAGCTATCGTCCGTTGAACCTGTGTCACTACCACAGTCATGAGACGCCGCAGGTCCTACAGCCAGGTGAGATCTACGAGGCTGAAATCACGCTGAACGAATGTGCGCACCATTTGCGCGAGGGCCACATTTTGCGACTGGCGTTGACGACGTCTTACTGGCCGATTGTCTGGCCAGCACCTCAATCGGCCACGGTAACTTTACACTTGCTGAATTGTGCTCTGCATCTGCCGGTGCGCGAAGTTGCGCATGAAATTCAAGCCTCTGAACCCGGCCCGGCGCAGGCGTATCCGGTTCTGGCAGCTGAGCAGTTGCGTTTACCTTCAGCGCAATCAGAACGCACGGTGACCGAAAGCGGTTGCGTGGTTCTGGAAACGTTTGATGACTATGGTAAAACGCGCGATCCCTACCACGATCTGATTGTTGGTAGCGACGTACGCATGCTTTACCGCATTCACCCCGATGATCCGACAACCGCGTATTTCGAGACCGCTTGGAGTTTTTCGTTCGAGCGCGAAGAATGGCAGGTCGCCATCACGACCGAGTGCCGCATGAGCTGTGACACCGAGAATTTCTATCTCTACCGCAAACTATGCGCCACTGAAGGCGCAAATGAAATCGAAGTCCTAACAAGGGAATGGTCCGAAACCGTTCCACGCGGACTTCTCTGACTTAATCTAAGGGAGGATACTATGAAGATCGAATGGACAAAGGCCAATGTTGGTCGCCGGAGGTTTCTGAAAGGCGCAACTGCGCTAGGGGCCGCTACAGCGCTTCCGATGGGGTGGGCGAACCGCGCGTTTGCAGCAGATGACGGTGTTCTGCGGGTGCGGGCTTATGGTGATGCACAGAACATGGATCCAGCACATTCCGTTGGTGTCGTTGAAGAAGAAGTGCATGCCTCCATCTACAACAAGCTGATCCAATACAAGCCGGGCGAGGAATGGGGTTGGCAAATGGATGCGGCAACTATGATCGAGCAGGTTGACCCGACCCATATCAAGTTCGCATTGCGTGACGATATTGGATTCACCAACGGATTTGGCGCGATGACTGCTGAAGACGTCAAATTCAGCATGGAACGGATCGTGGACGACACGACCGACAGTCCGAATAAGCCCGACCTAGGGCCATTCAGCCATGTTGAAGTGACAGGAGACCGTGAAGGGACAATCGTTCTGAACAGCCCGTTTGCCCCGATCTGGTCGATTGCCCTGCCGTATATTACTGGAAACATCGTCTCGAAAGCAGCGGTCGAAGCCGCCGGTGGCCGGATCGGTGCTGATCCGGTTGCGGAATCCGGCCCGTATCTGCGAGACAGTTGGTCGCCCAAAGAAAAGACCGTTCTAAAGCGCAACCCTGACTGGAAAGGGGATGCCCCCGCTTGGGATACCGTCGAGATCTATCCGATCGATGATGAAAACACGGCCGAGATTGCGTTCGAGGCAGGCGAGTTGGACGTAACTCGCGTGTCGCTGGGCTCGGTTGAGCGGTATCGCGCCGGGGTTCCCAATGGTGGGTCGCTGGTTGAGAAACCTTCGCTCTACTACGTCTGGATGGGCATGAACGTCGAGCATCCGAAGCTGCAAAATCAGAAACTGCGGCAGGCGATTCAGCACGCAGTGGATGTTCCGAGCATCCTGGAGGCAGCATATTTTGGAGCTGCTGAACCGGCTACCGGCATCATCGCACCGGGCCTTGCTGGCCATCGGCCATCTTCGCTGGTACCACCTGAGGCGAACTTCGAGAAAGCCGCGCAGTTGCTCGCGGAATCCGGTGAAACCAATGTCACGCTAACCCTCGATACGTTGAACAAGACGACCTTTACAACAACTGCACAGATTATTCAGGCGACGCTGGCGCAGATCGGAATCACGGTTGAGGTTAACGTTCTGGAATCTGGGGCATTCTGGGCGTCCGGTGACAATGAGAACCTACAGCTTGTTCTGAACCGTTTCTCGATGACGCCTGATCCGTATTATGCGACGTCGTGGTTCACACCAGAACAGATCGGGAAATGGAACTGGGAACGGTTTAACAGCCCGGAATTTAACGAAATCCATGAATCTGCGGCTGCTGAAACGGACATCGCAAAGCGAGCTGAAATGTATCAGCGTGCGCAGGATCTGATGGAAGAAAGCGGTGCTTATCGCTTTATCACTCACGAGGCGACACCGGTAATTCACAGCGCACGCGTCATTCCAGCGCTGCGGCCAGATGGCCTGTCCCTGCTTCGCTATTTTGGCAAGGCGACCTGATCTCCCCAGGTCGACCGGGTGCGGCGGGTGCGTAACGCTCGCCGTACCAACACCAACGCCATCAAGCCAAAAGGAGCCAGTTGGCCATGCTGAAATTCGCAACCCGTCGCTTCGGGCTGTCGCTGCTTATCCTGTTCGTGGCGGTCACCGTCATGTTCCTGATGATCCGCGCCGTGCCAGGCGATCCGGTCCAAATCATGCTCGGTCCACGCGCCACGCCCGAGCTTCAGGCCCAACTCACAGTAGCGTTGGGGCTGGATCAGCCAATCTGGAAACAGCTTTTGATTTTTTACGGAAACCTCTTGCAGGGTGACTTGGGAACCGATGTCTTTTCGGGTCGTTCCGTGACTGACATCGTGTTCCAGCAACTACCATTCACATTGGAACTGATTTTCGCGTCGATCCTGTGGTCAGCTACGCTGGGCATCGCACTCGGCGCCTATGCGGCTGCGCATCCCAATACGTTGATCGACCGGGTTGCCGCCGCGATATCTGTCAGTTTTGTGGCCGCTCCGGCCTTTGTTGTCGCGCTCCTGGCTCTTTTGGTTTTTGCGGTGCATCTACAGTGGTTTCCCGCGATCGGTGCCGGGGAAGGCTTCCTTGACCGTCTTGACCATCTGGTCCTGCCCGCCTTTGCCATCGGGCTCAGTTGGGTTGGCTATATTGCCCGGTTGGTACGCGCCTCGATGCTGGAGGTTATGGGTGAAAGCCATGTCCGCACGGCCCGAGCCTTTGGTATCGCCGAACGTCGCGTAGTCATGGTGTACGCGCTGCGGATCGCCATTTTGCCCGTGGTTACCGTGATCGGTGTTGGGATGGGTTTTCTTCTCAGCTCGGCGGTTTTCGCTGAAATCGTCTTTGCCCGACCTGGTTTGGGCAAACTGGTCATCGACAGCATTACGACCCGAAACTACCCGATTGTGATGGGCTCTGTCCTAGTATCAACAGCTTTGTTCGTGGTGTCGACCGCATTGGCCGATCTGATCAATGCGCTGCTTGATCCACGCGCGCGCACGGCTCATTGAGGAGGCAGGCACATGGAAAAATCTCGTTCCGAAATGGGCCAGATCATAGTCGGCGTTGCGCGCGACCCGCTTGGTCTCATGGGCTTAATCATCGTCGGTGTCATCGTTTTCTGCGCAATCTTTGCGTATTGGATCGTACCCTATGATCCGATTGCGATGGATATCAAATCCCGCTTGCAGGGACCGTCCACAGCACACCTGCTGGGCACAGATCAGTTAGGGCGCGATACGTTTTCGCGGGTCATCGCGGGGGGCCAAGTAGCGCTCAAGGTGGCATTGCCCGCTGTGTTCGGAGCAATGGCGATTGGCCTGACACTGGGCATGATTGCAGGGTATGGGCCGAAATGGCTCGATAATCTTCTAATGCTGTTCTTCGATACCATCCGGTCCTTTCCGACAGTGATGTTCGCGCTGGCCGTTGTGGCCCTGATCGGGCCCAGTCTGCAGACGGTCGTGTTTGTCGTCATGGCGACCTCGATCCCAACATATGGGCGTGTGGCGCGGACCCAAACGCTGACACTCCGCAACTCTGAGTTCATCCTGGCTGAACGTTCAATGGGGGCCAGCATGGCGCGCATTCTAGGCGTTCATATGCTGCCCAACATCATTGGCGTTCTGGCTGTGTTGGCGGCAATGGATATCCCTACAGTCATCGCGCTTGAGGCCGGCCTGTCCTTCCTGGGTCTGGGCGTTAAGCCTCCGACCCCGAGCTGGGGTTCTTTGCTTAAGGATGGCTATTCCCTGATCCGCCAAACTCCTTGGTTGGTTGTTGGCGGAGGCCTGCCGATCATTCTGGCAACGCTTGGCTTCACGTTTCTGGGTGAAAGCCTGCGCGATGTAGTTGACCCGAAACTGAGGAAACAGCGATGACCGAGACACTTCTGGAAATCGACCAGCTTTGCGTCGATTACGAAACAGGCCGTGGCGACCTCAGGGCATTGAGGGACATCACATTCAACGTCAACAAAGGCGAAATCGTTGGCATCGTGGGAGAGTCCGGTTGTGGTAAATCCACATTGATTTCATCCATTCTGCGTTTGACCGCGCCCAATACCCGGTTCCGTGAAGGAGAAATTAGGTTCAAGGGGAAGGATTTGCTGCAAGCTTCTGATCGGCACATGCGGGACCTGCGCGGGGCGGATATATCCATCGTCTTTCAGGATCCGATGCAAACGCACAACCCGGTTCTGACTATCGGTCAGCAGATGCTGGATATTCAGCACCGATCCAGACAGTCCAAGGCTGACAAGTTGGCGCACGCGGCCAAATTGTTGGGCGCTGTTGGCATTCCTGACCCTGAGGCGCGTCTGGCGCAATATCCGCATGAATTCTCTGGCGGGATGCGTCAACGGATCGCCATCGCGATGGCGTTGATGTCCGAACCTGATCTTTTGATTGCGGATGAGCCGACAACTGCACTGGATGCGACGCTGGAGGTGCAGATCATTGAGCGCCTGCAAGAGCTGCAGCGCGAGTTTCACTGTGCCATCCTGTTCATCTCGCACCATTTGGGCGTGATCGCAGAACTCTGCGACAGGGTTGTTGTGATGTATGCTGGCGCAGTTGTTGAAAGCGGGGACGTGCGGGAGATTTTTCACAATCCTAAACACCCTTACACACGCCGACTGATCGAATGCGACCCCGGTCACATCAAAGAGCGTGCCCGTGTATTGCCAACCATCCCCGGCGAAGTGCCCGACTTGGCCAACCTGCCGGGTGGCTGCATTTTCAGGGATCGTTGTGATCAGGCCATGGCGCGCTGCGCCACCGAAGTGCCGCCACTGGATCAATTGAAAGAAGGCCATCACGCTGCGTGCTGGCTGAACCATCAGGAGGTCGCATCATGAGCTTGCTGAACGTTGAGGACCTCAATACCAGCTATGGCCCGGTCAATGTACTGGCGGGTGTCAGCTTTACCGTAGAACCCGGAGAGACTTACGCGCTTGTTGGTGAAAGTGGGTCTGGTAAAACCACGGTCATTCGCGCCATTGCCGGGCTAGCACCTGCGCAAGATGGCTCGGTCACCTTCGAAGGTCAGGAAATTCGGGGCGCACCCGAAAGTGTCATGCGCCCGTTGCGCAAAGACATGGCGATGATGTTTCAAGACCCGGTTGGAAGCCTGTCGCCGCGTCTGACCATCCGCAGTCTGATTACCGAGCCTTACCGCATTCAGGGCATGAAGGACCGTGACATGGACGCCGAAGCCAAGCGCCTCTTGGAAATGGTCAACTTGCCCACGCATTTCGCGGACCGCTATCCTTATCAGCTATCTGGTGGCCAAGCTCGGCGTGTGGGAGTGGCACGTGCACTGGCACTGGAACCCAAATTGATCCTTGCGGATGAGCCCACTGCAGGTCTCGATGTGTCGGTTCAGGGCGAGCTGTTGAACCTGCTTAACGACCTGCGCGAAAGGCTGGGGCTTGCGATGGTGATTATCACGCATAACCTTAGCGTCGTACGCCATGTGGCTGACAGAATGGGCATCATGTATTTGGGCCGATTGGTTGAAGAAGGTACAACCGAGGCCATCTTTAACGAGCCGCGCCATCCCTATACCCGCTGCCTGTTGAGTGCCAACCCAGAGCCGGACCCGGATGCGCGGTTGGAACGGATTGCTCTCAAAGGTGAGCCCCCCAGTTTGCTCAAACGCCCGTCCGGTTGTGAGTTCCGCGAGCGTTGTCCCTTTGCCAAGGATATCTGCACCCAGACTCCGGAATGGGAAGTAAATGGCGGCCACGGGCTGCGTTGTCTGGCCCCGCTGTCGTAGTAGGAAACCCAATGCCAAGCACACTATATTTTAACGGCACAATCCTGACTATGGATGCACAGAACTCCTCTCCAGAGGCTGTTCTGACCGAGGGCAAAAGAATTCAGGCCGTCGGTGCTGAAGCAGATCTGCGCGCACGCATGCCGGCTGACTCACATGAGTATAACCTTCAGGGTCGTACACTGATGCCGGCGTTTATCGACCCGCACGGGCATTTCCCGGATCCAGGGTTCATACGGCTGTTCCGTGTCGACTTATCTTCGCCTCCTTTAGGGGACTGCAAACACATGGCGCAGGCGTTGACTAGGATTCGGGAAAAGGCTGGCGAGACGCCCGAGGGTGAGTGGGTCATGGGCGTGTTGTTTGATAATACTGCCATTCGCGAAGGCCGCATGCCCACGCGGGCTGAGCTGGACGATGTATCACAGCGTCATCCAATCTGGGTTATTCATGCGTCGGGGCACTGTGGCGTAGCCAATTCTGTTGCCCTTCAGAGGCGCGGGTTAACCTGTCAAACACCGGATCCAGAAGGCGGCCGCTTTGGCCGTGATCCTGAGACCGGAGCCCTGACGGGATTGATCGAAGGATTATCGGCCATGGGCGAGATGGGCGATACTGATTTTCTGATCGACCGCGAAAGGTTCTGGCAAGGCTTTGAGGCCTGTCGTGACGAATACCTATCCTATGGTGTGACCTATGCCCAAAACGCCTGGGCGTCGCAAACCATGTTGGAACACTTTGCCAGCCAGCCCGCGGATCTGGATCCGGGAATAGACATTGAGCTCTTACCCGTCGGAAGTCTGGAACCCGAATTGTCCGAGCATTGGATCGGTACGAACTGGCCCGGCAACCCGCATTTCACACTGGGTCCGCGCAAATTGTTCACGGACGGGGCTTTTCAGTTGCAGACCGCGTTTTTGTCTACCCCGTATTTCAAGCCGTCCGATCCCTGTCACCCTTGTGGGATGGTTTACACCTCACAAGAACAGTTAGATGCCGACGTCAGAAAACTCCATGGCAAGGGCTTCCAAATGCATTGCCACTGCAATGGTGATGCCGGTGCCGAGATGTTCATAGATGCGGTGGAAAAGGCGCTTATTGCGCATCCTCGCCAAGATCATCGCCACACCATTATCCACGGTCAGGCTCTGCGGGATGATCAGTTGGAGCGTATGGCCCAGCTTGAACTCACCGTCAGCTTCTTTCCGGCTCATATACATTTTTGGGGTGATCGCCACTACGATACATTCTTGGGGCCGCAGCGCTCCGAGCGGATATCCCCTGCGGCGTCTGCTGAACGGTTTGGCTTGCGATATACAATCCACAATGATGCCTCGGTCACGCCGACGCGTCCGATCCATCTGGCCCACTGTGCGGTAAATCGAAAATCCGTTTCTGGTCGCGTGCTCGGTGAAGATCAGAAGATCAGCGTTCTGTCAGCCTTACGCGCTCAGACCATCGACGCTGCTTGGCAAGTCTTCAAGGACGAGCAGCGCGGTTCTGTCGAACCGGGTAAAGTTGCTGACTTTGTTGTCCTTTCGCGTAATCCACTGCACGATCCGGACCGCTTGACAGATACGCGGGTGCTTGAAACGATCCGCAATGGCCAAAGTGTTTTTTCTGCACCCCATGCCGAACAAGAAATCGAGCACACATGATGGCGACCAAGCGTATTGCGATCGCGGGTTTTCAGCATGAAACTAATTGCTTTGGTGTGACGCAGGCCGGTCTGCACGAGTTTGAGATGGCCGATTCCTGGCCCGGCATGTTGCACGGTGCGCAGGTGATATCGGAAACGTTTGGCATGAACCTACCTATCGCCGGTTTTGCGAAGGCTGCAGCGGCAGCAGGATTTGAAGTCGCACCAACCCTGTGGTGTTCTGCCGAGCCGTCTGCACATGTAACCGATCACGCATTCGAAACAATTTGCGAGATGTTGTTGGATCGCATCCGGGATGTGGGCGACATTGATGGCGTTTATCTCGATCTCCATGGGGCAATGGTCACCGAAAGCCTCGCTGACGGTGAGGGAGAGCTTCTGCGTCGTGTACGTGAAGTTGTGGGCTTCGAAGTGCCAGTGGTCGCAAGTTTGGACCTTCACGCCAACATCTCGGCTGAGATGGTCGACAATGCAGACTATTTGTCTGTTTTCAGAACCTATCCCCACTTGGATATGGCGGAAACGGGCGCACGATGCGTTCCTGTCCTGCAGCGGTTGCTAGCGGGCGAAACGCTCTACAAGGCTTTCCAACCGGTGCCTTACCTCATCCCTCTGCATGCGCAACATACGGGCTCCAAGCCATTCAGCGAGATCTATCAGTTGCCCGAAAGATTTGAGAAGCAGGAAATTCTGGCAGAAATTGCCCTCGGCTTCACCGCGGCGGATTTCTCAGACACAGGCCCATCATGTCTTGCCTACGCGGCCACCGCCCAGAAAGCTGCTGCTGCCGCGGAAGAAGTCGTGCATTTGTTCGTATCTCGCGAAGCCGATCTTGATTGTTCAATGTTGTCTCTAGAGGAAACGGTTTCGATATGTCGCGAGAGGCGGGGAAAACCCATTGTTGTCGCAGATGTCCAGGACAACGCTGGTGCGGGCGGGACATCAGATACTACTGGCCTGCTGGCAGCACTGATTGAGGGCGGGACAAAGAGTGTCTTAATGGGTCTGTTCCATGACCCTGAAAGTGCAAAACAAGCCCATGAGGCCGGAGAAGGTGCACGGGTAAAACTTGCGGTCGGTGCAAAGTCCAACTTGGCTGGGCACGTTCCAGTCAAAGCAGAGTTTGAAGTTCTGGCTTTGGGCGATGGCCTTTGTCGCTATACCGGAAAAATGTATGGCGGTGGGATAGCTACGCTGGGCGAGACAGCTGCCCTACGTTTGGTTGGGCACGAGGCAAGTATTGACCTTGTTGTCACAAGTATACGGAACCAATGTCTTGATCGCGCACATTTTACTCATATCGGACTAGACCCAAAGAACTACGCGGTTATCTGTGTAAAAAGCACCGTACATTTCCGAGCGGACTTCGAACCTATTGCAGGAAATATCTGTTCCGTTTCTTCGCCAGGTGCCTTTCTCTGCAACCTGGAAGAAATCCCCTACACTTGTATCTCCAGAAGGCTGGTTAACACTCGCTGCGCTACCGTTGCCTCAACTGGCACAGGCTAGCGAATTCCGCTGATCTTGCGGGTCCATTATCATCTGTGAAGCGCGCCTTTTGCGGGCTGTGTGGGGTTTTGAGCGAGGCGGTTAACTGCCTCGCATTGTGCCCTTATTCTCGACGGCCAAAGTCTAGGTGGTGATTTCGGCCAAGAGAGTTTCAGCTCTCTGCCAGCAGACAATAGATGATCATCGTCATCCGCTCGGTTGGAATGTGAAACCAGGCGAACTTCTCAAAGACGGATAACGGATTTTGCGCCAGGACTTCATCCATGGACATGCCCTGATCGACGAGGGGTTTCATCGTGTCCTTGATCGCAAGCATCAAATCGACCGAAGCCTGCATGTCGAACATGTTATGTACGTGTATCTTAGTGACCTAAACCCATCTCCTTGATCCGGCTGTCTGGATGTAGACTCCGTTCCAAGTGAGGATGTTTCGATCAGAGCCTGCGGATTTCCGATCAGATCACGGGCAATTTTAAAGACAGCATGGTACTTTCCTTTTCAACATAAGTTCCATTTCTTTCCCGCGCAGGGTATGTCAGGCCTGACCCAGCGAACCTGGTTCGTGAAAATGATAGAGGTCGTGAAGCAAACTATGGTCGGTGAATTGAGTTCCGAGCAGGCCGTGCGCGGCGCGATCCAGACGCATTCGAGGCGCGTCTGGCGGTTTGGGCTTGCCATGTCGGGTGCTTCCGATGTGGCCGATGATCTGTTGCAGGCTACTTGCCTGCGTGCGCTTGAACGCCACCACCAGGTCACGTCATTTGAGCGGTTGGACAGTTGGTTGATGACGATCTGCCGTTCAATCTGGTTGAATGAGCTGCGTGCCCGCTCGGTCCGAAAAGCGCAGGCACTGTCGTTGACCCCAGAGTCAGAGCTGATTGCATCCGGACCGGACTCGGAAACGAATATATTCGCCGCCGAAGTGTTTACCCAAGTGATGCAGTTGCCAGAAGCACAGCGAGAAACGGTGATGCTGGTCTATGTCGAAGGCTATAGCTACCGCGAGGCCGCAGCATTGCTGGAGGTGCCAATAGGAACGATCATGAGCAGGCTGTCCAATGCGCGACAAAAACTGAAAGTCGTGATGCAGCATGAGGCGGCAGATGCCGTTCGACGGAGTCGCAAATGAAGTTTTCCGATGAAGTTCTCAAAGCGTATCTGGAAGGCAAAGTGAATGAAGCCGAGGCCCAGGCGATAGAAGCTGCGGTTGCGGCCGAACCCGAGCTTGAGGCGCGCCTGATGGGGCTTGATCCATTCGCACCGGTGGTACAAGCGGTGTTTGAACATGTCCCGGCCGAGATGCCCCGGATGGTTTTGCCTGACCCAAATGCCGAGATACAAACCAGTAGCGGTCCTCTGCGCCTGTTGGCCGTAGCTGCATCTGTCGCGGTGATTTCTGTGTCGGCCACATATTTGGTAACCAGGCCTCAGCCCATGGGGTGGGCTGAGCAGGCGGCGATCTATCAATCACTATATGCGGCGGACACGATCGCGGGGATGGACAGCTCGGAACAGGCGTTGACAACTCAGTTTGATCAGGCCGAGGCACAGCTGGGTCTGTCCTTGAGACGTGACACTCTTGAGGCGTTGCCGGGGATGGAATTGAAGCGTGCGCAGGTGTTGTCTTTCAGGGGCAAACCGTTGGTTCAAGTGGTCTTTGCGAATGAACAGGGCCAGCCTTTTGCCTTCTGTGTCATTCGTCAGGGTGAAGGCGCGCCAAGCAAGGATTTGAAAGAGGCAGTGCTCAGCGGGTTGGCGACGGCCACCTGGTCCAAAGACGGTTATGGCTATATGTTGATTGGTGACAGCGATCAGACTGACCTGGAAAGTAAGCTGGATATTCTGACCGCGACCTTTGCAAGCTGAGGTGGCGTCAAAAACGCCTTGTGAACCTGCGGAAATACCAGAAATATAGCGGACATGACCACCACACCCGTCATTCCCAATCCGGATGAGGACGAGGACCCCCTCGGCCCGCGCAGCATCTATGATGATGACGACGCTGATGAGGATGATCTGTGGTTCCTGCCACCTGACGAAGAGGCCGTCGAGGATTTCCTGCCGCCCGGTCCAAGGGTCGACCGCAGTCTTTTGTTTGATCCCAGGGACTGGCGTGCGGCGCAGGCAGATCTGTCGTTGGAACTGGCCGATCTGGCAGTTAGTTTTGGCGCCTTGGACGAACGTTTGCGCGCCGGTCCGGATGGGTGGACACACCGGCTGGCGCTGATGGATGTATCCGATTTGGGATGGTGGACCGGCGACCGGATCAGCGTTGATCGGCTGGCGCTTTGGACCGGGCTTCGCATTGGTGCAACCGGGGATGATGTGCAGGCCCTGTACCGCGCGGGTTGGGCCGTACGGCGGCTAACATCCGGCGCCGCGCCATCGGATGGCGGGTGGGAGACCGGCCTGACAGCCTTTTTAGATCGAATTGCGCAGGGGATTGACGAAGTCCCCGAAGCCATCGCCGATCTTGCCGAAGTCATGCGCAATTCCGAGGGGCTGCACCCGGTGACGCAGGCCGCCATCGGTTTTCATGCCTGGCGGGCCCTGTCTCAAGGCATCGGACAGGATACCGAGGCTGCAATCATTGCCGCCCGTCATGCGGCCAAGATGGGGCGGGGCGGGGCTGTGTTCATGCCCTTGGTTCTGTCGGGTCCGGGTGCGTTGAGAGGTGTTGGTGAACCATCAGAAAAGCTTGCTACCTGGATCAGGGGAACAGGGCAGGCGGTATTGTCCGCCTTGCTGCACCTGGACCGGGTCAGCGCCTGGGAGCAACGCGCCAGAGAGACCACTGCAGAGTTGAGCGGGCGCACACCACCAAGACTGATCGACGTGTTTACGGCTTGGCCAATGGTTTCGGCCCCATTGGCGGAAGAGCTGACTAAAGCCTCACGCGCTGCGGTTCAGCGCAACATTGACCGTTTCAGCCGGAGGGGCTTGATCCGCGAGGTGACAGGGCAAGGACGTTACAGAGTTTGGACAGCGGCGCTGTAGCCCAAACAGGGTCATCAGACCAATATGCCCGGTCTGCCGCATTGAATACCAGCTTCCGCAGGTTTTTGCCTGTGCAGACGTGAATGCCCGTCCCATTTTTGCCCCCGCATTACTGGCTAGTGGAAACAGGTCTAAGGGCGGCAAAGTGTTTGGCCGGATCGTATATATGTCAAAAGTGGTTCTTAAATCAAAAGTTTAACTCGCAATTTGTGAAAACTATTCTTGGTTGACGGTGTGGATGGCAAGCCACCTCAGGCGCAGTACTCCTTCGGAGGGTCCGGGCAGTGCTGTTGTCGAACAAACCATCATTTTAAATTGGGCTGTTGAAACATTGTCCGGCCTATTGCCGTCAGCAGAGGATCGGCTAGAGGTAGGTTAACGTGTTATTGGCGAAGGTATGGATCCGTCATCCGATCTGGAGGATTTGGCGCAGGTCGAATAGTGACCGAGAATGCCCCGCTCCGACCCGCCGCCAATTCCGAGGCATGCCGATGCACCGTCTGAAAAAAGGCCTGACCAAATGAAGATCCAGGAAAACCGAACCTTTTCACAGCTCGAGGTCGGAGACGAAGCCCAGCTGACACGATTGTGCACGGTTGACGATCTTTACGCATTCGCCTCGGCATCGGGGGATCACAATCCTCTGCATCTGGCGGCCTATGACGGTGACGGCGACGGACACCCCGAGGCGGTGGCCCCTGCGCTTTGGCCCGCCGGTCTGGTGGCGGCCGTCTTGGGGAATATTTTGCCGGGCGCGGGAACCCAGACCCGAGCGGCCAATCTGCGGTTTCACGCGGTCGTTCTGGCCGGAGATGAGTTGACCGCAGTTGTTCGGGTTACAGAAAAATCTGACGATGGTGATGTTATCTGCACCGCCGAGGTTCGGCGTGTTGGCGACAGCACCCTGGTCCTGAGCGGAGATGTCCGAGTCACGCCGCCCGCAAAGCATATGGAATTCGATTCGATCGAGGTGCCGGGACTTATCGTACAACGCCACCGACATTTCGAAGCGCTGCTGGCGAAAGCCAGACCCCTTGACCCGATGCCAACTGCTGTTGTTGCACCTGAAGAGCCAAACTCATTGGGGGGTGCTTTGCTGGGGTATAGCAACAGCATTATCACGCCGATCCTTGTGGGTGATCCCGGCAAGATCGCTGCCGCAGCCGAGGCACTGGGTGCCGATCTGTCCGGATTTGAAATTATCGAGGCCTATGGCCACCAAGCCGCCGCCCATCGCGCGGTTGACCTGGTGGTTGAGGGCAGGGCGCAAACACTGATGAAGGGGCATTTGCACACCGATGACTTGTTGCGCGCGGTTCTGCGCCGCGAAAACGGGTTGAGAACCGGGCGAAGGCTGTCACATATATTTGTTATGGATGTTCCGGGGATGTCGCGTCCGATCATGGTCACTGACGCGGCCGTGAATATTGCCCCTGACCTCGAAACCAAGGCTGATATTGTTCAGAATGCGATCCATCTGGCACATTCCATCGGGATTGAGACCCCAAAGGTAGGCGTGCTTTCAGCCATTGAGACGATCAACCCGCGCATGGCGTCGTCAGTTGATGCCGCCTTGCTGTCGAAGATGGCCGAACGGGGTCAGATCACAGGAGGGTTGGTTGACGGCCCCCTGGCTATGGACAACGCGGTCGATCTGAATGCGGCACGCACCAAAGGGATTACGTCCGAGGTGGCTGGTGCTGCGGACATTCTTGTCGCCCCAAACATAGAAGCAGGCAATATGGTGGCGAAACAGCTGACATTCATCTCTCATGCCGAGGCGGCAGGGATCGTGGTCGGGGCTGCTGCTCCGATTATCCTGACCTCGCGTTCGGATGATGACGACTCGCGTCTGGCGTCCTGCGCGGTGGCGGCGCTTCATGCATATGCAAGTAAAGGCAAACTCCATGGCTGACCATGTTCTGGCACTGAACGCCGGGTCCTCATCACTGAAATTCGCGCTGTACGAACTGGTTGATGACAACCGTCCCAGCATGCGGTGGCGCGGACAAATAGAACGTTTAGGTGATGCACCACGCCTATTGGCCCAGTCGGCAGGCGGCAGATCAGTAGATCGTCCCCTGTCGAGCACCAAAAGCCATGATGAAGCGATCCACGCATTTCTTGAAATGGCGCGGGAATATCTTCCTGACATTCATGTGTGCGCAATAGGTCATCGCGTAGTGCATGGGGGAACGGTCTATTCCGAGCCTGTGCGCGTGGATGACACCGTCATCAACACTTTAGAAGGGTTTATTCCCTTTGCTCCTTTGCATCAGCCCTACAGTCTTTCGGGTATTCGTGCAGCCAGCGCTGCCTTCCCCGGAACAACTCAGGTTGCCTGTTTTGACACGGCGTTTCATCGCACCCATCCGTGGGTAAACGACACCTTTGCCTTGCCGAAAAGCTACTATGACAAAGGCGTTCGCCGCTATGGGTTCCATGGGCTGAGCTATGACTACATTTCGAACAAGCTGAAAGAAACGGCACCGGGTCTGTATGATGGCCGTGTGGTTATCGCCCATCTTGGAAACGGGGCATCCATGTGTGCGGTTTCAGGTGGGCGCGCTGTGGCTTCGACCATGGGGTTCTCGGCGCTTGACGGGTTGCCGATGGGCACGCGCTGCGGTCAGCTGGATCCAGGTGTCGTGCTGTATATGCTGCAGCAGGACGGAATGACCGCAGAAGAGATTGCCGAAATGTTGTACAGAAAATCCGGCCTGCTGGGCCTGTCGGGGATATCATCGGATATGCGCACGTTGTTGGCCGCTGATACGCCCGAAGCCCGAAAGGCAATCGACTATTACGTCTTCCGTATCCGGCGAGAGCTTGGCGCCCTGTCCGCCGCACTTGAGGGGATTGATGCGCTTGTCTTCACCGGTGGCGTTGGTGAGAACGCGGCCCAGATCCGGCAGATGGTGTGTGATGGAATGCGATGGATCGGGATCGAAATGGATCACGCCAGGAATGCCGATGGTGGAACAGTTCTGTCCACGGATTTCAGCCGTGTCCGGATTCTGACGATCCCCACAAATGAGGAGATGGTGATCGCGCGGGCTGCGGTAAATTTTCTGGAATAGGTCTTATTCGTTTGGCGTTTCTTTCCGGCGCCGGGCGTATTTCAGCAGCATGCTCAGCAAGGCCGTGATGGCTTCGGGCGCCAGTACGCCAACCGGGTCGCGGCGAATTCCGGCTACGGTGTTTTGGACCTCGGCCAGGGATTCCCTGATTTCGGATTCAATGTCTTGCAGCGCCATATCCCGAAGTTCGACTGCGGCCGAGGCATCGCCGTGTTGGTTTATCGAATTGGCGAGCAGAACCAGAACCAAAGCAAGTACCAGATTGTTCCCCGCCACAAGTATCGCAGCAACGGGTTTCGACAGGGTCGCGGAAAGCCAGAAAAATCCGGCGAGATTCAGCATGATGATCGCCAGGCCCACCGCCACTCCGGCGGCTATGTAAAACCCGGCCCGTTTCACGGAGATCGCAAGCTGTGCGCGTGCGATCAAGCGTTCAGCGCGCAAAATGACTGAGACATTGCGGGATATGCGGCTCATGGGCGTCTCCTAGCGTGACCGGCCAAGCATGTAGCCTAGGGCAAAAATACCAGCGGCAAACAGAATTGATTTTCTGTGCGGCAGATCTTCGAATTCCTCAAGTATATCGTCAAGCTGTGTGGACCAGGATTCGAGGTTATCTGTAAGCCGGTCGGCGATGGTTTCGTGCGGCGGGGCGTCAGCCCCTTTATCTGGCGAAGCGTTTTTTGTCGTTGGCTGCTTGGCAAGTTGCCGTCGCAACTCTGCGATCTCTGTTTCAAGCTCGGCTTTTGTCACCATTGCTCAGGCTCCTTCCCGGCGGACCACTATCAGCGTGCCAGTATCGCCCATGGTAGACTGATTTTCCGATTTAGTAAAAGGGGCTTATCGGGTACAAAGCCGGTGCCAGCGCGCCTATGCGCCAATGTCAATAATCCGCAACCAGCAGGAAATCCGGGATGGCGTCTTCCTCGATTGTCGCAAAGCGAGGGATCGGCTGTTCGAAGACGTTGTCGGTTCGGTCGTCATTGACGGTAGACACTTCGCCAATCAAACAATCGCCTTTTTCCGCCCAGAACGCGTGCCAGATACCCGGCATCAAGGTCACGCTTTGACCGGGCTTTAGCCGCAGCAGTTCGCCAGGTCGAAGCGTCACAGGGCAGTTGTCGCTAGGCACGGTCACAGGGGTATCGCGGTCAATGCCGCCCTGAGGGTCTGAGGCGTAGATTTCCATCACCAGATCGCCACCGCCCCGGTTGATGATATCCTCGGCTTTGACGATGTGCCGGTGCATCGGCGAAAGCTGCTTGTCCCGCGACACCAGCAGTTTCTCGGCATAGAGCATGCCTTGCCCCTTGTTCAGATCGCTGACATCGCCATTGCGTAGGGTGAACAGGAACAGGCCAAGTTCGTCAAACCGACCCTGGCCATAGTCGGTTATGTCCCACCCAAGCCCGCGTTCACGGATACCGGCGGCCTGTTCGCTGCGCATTTTCTCGGGCGACCAATCCGCAAAGGGCGGGAGCACCGCGCCAAAGGAACGGATAAAGGCCTCGGCCTCGGATTTGATTTCGTTGATGTCTGATCGTTTCATCGGCTTCTTCGTTGGGTCAGAGTTCATGTGCCCAGGGCGGGTTTGCCCCGGCGCGCGCGACGGTTACAGCGGCGACTTCCGCCCCTTTCGAAAGGGCTGCGCGCAAGGCGTTTGCTGGCAATGTGCGCAATTCGAGTTTTGTTAAGTGGCCTGATTGATCTAGGGCGGACAAGACGCCTGCGTTGAAAGTGTCACCGGCGCCAACGGTGTCGACGACCTCGACCTTTTTTACGGGAACAGAAACGTCGGACCCGTCCGCAAGATACCCGATCGCGCCTTCGCTGCCCCGGGTGACGATCACCACCGAAGGTCCTGCCTGCAGCAACAGCGGAACTTTCTCAGCAAGGCTTTCTGGGCCCGGAATGATCCAGTCCAGATCTTCGTCCGAGACCTTGACGATATCCGCTTGCGCAATCATGCGGTTCAGCCGGGTGCGATACCGGGTCTGATCCCGGATGAAATCCGGGCGAATGTTTGGGTCCAACATGACGGCGCGCTCTGATCCAAAGCGGTCAAGCACCGCCGCATAGGCATCTGCGCAAGGCTCGCAAGCCAGACTGATACCGCCCAGATACAGCGCCGAGACCGAGGGCAGATGGGTTGGCATATCCTCTGGCGTCAACATCCGTCCGGCCGAGTTTTCATCGACGAAACTGTAGGCTGCCTGCCCATCCTTGAGCTGTACAAATGCCAATGTTGTCGGGCGGTCCGAGTGGATTACCCGGTCGGAGTCAACATGGCTGGCCTTGAGGGCGGTCATAAGCTGTTGCCCGAACATGTCAGAGGAAAGCCCGGTCAGCAGACCCACCGGCGTATCCAATCGACCCAGGGCAATAGCCGTGTTGAAAATCGCACCGCCAGAATGGGGCACAAACCCCAGTTCGCCCGAGATCGTGGGCGTCTCGATCATATCGATCAGGGCTTCACCACAGCATAGGATCATGCCGGGACCTTTCTGTTTCTGAAACGTGCGGTCAGACTACCGCCTTAGCGCATTTTTACAGAAATTGTTAGCGCCAACAATGCCAAATTCATCCTGTTCCGAGACATACAGGTTCATGGATCGGCGCAACTCGCTGAACCGGCCTCCGGCATTAAAGGCGTCTCGGAAGGCGTCCTTGAACAGCCAGCGGTTCTTTTCGGCCACGCCGCCCACAAGGAACACGCCACCGGAAGGCATCATGACGACCGCCAGATCGCCCATGACCGCGCCTAGATGTGTGGTGAACATATGCGCGGCCTTGACGGCATGGACATCGGTTCCGTCGCGTGCATCCTGAAGGATATCGCGCGCTGTTCGGGGCTCGGCCTTTGCCCGACCCCCTGCCAGTTCGATGGCCTGATAGAGGATTGGCAAACCCGTACCGCTGAGGAACATTTCCGCCTCAAGTGTCAGGGTGTCGTCAAAGAAACACTCGGGGGCTACCTGCCGCGCGGCGTTGAATATTTCGACCTCGTCCTGATTTCGGGGCGAGAGGCCGATATGGCCGCCTTCGCCGGACACCGTGTGATAGCGGCCATTCGAATATAGCAGCGATCCGACACCTAGCCCGGTTCCAGGCCCGACGACCAGACGTGTGCCGGTCGGTGGATGCTTGGCCCCTTGCAAGACTTCAACATTGTCATGGGAAATTTCGGCAACAGACCACGCAGCGGCAGTGAAGTCGTTGATCACAAAGGTATGCCGGGCGCCCGTTGCCTGAGCGATATCATCCTCTGACAGATCAAGTTGGGCGTTGGTCAGCCTGATTGTACCGTTGCGGACAGGTCCTGCCCCGGCGGCAACCACGGCCCGTGGGTCGGTTCCGATCTCGTCGCGCAGGCTGTGAAAGGCTTCGAGCAATTCGGGCAGCTTGCCGGTGGGGTATTTGCGCAGATCCGTCAGCTCACCATTGGTGATCACGCCAAGCCGCGTATTGGTGCCGCCGATATCGGCCACGAGGTTCCAATGGTCGTGCATGGCCCCTGCCGGTTGCGCCAGCGGCAAGGACACGGTGCCTCCCGTCAGGGCCTTTTGTACTGCGGTGTAGGATGCCTTGGGTGTCCGTTCCATCGTCTGAAAGTCCACGTCCACAAGGCCGAACCGCTTCTCATATCCCAGCGCCCATTCGTAGTTGTCCAGCAGGGACCAGATGAAGTAACCCTTGATCGGCACGCCCTGTGCCAAGGCGTCCTGTACCGCCGATAGATGTTGGTTCAGATAGTCGATCCGGTCGCTATCCTGCTGCCGTTCGGGGCTGGCCATGCCATTTTCCGTCACCAGAATCGGTAGGTCCCCGGTGTAATCCTGCTTGGTGCGGGTCAGAAACCGGGTCAGGGCGGCGGGTTCGATCTCCCACCCCATCTGAGTTTTGGGCAGCGGGCCGGCGATTTCCTGCAGACTGGGCCAGGTGGTCTCCGAAGGCGCAATCAACTTGCGGGTATAGTAGTTCAGACCACACCAATCGACCGGCGTACCGATGATGTCGAAATCATCCTGCCAGCCAGCGGGCAGGTAGGGCTCTAACCCCTCCAGAACGTTGTCTGGATAGGCCTTGTTGAAAACGCCGCCCAGAAAGAACCGGTTGTAGATGCCGTCATATAGATCAGCCGCGCGGCGCGCTTCGGGGCTGTCATCTGCGGGTTCGGCCCATTCCAGGTTGAAAACCGCGCCCAGGTTAGACATGCCCAGGCCCCGCATCGCGTCGATGGCGCTGCCATGGGCCAGAAGGACGTGGTGCATCGCGCGGGCGGTTGCACGGATGTCGCGCAGACCCGGGGCGTGATGCCCTTCGAAATGGCTGAGCCAGCTGACGCACCACGGCTCATTTATGGGGGCGACGCTGTACATCCGATCGCCGATGCGGCCCATGATGACCTCGGTGAAATCGGCGAACCACCCGGCGATATCGCGATTGCGCCAGCCGCCCAGATCGGACAGCGGCGAGGGCAGCTCCCAATGGTAAAGCGTGGCGCAGGGGCGGATACCGCGTTCCAGCAGCGCATCGGCCAGCCGATCATAGTAATCCAGCCCGGCCTCATTCACCTGACCGCGGCCTTCGGGCAGCACCCGCGCCCAGCTGGTCGAAAACCGGTAGCAATCAAAGCCGCCATCGCGCACCAGATCCAGATCCTGCGGGAACCGGTTCAGGTGGTCACAGGCCAGATCCCCGTTTTCATTTCGCACAACATTGCCGGGGGTCCTGGCAAAGGTATCCCAATGGGTTTGCCCGGCCCCTCCCTGTGCGTGGCCTTCGATCTGATAGGCCGAAGTTGCGACGCCAAAGAGGAAATCTTTGGGGAAATCAGTGCGGTTGTATATCATATTCAGAACCTGTTGGGGGCGGGGCCGGTCGAGCCGCCAACTACCAGCTCAGCCTCCAGCAATCTAGTTTTGGCCGGGTCTTCGGGCGCATTTATTCGTTCGATCAGCATTTCGGCAGCTATTTCACCGGCCGACCGAACCGAGGATCGCGTGGCGGTGAAGATCGGTACATCCTGCCCGTTTTTCAGATAGGACAGGTCGTCATCATGGGCGATCACCGAAACATCGCGGCCCATCTGCAGCCCTGCTTCGTTCAATGCCCGCCGAACTCCGATGGCCGAAATCATTGACGAGACCAGAATGGCGGTCGGCGGGTCCTTGAGTTGCACCATATCGCGCGCTTCGTGGTGGCCATATACCTCTGTCATCTCGGCGCTGCGCATCAATTCAGGGTCCGGTGACAGACCGGCTTGATTCAGGGCCTGCAGGTAACCGGCCCGGCGGCGTTGGGCGAAATCCATATCTTCAAGTCCATTGATAAGGGCGATCCGTCGATGCCCCAGGTCGATCAGAAACCGGGTGGCGCGCATGAACGAGCTTTTGTTGTTCACATCAACCCAGTCATAGGGCGCGTCTATTCCAGTAGATCGTCCGTGCACAATGAATGGCGCGCCCATGCGATTGAGGACTTCAATCCGCTGCTCGTTCACCTTGGGGCCCTGCAGAACGACACCGTCCACGGCACCACGCTGAAACAGGTCGCGATAGGCGCGTTCAATAGATGTGTCATCGGCGCTGGTGAACATCATGTCATAGCCGTGTTCGGCATATCTACGAGCAGCCCCGGCGACAAAATCGCCAAAGATTGGGTTAACCATTTCATGCTGGGATGAGCTGGGAATCACGTGCCCGATCACGTGTGATCGACCTGTCGCAAGACCCTTGGCTCGGCTGTTCGGGCGGTACCCGTGTTTTGTTGCGGCGGCCTGAACCCTTGTGCGCGTGGCTTCGCTGACCTCGGGGTATCCGTTCAGCGCGCGGCTGACGGTTGTTTGAGACAAACCAAGGATTTCAGAGAGCTGCTTTAGGTTCATATTTGTTCAAAGCGCCTACAAATTACTGCGTATTCCTGTTTTTGCGGGCATTTTCTCCGGTGGTCAACAGATTTTACGAACATCTCGTTTGATATTTATATTTATGGGCCTTCGCAAAGCAATCGTTGACAGGTGGAGGCTGTTAGCGCATAAACTCACTCCAGCCAAAGCGCTTTGGAAATTTGAAACCTAAGGCGCGAGATATCGTTGGGAGGAGAAATTCATGAAACACTCGCTTTATGCTGGCGTTGCCGCATTTACCCTGGTCGGGGGCGTCGCACAGGCCGACAAGGTTACCGTATTCGGCCCGTGGCTGGGGCCGGACCAAGAGAATGTCGAAAAGGTTCTGGATGGGTTTGCGGCGGCGACCGGGCATGAATACGCTTATGTCGGTTCGGACAGTTTTGAATCGCAAATCCGTATTGATGCTGAGGCCGGATCGGCCCCGAATATTGCCGTTTTCCCGCAACCTGGGTTGGCGGCGGATATGGCCAAATCCGGATTTCTGACGCCACTGGGAGAAGGGTCAGGGGACTGGATTCGCGACAACTATGCCGCCGGGCAATCCTGGGTCGATCTCGGCACCTATCCGGGGCCGGACGGTCAGGATCATCTTTATGGGTTCTTCTACAAGGTCGATGTGAAATCCCTTGTGTGGTTTGTGCCCGAGAATTTTGAGGATGCGGGATATGAGGTGCCGACCACGATGGAAGAGCTGAAGGCTCTGTCCGATCAGATTGTGGCAGATGGCGGCACGCCATGGTGTATTGGCCTGGGTTCGGGTGGGGCCACTGGCTGGCCTGCGACCGACTGGGTCGAGGATATGATGCTGCGTACACAATCCCCCGCGGATTACGACGCTTGGGTTGCCAATGAATTGAAGTTCAACGATCCAAAAGTCGTCGCGGCCATTGAGGAATTCGGGGCCTTTGCCCGCAATGAAGACTATGTCGCAGGGGGCGCCGGTGCTGTTGCAACGACGGATTTCCGCGACAGCCCGAAAGGCATGTTCAGCTCACCTCCGCAGTGTTACATGCACCGTCAGGCCTCATTCATTCCGGCATTCTTTCCAGAGGGCACCATCGTCGGGGAAGATGCGGATTTCTTCTACTTCCCTGCCTATGAAAGCAAAGACCTTGGCAGCCCGGTTCTGGGTGCGGGCACTTTATGGGCAATCACCAATGACAGTCCCGGTGCACATGCGCTGATCGAGTATCTGCAAACACCTGAAGCGCATGAGACCTGGATGGCGCTGACCGGATTTCTGACCCCGCATAAGGGGGTAGATACTTCGGTCTTCTCGGATCCCACGCTGAAAAAGATGAACGATATTCTTCTTGGTGCAACGACGTTCCGGTTTGACGGTTCTGACCTGATGCCGGGCGGCGTAGGCGCCGGAACATTCTGGACCGGAATGGTTGATTATGCAGGCGGTGCCTCTGCCCAAGAAGTGGCGGATGAAATTCAGTCATCCTGGGATGCGCTGGACTAAGCGTCCGGGGTTGGGCAACCCGCACCATCGGGTTGCCCAAGCTAACCGTCACAAGGGAGAAGCGTCATGCATCCGGCATTTCAGGGCCTGCTGACCATCGCAATCGGCGTGTCAGCCTGTGTGGGCTATTTCTACCTGTCTAATCAGTTTCTGGACAAAATTCTGTTCCCGGCGCGCGGTCCCAATGCAGGCCGCAACATCAACCGAGCGAGCATGATCCGCCCATGGCTGTTCCTGTTTCCCGCATTGGCTGCATTAAGCCTGTATCTGGCTTACCCGGTGGTGGAAACGCTGCGCCTGTCGTTGACGCAGCGCATTCCTGGCGGCGGGTACGAGTGGGCGGGCTTGGATAACTATGTCCAGATGGCGCAAGAGCCCAAATTCTGGGAAGCCATGCGCAACAACATGTTATGGCTGATCGTGGTGCCTGCAATGTCGACAGCGTTTGGCCTATTGGTGGCTCAGCTGACCGACCGCATCCGCTGGGGCAACATCGCCAAGTCTCTGATTTTCATGCCGATGGCCATCTCGTTCGTGGGGGCCTCGGTGATCTGGAAGCTAGTCTATGACACCCGTCCGGTTGAGCAGGACCAGATCGGGATGCTGAACGCGCTCTACATCTTTTTCGGAGGAGTAGAGCCGCAGACATGGTTGACCATCCCTTTCTGGAACAGCTTTTTTCTAATGGTGGTGCTGGTCTGGATTCAGACCGGTTTTGCCATGGTTATCCTGTCGGCCGCCCTGCGCGGTATTCCCGAGGAAACCATCGAAGCTGCCATTCTGGATGGGGCCAATCCGTTCCAGATTTTCTTCCGTATCAAAGTGCCGCAAATCAAAACCACCATCCTGGTGGTCTGGACCACGATCACCATCACCGTGCTCAAGGTCTTTGACATCGTGTTTGCCATGACCAACGGCCAGTGGGAAACGCAGGTTCTGGCCAATTACATGTATGACAAGCTGTTTCGCGCCAATGACTGGGGCGTGGGCTCGGCCTCGGCCATGGTGATCATGCTGCTGGTGGCACCGATCCTTGTCTGGAATGTGCGCAATGCGCGCAAAGAGATGGAGTAGGCCATGAGCGATATAGCAGGAACCAAACCCGCCCTTCGCTGGGCTGTCCATGCCTCGGTTCTTTTTCTGGTCGTGCTCTGGGTGGTGCCGACGCTGGGGCTGTTGATCTCATCCTTCCGCACGGCTGACCAGATTGCCACAAGCGGCTGGTGGCGGTCGTTGTTCCCATCCGAGCAGAACCTGACCCTGCGCGCTGCAGCACCTGAAACTCAGGTGCTGGAGAATGGCGTTTACATGATCGAAGGCAACCTGTTTGAAACCGGCGCGCAGGCGGCGATCTCGAAATGGGGCATCAGTTCTCGTGCGATCGATGATTTTGTACCGGGCGATACCGCGGAACTGCGTAAGGGCGGTACTATTACGGTGGATGCCGACGGCAAGTACCGGATGGAAAACACCGAAGAGTTCACCGGCAGTCGCGGCGTGCGCGTCTTTGTGACGGCGGAACTGCCTCCCGAGTTCACCCTGGCCAATTACCACAAGGTCCTGCTTGCTGAAGACAGCACTGACAGTATGGGGCGGGCGTTTTTCAACACGCTGACGGTCACGATACCGGCGACGATCATTCCGATCCTAGTGGCCGCCTTTGCCGCCTATGCCTTGGCTTGGATGGATTTCCCCGGTCGGGCGCTGTTGATCGCTGCGGTTGTTGGCCTGTTGGTGGTGCCGCTGCAACTGGCACTGATCCCCTTGCTGAAATTTCACCTGAGTATCGGGATAGGCAAAGGTTATCTGGGAGTCTGGATGGCCCATACCGGGTTCGGGATGCCATTGGCCATCTACCTGTTGCGCAACTACATGGCTGGGCTGCCGCGCGATCTGATCGAAAACGCACGCGTTGATGGCGCGACCGAGTTCCAGATCTTTACCAAACTGATCCTGCCGCTCAGCTTTCCGGCGCTGGCGTCATTTGCGATCTTCCAGTTTCTCTGGACATGGAACGATCTGCTGGTCGCCAAGGTGTTCCTGATCGACGCCTCCGGCCAGACCACGGTGATGACAAACCGGATTGTCGAGCTGTTGGGCACGCGCGGTGGGAACTGGGAAATCCTTGCCACGGCGGCCTTCGTCTCGATCGCTGTGCCGCTGGCTGTCTTTTTCGCAATGCAAAAATACCTGGTCCGAGGCCTGCTGGCCGGGTCCGTCAAATAGAGGCGTCTGATGAACGTGCAGAACACAACAGAACTTTCCAATGCAACCAAGGTGGCCGCTGACTGGTGGCGTGGTGGCGTCATCTATCAGATCTATCCGCGCAGCTTTCAGGACAGCAATGGTGACGGGATCGGAGACCTGAAAGGCATCACCCAGCGATTGGGGTACATTGCCTCTCTGGGCGTTGATGCGATCTGGATTTCGCCCTTCTTCAAATCTCCGATGAAGGATTTCGGATATGACGTCAGCGACTATCGCAATGTTGATCCGATGTTCGGCACGATGGAGGATTTTCGGGACCTGCTGAATCACGCCCATGCCCAGGGGTTGAAGGTGATGATCGATCTGGTTCTGTCGCACACGTCAGATCAGCACCCCTGGTTCAGCGAAAGCCGCGCCAGCCGTGAAAACGCCAAATCCGATTGGTATGTCTGGGCCGATCCAAAACCGGACGGTACGCCGCCGAACAACTGGTTGTCGATTTTCGGGGGCTCGGCTTGGCAGTGGGACGCTCGGCGGTTGCAGTATTACCTGCATAATTTCCTGACCTCACAGCCGGATCTGAATTTTCACTGCGCGGATGTGCAGGACGCCTTGCTGGATGTCGCCAGTTTCTGGCTTGATCTGGGTGTCGATGGGTTTCGTCTGGATACAATCAACTTCTATTTCCACGACAAAAAGTTGCGAGATAATCCTGCCCTGCCCGTGGAGCAGCGCAATGCCTCAATCGCGCCGATGGTAAACCCGTATAACCATCAGGACCACCTTTTCTCCAAAAGCCAGCCCGAGAACATTGCCTTTCTGGAACGCCTGCGGGCCCTGACCGATCAATATGAAGGTCGCGCCTGTCTGGGCGAGGTGGGCGACGCACAGCGTGGGCTTGAGATTATGGGCGAATACACCAGCGGTAATAAGCGCATGCACATGTGCTATGCGTTCGAGTTCCTTGAAAAGCGCGCTTTGACTGCCAGCTATGCACAGCAGGTATTTGATCAGCTCGAGGACAAAGCAGGTGATGCCTGGCCTTGCTGGGCATTTTCGAACCATGACGTGGAACGTCACGCGTCGCGCTGGCGTCTGGACGATGCAGCCGCCAGACAGCATGCAGTTTTGATGATGTGCATGCGCGGCTCGGCCTGCTTGTATCAAGGCGAAGAGTTGGGCCTGCCCGAGGCGGACGTGGCCTTTGACGATCTGCAAGACCCGTATGGCGTCGAATTCTGGCCCGAGTTCAAGGGCCGCGACGGATGCCGGACGCCGATGGTTTGGGCTGCGCAGGATGAACAATCGGGCTTTAGCACCGGCAAGCCTTGGTTGCCTGTCAGTGACCCTCAGGCCGAGCGTGCCGTGGACCGATCAGAGGCTGAGCCCAAGTCCATGCTTCACCACTATCGTCGTGCGATTGCATTCCGCCATGCCCATCCGGCTTTGATGTTGGGGGCGCAAAAGAACATGACGCAGATCGGGACCGTTTTGACCTTCACGCGTGAAGATCATGCAGAAGAGGTGTTCTGCGCATTTAACCTCGGTACCGAACGTTCCGAAGTAATTTTGCCAGACGGGAACTGGCGCGTGATCGGGGAAGAGTTGGGCGGCGTCGCAGGAACGGGGACAGTGTCTCTGGGTGCTGCACAATTCTGCCTGCTGTTGAGGGAGAAGGAATAAACCATGTCAGAGCTAAACCTCACAGATGTCGCCAAAACCTATGGCAATGTGGATGTTCTGAAGAACATCAATCTTGAGATTGAGCGGGGCGAGTTGATCGTTTTTGTCGGGCCTTCGGGCTGTGGCAAATCCACCTTGCTGCGCATGGTCGCCGGGTTGGAAAAGATCTCGGGCGGAACGCTCGAGATTGAAGGGCAGGTGATGAACGATGTGCCGCCAGCACAGCGAGGCATCGCGATGGTGTTCCAAAGCTATGCGCTGTACCCACATATGACCGTTCGCGAAAACATGGCCTTTGCGCTGAAGATAGCCAAAATGCCGGTGGCTGAAGTCGGCGCCGCGGTCGATCGGGCGGCCCGCATCCTACAGCTTGAACCTTATCTGGACCGGTTGCCCAAAGCGCTATCCGGCGGTCAGCGTCAGCGTGTCGCAATCGGGCGCGCCATTGTGCGTGACCCCAAGGTTTACCTGTTCGACGAACCGCTTTCGAACCTGGACGCGGCGCTGCGTGTCGCCACCCGGATCGAAATCGCCCGCCTGAAAGAGGCGATGCCGGACAGCACGATGATCTATGTCACCCATGATCAGGTCGAAGCGATGACATTGGCCAGTCGGATCGTCGTGCTGGCCAACAAAGGGATCGCTCAGGTTGGCACGCCGCTGGAGCTGTATGAGACGCCGGACAACGAGTTTGTCGCGCAATTCATCGGTTCACCAGCAATGAACCTGATGTCGGGGGTCATTACCGCGACCGGCGCACAGACAGTCGTCAAGCTGGACGGTGGCGGCACGGCGATATCAGCGGTACCAACCGAGGCTGGAGACGAAGGCAAGCAGGTGAATATCGGCGTCCGCCCCGAGGATTTTGTGTCCGTGGACAGCGACCCAATCCTTGAAGGGGTCGTAGACTTTACCGAGGCTTTGGGCGAGGTGACGCTGTTATACTTCGCGGTCGAGGATGGGACGGATGCCCTTATTGCCAAGCTTCCGGGCGTTCAGAAGAATATGCGGGGCAAGACTGTGATGGTCTCTGCGAATCCTGACAAGGTTCATTTGTTCCATCAGGGTGTTTCCATGCGGAAATAACCCTTTCCAACACGGTTCTTGACAAGACCCTGATGCTGTTTCAACTTGATTGAAACGTTTCATTTTGTGGTAGAACAGTGGAAATGCGAGTTTCAGCGCAGTTATACACAGTCCGGCAGGTTGGGGATTTGGCGGCCCAGCTTGACTTGGTGCGTGCCTGCGGGTTCACCGATATTGAAACGGTTGGGTTCCACGATCTTACCCCCACGCAGGTTACCAATGTGGTTAGACAGGCTGGTTTCACTGTTCGATCGGCCCATTTTGACTGGGAAGAATTTGAAACCCGGTTTGATGACATTCTTAGAATACTTGAAGCTTTGGAATGCCCTGTGGCGGTCATGCCTTGGCTGTCGCCCAAGGCTCGGCCCGGCACCGCCGAGGGGTGGAAGGCAGTGTCGGGCCGGTTGGCGGAATGGGCTGATGCCCTGTCAGCCAACGGTGTGCGCCTTGCCTATCATAACCACGATTTCGACCTTGCCGATCTAGGGCAGGGCTCGCCATTGGATATGGTCCTGTCGCATGAGGCCATTGGATGGCAGCCGGATATCGGTTGGCTATATTCGGCGCTTTCTGACCCCGCTGCACTGCTGAGCCGTTATTCCGACCGGATCGTTTCCGTCCATGCTAAAGACTTCGATCCATTGGCCGGACAAGGCGACGAGCGCTGGCGAAATCTGGGGCAGGGGGTTGTGGACTGGCCTCTAGTCCTGCGTGTTCTGGCTGACAGTCCCTGCGCTGACCTTTTTGTGGAACATGATGAAACTGCCGATCACGCGCAAACATTGCAGACGGGACATGACCTGTTGATGCGAATGCGCAGCGTTGAGGTGACATAGTGGCGCGCGCGACGATCAAGTCGATTGCAAAGCAGACGGGGTTTTCTGTCGGAACCGTCTCGAACGCGCTGCGTGGTGCCGAAACCGTTAAGAAAGAAACGCGGCAGCAGATTCAGTCCGCCGCCGAACAGCTTGGATACCGGGTCAATCTGGACGGGCTGAAGCTGCGGACAAAAAAGTCCTATCGCATCGGCGTTCTGGTCAGCGTGTCACCTGATTCAGATGAAGAATGGGAAGGCGTCGAATTCACACGCATTGTCGCGGGTATTTCGCGGGCTTTGAAAGGGTCGCGTTATGAGCTTGGCGTTCACAGCGTGGCGGGCCTGCAGGGAACGATGGCGACGCTGAAGGAAATCGTTCAGAACGGTTTGGCAGACGGGGTGATATTCTCGGGTACGCGCCACGCCGATCCGCGCATTGCCTATCTGCAACAGAATGGTTTTCCCTTTGTTACCATGGGTATGAGCGACAGCGGCAGATCACATGCCTATGTCGATATCGACAGTCAGGCAGCAGGTCACGATGCAACGCAACGACTGCTAGCCTTGGGGCATCGCCGGATTGCCCTGGTGAACCCGCCGGATGATCTGGTTTATGCGACGCAACGTCGAACGGGCTATGCCCAGGCGTTCAGAGCGTCCGGTCTGGTCGTTGACCCGGCCCTGATCTTCAGCGGGCCTACGACCGCGCGAACGGGGTATAATGCCTTTGAAGCTTTGATGCGGCTATCCGATAGGCCAACCGCGATCATCTGCGCGAACGAAGCCATGACCCTGGGTGTGCTTTCTGCTGCCCATGCGGCGGGTGTTGAGGTCGGTCGCGAACTGACCGTGATCTCGACCGATGATCTGCAACTTAGCCGTTATTTTGTCCCTCCGCCCAGCACCTATTACGTCCCTATTGAGGAAACCAGTCGATTGCTGGGTGAGTATATGCTCAAGGCTTTGGATGGGGTTGACCCGTCCGAAACACAAAAAAAGATCAGGGCCATTTTGATCGAGCGGCAACCTGACACAGTCGCGCCGGAAGCGGCGCTAAACACCTGAACCAACAAAGGAGTAACCGGAGATGTTAAGAAACCTATTTGCCGCCGCCGCCCTGACCGCGCTTGCCGCGCCTGCTGTGTTTGCAGCGGATCTTGAAGGGCGCGTACTTAAGATTGGAACAGATGCCACCTATCCGCCCATGGAGACGGTCGATGAGTCCACGGGTCAGATTGTGGGATTTGACGTCGATGTGATGAATGCGATCTGCGAAAAGGTGAACTGCGTTCCGAATTTCGTGAATACAGCCTGGGACGGAATTTTCGCCGCGCTTCAGCAAGGAGAGTTCGACCTCGTGATCTCGGGCGTCTCGATCACGCCTGAACGCGAAGAAAACATGGATTTTTCCGAGCCTTATATCATTGTTAGCCAGGCCATCCTGCTGCAGGTCGATAATGCCGACATGACGTTGGATGACTTCAAAGCAGGCGGTCAGAAACTGGCCGCGCAGACCGGCACCACCAATGCCCAGCTGGCCGAAGAGCTGGTCGGACGCGAGAATGTCAGCCTGTATGACAATTTCTCTGCAGCGATCCTGGCTTTGCAGAATGCTGACGTACAGGGGGTGATCATTGATGGAACCTCGGCATCGGCATATGAACAGGAATTTGCCGGGGAATTGGCTGTAGGCATCACAGGCCTTCAGTCTGATCCACTGGGTATTGTGTTTCAGGAAGGTGACGCAACCGTTGACGCCATAAACGAAGGGCTGGCCGCCATTCAGGCAGACGGTACGATGGACGCATTGGTTGCCAAATACTGGGGCACTGAATGAGCCGTTGAAACCCTTTCTGACCCGGCGGGAAAACCTGCCGGGTCAAGCATAACCCGAGGGACGCCATGATCCGCCTAAGCTCGATCCGGCCGAGTAATCTTGTTTTGCTCGCCGCTGCCCCGTTCATCATCTACCTGTTTGCCTCATCCTCGAAATATCTGAGGTCATTGGTTGCCATTTTGGGGATTGGTGAAAATGCGGGGCCCATTTTTGTTGGGTTTCTTCTGATACTGGCTGTGGCCATATTGGCCTATCTCTCGGCGCGCCACATCCGGTTTCAAACGATAGCGCCGAACTGGTTGAGGATTGCGGCGGTTTTGGCAATCCCGGCCTCGGTCGGGTTGGCGATCCTTGGACTTGTCCAGCCTCAGGTGCTGATGCCCTTTGCGGAATCCGTCTTCTTTAATGCGCTCAGCGAAAACACGTCTGAGTTCATTGACCGATCTTCGCAACCTTGGGTCTTGTTCCCCGAGATCGTCGCAAAGGTGCAAATGAGATTACAGGCCCTGCTGGTAGGGTTTGCGATGGTGGTTGCGGTGATCCCTCTTACGGCCCGTTTCCCACAATCCATGAAAGTCTATGTTCAGATTGGACTCGAACTGCTGACCGGGCTGGTTTTGTTTTACCTGATGTTTCTGGCGCATTGGCAATTTGCGACCGGGGTCGCGATAACGTTCCGTGCAGCGATCTTTGCCTATATCTTTGCGGCCATTATGGGTCTGGTCTGGGTCGGTTTGCAGTCCTTCAAGCCCAAAGCTCGAACAACCGTTGTCTATGGGTCCATCAGCCTGACACTATTGGCCGTGTCGGCGTTCTTTTTTATGCAACCAAAGGTGAGCTTTGTTCTGGTTGGCAGTACTGAAGCAAGAATTGCCATTGTTCGGGGTACGCCGCAGGCCCAGGCGGATTTGATCCGCTTCGGAGAGTTCGACGGAGGTGAAGGCCAACAGTATCGCATTCGCAGCGCCCCCGATGCCGTCTCTGCACTGGATCAGATCACAACCGTCGACAGCGTATCTGGTGCTTTTGTTCCGGCTGGCATTCATACGCAGGGCTATCCGGTGATCTGGCAATCCAGTTTTCTGCCAGACAAGTTTCGTAACCCGGCGCTGACTTTTGCGGTTTTTGGGTTTTTGCTTCTGACACTGACGGTCGGAGGCGCACAGCACAAGCTGCATCCGCTGGCTGTAGGGGCCGAGTTTTTTGTCGATACCATTCGCGGCATTCCAATGCTGGTCATCATCCTTTATATCGGCTTGCCGCTTGCCGGTGCGGTCAAGGATGCGACAGGTGGCGGCATCGACATGACCAACATGACTCGCGGCATCATCGCCATTTCCATAGGGTATTCGGCCTATATGGCCGAGATTTTCCGATCAGGGATTGAGGCCATCCCACGAGGTCAGATCGAAGCAGGCGGCTCGCTTGGGCTGTCCCGCTGGCAAACTGCCCGGCTGATCATCCTGCCGCAGGCGTTGCGCATCGTGACGCCGCCTTTGGGCAATGAGTTTATCGCGATGATCAAAGATACCTCATTGCTGTCTATCCTGTCGGTTCGCGACATGACCCAACGCATGCGCGAGTTTCAGGCCTCAAGTTTTCTGCCCTTCGCGCCATTCAACACAGCGGCGATCCTCTATGTCGTGGTGACGCTTGGTTGCGCTAGTTTCCTCAAATGGATCGAACGCCGCAGCGCACGGGTAAACCGATGAGCAGGCTTGAGCTGGGCGTTTGCTATTACCCCGAGCAATGGGACAAATCGCTGTGGCGCGACGATGCTAAGCGCATGGTCGATATGGGATTGGATTGGGTTCGGATTGCTGAATTCACCTGGGGCCTGATCGAGCCGGAAAGAGGCCGGTTTGAATGGGGCTGGCTGGACGAGGTAATTGGAATTCTGGGCGATGCCGGTTTGCGCGTGATGATGTCGACGCCTACGGCTGCACCTCCGAAATGGCTAGTGGATGACTGCCCTGAGATCCTGCCAGTGGGGCCGGATGGCCGGGTGCGTGGGTTCGGGTCGCGCCGACATTATTGTTTTTCCAGCGATATCTACCTGACCGAGGCCCGTCGGATCACCACGGAATATGCCCGTCGATATGGCGAAAATCCATTTGTTCGTGCCTGGCAGATCGACAATGAATATAACGATCACGATACGGTTCTGAGCTATTCCAATGCCGCTCGCACCGGTTTTCGCAGATGGTTGCAAGACCGCTATGGCACGATTGAGGCGCTTAACCGAACATGGGGGACAGTGTTTTGGGGGTCGCTCTATTCCGATTTTGATCAGATCGAACTGCCTATAAGTTTGGTGGCCAGCCCGAACCCGACCCATGCTCTGGATTTTGCCCGCTATTCTTCGGATCGGGTGCGGGATTTCAATCGTGCTCAGGCGGATATTCTGCGCAGGTTTGCGCCGGGGCGCGATATTACCCATAATTTCATGGCAGGCAGCTTTGAGTTCGACCATCACGCTGTTGCGGCGGATCTGGATGTAGTCGGTTTTGACAGCTATCCGCTTGGCAACCTGTTGGGATCGTCGCTGTCTGATGAAGACAAACGTCGATACCTGCGAACAGGCGCGCCGGACTATCAGGGGTTTCACTGCGATTTGTATCGCAGCCAGGGCAGGGGCCGAATGTGGGTTCTGGAACAACAGCCCGGTCCGGTGGACTGGGCCGAAAAGAACCCCTCACCTGCGGATGGGATGGTCAGGCTTTGGACTTGGGCCGCTTTTGCCCACGGTGCACAGGCAGTGATGTTCTTCCGATGGCGTCAGGCGAAGTTCGCGCAGGAACAATTCCACACGGCGCTTCTGCGGTCGGATGGCAGCCCGGATCAGGCCGCGCTGGAACTGGCGCAGGTTGCACAAGAGCGTGCTGCCCTGCCGGAAGTCACCCGGCAGAAGGCAGCTGTGGCAATTCTGTTGGATTACGAATCCATTTGGGCTGCAGATATCCTGCCGCAAGATGACGCATTCCCGAATGCCGGGATTTTCCGGGTTTGGTATGCTGGCCTGCGTGCATTGGGGGTCGATCTGGATTTCGTTGGTCCCGATGATGATCTGACAGGGTATTCATTGATCGTATTGCCGCAAAACATGATCATCTCGCCCGATCTGGCAAAGAGATTGCACCACAGCCAGGCCAAATTGCTGATCGGTGCCCGTGCGGGCAGCAAGACTGTGGACATGTGGACCCCTGAAAATCTCGCTCCCGGTGAGTTGGCCGATCTTGCAGGGATAAAAGTCGTACGCGTCGAATCCCTGCCGGATCTGGCGGGTGAATCCGTAAGCCTCGAGAGCACCGGAACCTTTGATTTTAAGGGCTGGCGGGAAGTCATCGAGACCGAAAATCAGGTAATCGCGCATTTCGTAAGTGCTTACAAGGCTGGCAGTCCGGCGATTGTGCAATCGGACCGGGCTATGTATCTGGCGATGATCCCAAACGGACCGTTGCTACGGTCGATCCTTATTAAAGCGCTGACATGGGCGGGCCTTCCGATACGGGAATGTGACCCGGACCTTCGTGTTACACAGCGGGGTGACCTCGGCTTTGCGTTCAACTTCGGGGCTGCCGCACAGGTTCTGCCGGATGACGAAAATCGGCAATATATTGTTGGTACTTCAGAAATCCCATCCTATGGTGTCTCAGTCTGGAAGTGGAAGTAAACCAGAGCTTGCGGACATGATTGCAAACTGGACCTATGAATTCTGCAAACTGTCCCTTTTGGACTGACAGCTTTGCAGCAACCCTCTAGCCTGTGATTGCATAACAATAGGACTGAAAGTCCAACTATGGGAGAATCGAATATGGCCGAACGGAAAAACCTTTCCAGACGTACTATCTTGAAGAGCGCAGGGGCGGCAGCACTTGCTGCACCGCTGTACAGCAAAAGCGCGCTGGCGTCCTCGGGTGAGATCAACATTCTGATGTGGTCCGATTACCTGCCGCCAGCATTCTTGCAGGAATTCGAGACACTGACCGGAATCAAGGTGAACTATACCGGTATCGGGTCGAACGAAGAAATCATCAACAAGATGAAGGCCACCAAGGGGCAGGGTTTCGACATCGTGTCGCCGACCAATAACCGGTCTTTGCAGTGGGAACCGCTTGAGCTGTTGCAGCCATTCGACATGAACAAGGTTCCGATTGATCTGGTGAACCCGGCGATGGCAGCGATTGGTACAGATGCCTGGAACTTTGGCGATTCCGGTGTGCATTGGTTGCCACATATCTGGGGCACCGAAGGCATCGCATATCGGACTGACCTGTGGCTGCCTGAAGGTGATGCACCGTCCTATGGCGATGTCTGGTCCGAGGCAAACGCAGGTAAAACCATGGGCCGCGCGCATTCGATGATGCTGGGCGCAGGCCTGTACATGGAGCGCGCAGGCGAGATGGAGCCCGGTTCCGTCTGGGCCGCTTATGGCGACGAAGATACCATGCGCAAGGTTTGGGGTCAGATCGCAGATTGGTGCATCGAACGTAAAAACCGCATCAAGCTGATCTGGAACGACGCGGACACACAGAAGAACGGTCTGTTGAACGAAGGTGTGATTGTTGGCCAGACATGGGATGGCCCGCCGCTGGCACTTAAATCTGCAGGTGAGCCTGTGCATTATCAGGCTCCGGTTGAGGGGGCGATGGCCTGGGTTGATGGTATGGCAATTCCAACAGGTGCTGCCAATATCGACCAGATCTATGCCTTCATCGACTTTGCCTACCAGGCCAAACCGGCCGGTGTTGCGATCGACAGCCACGGGTACAACTCGCCCGTTCTGGGTGCCGACCAATATTCGGGCGACACCTACAAGAAGAACTTCGCCGAAGCCTATCCGGGCGACTCGCTGGCCAACCTCAATCCGTGGCCGGCCGAAGCGCCCTGGTATGCGGAAACCCGGACCGAGTTCGTCAACAAGTTCAAAAGCGCCTGATAGCTTTTCAAAAAAGTGCCCTCCGCCAAACGCGGGGGGCTCCCAACCCGCACGCCACTGCGTGACGGAACCCATTTGGGTGCGCACCACCAAGCGCATCAATCGGAGATACCAAAAATGAGTGCAGGGGTCGGTGTAGATCTTGAAAACCTGTGGATCCGTTTCGGCGATTTTGTCGCGGTGCGGGACGCAAATGTGAACATAAACGGGGGCGATTTCTTTTCGTTCCTGGGACCATCCGGTTGCGGCAAGACAACGATTTTGCGCGCTGTTTCGGGGTTTCTGGACCCCAGCGAGGGTAAGGTTCTGATCGGTGGTAATGACATGCGCGGCATCGGGCCCAACAAGCGCCCGACTGCCCTGATCTTTCAG
The DNA here is from genome assembly GCF_059610505.1 of Ruegeria sp. CDSC079. NCBI lineage: Bacteria > Pseudomonadati > Pseudomonadota > Alphaproteobacteria > Rhodobacterales > Roseobacteraceae > Ruegeria > Ruegeria sp. CDSC079. Next base: position 403,562 of record NZ_JBXWNT010000003.1, read on the forward strand.
AACCTCGCGCTGTTCCCCCTGATGAAAGTCTGGGAAAACATCACTTTCTCGATGGAGATCAAAGGCGCCAGCGCGGCCGAGCGCCGCAAGCGGGCCGATGAGCTGTTGGACATGATCGCGTTGCCGGGACAGGGTGACAAGCTGCCCAGCGAACTTTCGGGTGGTCAGCGTCAGCGCGTGGCGATTGCCCGCGCCCTATGTGCCGAACCCGATGTACTGCTGCTGGACGAACCGCTTTCGGCGCTGGACCTGAAGTTGCGCCAGCATATGCGCACCGAGCTGCGCGAGATTCAGAAGCGTGTCGGTATCACCTTTATCTATATCACCCACGACCAGGGCGAAGCGCTGACCATGTCGGACAATATCGCCGTAATGCGTGCAGGAGTGATCGACCAGATTGCCGATGGCAAGACAATTTACAATGACCCCAACACGGCTTTTGCGGCGTCGTTCGTTGGCGAAAACAACGTTTTCCGCGGCAAGATCAAGCAAGTCATGGGAGATGAGGCGCTGATTGCAACCAACCGATCCGGCGATCTGGTCGCACGGATTTCCACTGTAAATCAGGGCAAGCTGAAAGAAGGCGATGACGCGATGATGTTCATTCGCCCCGAGGCGCTGGCGATTGCCCCGGACGGTGCAGTGGGCGACCATTTTGTAACCGCCCGCGTGAACCATGAAGAATTCGAAGGTAACGCCTTCAATATTTTCACCGAAGGCGATGGCGGCAAGGAAATTAAGGTATCGCTGCCCAATCTAGGCCAATCTTTCGATGACCATACCGGGCAGACCATCACGTTGGAATATCAGACCCATAATGCGGTTCTGGTTCCAGCGGGTGAGCTGGCCGCGGAATAAGGGGATAAAAATATGCCCCATTTTCTGAAAGAATTCTTCAACCGCAACGGCACCGGCATGGGATTGATGATACTGGGTTTGGTCCTGTTCTGGACCATCGGCCTGATCATCCTGCCGCAGCTGTCGATGCTGGATTTCTCATTCCGGCCAAACCTGCCCCCGCCCGAGATCGGGGGGCCAAAGGATGTCTATACGCTGGAGAACTACAAATACCTGATCTATGGCCCGGAAGGCGGCAGCCAGGACTATAACGCCGTCGATCTGAGGGTGTTTTTCCGCACCCTTCTGGCCGCGGTATGCGTTACGATTTTCAACCTGATCCTGTGCTATCCGATCGCCTATTATCTGGGTCAGTCCAAGGGCAGTCACATCCGCATCTTTGCGATCATGCTGATCATCCCCTACTGGATCAATGAGATCCTGCGCGCCTTTGCCCTGCGGATCATCTTTGGCGAAACCGGTGTACTGAACACGCTGTTCACTGGGCTGGGGGTCTGGGATATGCCGTTTGATTTCATCCGCAATGACATCGCGCTCTATGCCGGGCTGGGCTATGCCTATATCTTGCTGATGATCTTCCCGATGTATAACGTCATAGAAAGTCTGGATAAAAACCAGATCGAGGCGGCGCGAGATTTGGGAGCCCCCTGGTGGCGTATCCATTGGCGCGTGGTCATTCCCTATGCCAAGCCAGGGATCAGTTCGGGCTGTACTATGGTGTTCATGCTGTCCGCGGGTGCGCTGGCCGCGCCGCAAATTCTGGGCGGGCCGTCCTCCCTGTGGTTCACGCAGCTGATCTATCAGCAGTTCAACGACAACAATGACTGGCCGCAGGGTGCCGCCTACGCCATCGTTCTGCTGGTGACCTGTATCTTGTTCGTGCTGGCCGTCATGCGCCTGTTCAAGGTGAATATGGGGGATATCGGGAAATGAATTTGTCCTTCCTCCGTGTAAGCATCTGGGTCTACCTTGTGCTGTTCTTCCTGTACCTTCTGGGTCCGCTGGTGATCATGTCAGTCACGGCCTTTAACTCGTCCGAATTCCCAAGGATGACACCGTGGGAGTGTCTAACCTTCCAGTGGTTTGGCGAATTGTTTCAGGACCAACGTATCCTGAACGGCATCAAGAACTCACTGATCATCGGCGCCGGAACGGTGGTTCTATCGGTGGCGATGGGTCTTGCGGGCGCGCTGATGCTGACGCAGATCTGGCCAAAACTGCGCGCGACCTACTATACGGTCATCATCGCGCCGATCCTGATCCCGGGCGTTGTTCTGGGTATCTCGACACTGGTGTTCTGGGACCGGATCAACCGGATGTTGGGCTTGGGTGCCGACAGTTTCCTGTCAAACGGGATATTCCTGACGGTGATCGGCCAATCCACCTTTATCGCCAGCTATTGCATGCTGGTGCTGGTGGCACGGTTGCAGCGCTATGATATGGCGCTGACCGAGGCCGCGCTGGATCTGGGTGCAACCCATGCTCAGGCGTTCCGCAAGATCATGCTTCCGTTCATGCGTCCGGCGATTGCCAGCGCGGCAGTGCTGGCGTTCTTGGCCTCGTTTGAGAACTACAACACCACCACCTTCACCTTTGGTGAATACCCGACGCTGACCATCGAACTGGCGCAGAAGGTGCGCTATGGCATCACGCCCTCGATCTCGGCGCTGGCCTTCATCATCGTGGCGCTGACGGTGTTCTTTGCCCTGCTGAACGAGGCCAAGCTGAAGCGACAGGAACTGGTGGCTGCTGCACGCAAGAACGCCACGGTCGAGGAACTGGCGGGCAAGATCAAGCTTCCCAGCTTCTTTGCCGGGAACCTTGCTGCGGTTCTGCTGGTTGTCTTTGCGGTTGCCACGATCACTGTGGTCGGAACCGCAACCGCCTACAATCCGGCTCAGTGTGTCGCAGATGTCAAAGAGCAAAAGCGCCTTGAAGCTGATCTGCGTATTCAAGAGCTGCGCAAGCAGCGCGAAGAACAGCGCAAAAAGCGCGAGGCGGAAGCGGCTGAGCAAGAGGGAGAGGGTGCGCAGGAATCGGCCCCGAAACCCTCAAATAACAGCGGTTTCGGCAATGTGTTTGCGCCGAATACTCTGGGTGACGAAGAAGAGGATTCTGGTACTGAAACGCCTTCGGGCAATGGCGGTGCCTTTGATCCCAACAGTTTGCAGGCGAACTAAGCGCCTCGCAGTTTGCGCCCGCCGGGGTTACCCCTCGGCGGGCGTGTCATTTTCCTGAATGAACACATCACAGGCTTCGATCATCCGGCCGTTCCATTCAACCGGCGCCGAATTGTAGTTGATCAGGAATGTATGCCCGGCGGTCTGGCGCCGCCGCAAACCCTGAGGCATCGGATGCAAGGCAATGCCTGTCAGAGCAGCGGCCATGCTGATCACGCGATCCCATAACGTGTTATCCGGGAACCCGGCCAGATACCACATGTGGTCGGTCCCTTTCAGGGCAGGTGTTCCGTCTTGAAATGTCAAAAGGCCCGGGGCCTTTCCTGACAGGCGGTCGACCCAGTGACGGGCTGCGCCGCCACCATCAACTTCCCGGGTCACCTGAGGGGGCAGGGTTTCCACAAGATCGACAGTGCAATCCAGTGCAGTCAGCCCGGGGCGACCAGTTGCGGGTATCTGAAAGTCCTGCGTGATGGCGCCAGAGCGCGGGCCCAGAACAGCCAGATCACAACCATTGGTCAGGCGTTGTTCCAGATCGGGTCCGATGGTCGCCAGACCCGGTGCAAGGATCACCTTATATCCCGCCTTTGGGATGTTATCCGCAGGCAGGAAATCCACTGACAATCCAGCCCGGCGCAGGGCTTGGTAGGTTGAAAAGACCAGTTTGAAATAGTCGAACCCAGCCCCTTGAGGTTGCGTCGCCCAGGCCCAATCCGAGGCATAGTCGAACAGGATCGCGACATCCGCTCTGGCCTGTGTGATTGCTCCCAGCCCGGCCAGATCATCGGCGGTTTGGCGTGCCTCGGCCAAAGCCGGGGCAGAGCGGTTGTCCGGCGTCAGCAGCCCTGCATGCATCTGTTCTTGCGCAAAGGGCGCCTGCCGCCAGCGGAAATAGCTGACCACCTCGGCCCCATGCGCCACGGCCTCAAGCGACCACAGGCGCACCATACCGGGCAGAGGCGCAGGGTTGTAAGGGGCCCAGTTCACCGGGCCGGGTTGCTGTTCCATCACCCACCAACGCCCGCGCCCCACAGCGCGATACAGATCGTGATGAAAGGCCTGCATGTCGGGATCGCCTTGCTGCAGAAAGGCCGACTTATGTGCCTTATCCGCCTCAAGCCGGTCAGATAGAAACCCGATCGGATAGCTGTCCCATGTGGCGATATCCAAATCGGCACCCACTGCGAAGTGGTCGAAATCCAGCACACGCCCCATGTAATTGTGCAGCAAAGGCGCATCGGTCAGGGGCCGCAGCACTTCGACCTGTGCTCTGTTGAAGGCCACCACCTGATCTGAACTGAACCGCCGGAAGGCCAGAACATGGGCCGGGTTGGGTTCTGTTACTGTCAGGTTCGGCAGGTCGATCTGATCAAACCTGTCATATTCCATTGACCAGAACACATTTCCCCACGCTGCATTCAGGGTTCCAATCGTGCTGTATTGACCTTCCAGCCAGTTTTGAAAGGCGTGTAGGGCGGGTTGGCTATAGCTGACAGTGGTGTCGTGGCAGCCATATTCATTGTCGATCTGCCATGCAGCGACATGCGGGTTGCGCCCATAGCGTTCGCCCATGACACGTGCGATCCGAACGCATTCTTCGATATACCCGGTATGGCTAAAGCAATAATGTCTGCGAGAGCCGAACTTGCGCGGCTGACCCTGCGCATCCACGGCAAGCATGTCCGGGTATTTGTCCAGCATCCAGCGTGGCGGCGTCGCTGTTGGCGTGCCCAGCACCACTTTCAACCCGGCAGCACCTAAGGTTTCGATCGCGCGATCCAGCCAGTCGAAGTGCAGATCGTCAGACGTGGGCTCCATCTGGCTCCAGCCGAACTCGCCTATCCGTACCCATGTCAGGCCGGTTTCGATCATACGTGCTGCATCGTCCGCCCACATCACCTCTGGCCAATGTTCGGGGTAATAGCAAACGCCAAGTTTGGGGTTCATAGGATGACTCTGTGTTCTGCCTGACCTTTGCCTGCGTCGGGCGCGGCAAAGGTCATTCCGTTGGTAGGTTGGGTTTCAATCTGTGCCGCATCCAGCCCTTGGCGAGCGGTGGTGCAGAACAGCGTTGTCAGGTCTGGCCCGCCAAAAGCCGGGCACGAGGCATGGGCCGCGTCAAAACCGACTGCCTTCAGGAACCGACCCTCAGGCGAGTAAGCAGCCACGCGGTTGGCGCCCCATTGGGCGATCCAGATATTTCCGCTCGTATCGACCACCGCGCCATCAGGGTTCAGCTGGTCTTTGGTAAGGTCGAGGAACACGGTGCTTTGGCCTTCTGGCCACCCGGTTTCCGGGTCCAAACTCCAGCGCATGACCTGTCTGGTGACCGTGTCGGTGAAATAGGCGCAAGAGCGATCCGGCGCAAAACAGATGGCGTTCGAGATCGTGACATCCGGCACCAGCCGCCGCAGCTCTCCGCGCCAGAACCGATAGATGGACCCTGCGCCGGGTTCGGCGTTCTTGCCCATGGTACCAATCCAGAAACCGCCCCAGGGGTCAGCGCGGCCATCGTTGGAACGGGTGACGGTATTGTCCGCTTCAAGATGGGTAACCAAGGCACGTTCGCCGGTTTTCAGGTCAAACCGCCATAGCCCGGTTTCAGATGCCATCAACAGCGTGTCTTGGTCCACCCAGCCCGCGGCCGAGACATTTTCGGGGAACTGCCAGCTTTGCTGTTGCCCGTCCTTCTGGGTCATCAGGCGGTTGCCTGTGATGTCGAACCAGAACAGCTGTGCGCGCTCCGGGTGCCACAATGGCCCTTCGCCCAGATCGCAGGGACGGTCGTCAAACACGACACTCATTGGGTGGCCTTGTCATAGGCCAAGACGATCTTTCGCGCGCGCTCTGCAATGTCGGCAACGGCCATTCCCGGTTTATACAGGGCTGAGCCGATCCCGAACCCGTCCGCCCCGGCCTTGAGCCAATCGGCAAAGTTTTCAGGGCCCGCCCCACCCACAGCAAAGACAAGCGCGTCCTTGGGCAGGATCGGGCGTATTGCGGCCAGGCCCGAAGGCCCCGCCATCACGCCCGGAAACAGTTTGAGCCCGGTTGCCCCTGCGCTGAGCGCGCCAAAGGCCTCGGTCGGGGTATAGACGCCTGGCCAGCTTTGTATGCCCAGTTTGATCGTCTGCTGTATCACCTCAGCGTCGAAATTTGGCGAGACGATCAGCTTGCCGCCGACCCCGGCCACCGCATCAACCTGTTCGATGGTCAGGACGGTCCCGGCGCCGATCAATGCGCGATCGCCGAAACGTTCCGCCAGAATGCCGATGCTGGTCAACGGATCGGGTGAATTCAGGGGCACCTCGATCCGGTCTATGCCCGCGTCGATCAGGGCCTGCCCGACTTCGGCAGCCTCGGTGGGTTGCAGACCGCGCAGAATTGCAATGATAGGACGGCTCATGCGGTTTGCCTCGTCAGATTTTGGGCCTGCAAAAGACCTGCCAATGTAGATTGCGTGCTGTCGGCTATTTCAACAAATGTACCCTGCTGTTTCAGCGCGATGGCATAGATTTCCGAGAGGCTTTGGTCCCCGATAATGGCAATCTGCTGGCCCAACCAATAGGGACGGGACGCGGCCAGTTCCGCTCCGATCAGGTATCCCGACAGACGCGCACGTGCGACACCGGAGTCCTGACCCTGCAGCAGATCAGTGGCCCGCAGGCCGAAAAGGCGCGCGGCAAGTTGTTCCGGTCGGGACAGGGCATCCGCCACAGCCTCGGCAAAAGCCGCGTCGTCCCAGCCTTCGCTGACCGTATGTTTTAGGACGGATTGATTGCTGAGCAATCCGAAGATTTCGCCTGTCATGAATGTGCGGAAGCTGACGACTTCATCCGCGCTGACCTGTACCCATTTGGTATGCGTTCCGGGCAGGCAAATGATGCCGTCCCAGTTTGGCCGGTGGGCCAGAAAACCGGCGATCTGTGTCTCTTCTCCGCGCATGACATCGGGGGGGCTTGTTTGCTTTAGCCCGGGTACGACAAAGGCGCGGATACGGGGATCTGTTGCCGGAACGCGGACAGGTGCAACGGAAACAGGAACCGAAGGTACAGCGGAATATGGTGCCTCAACCCAGCCCTGACGCGCACCCACCATACCGCAGGCGACCACATCCATGGCGGCATCGCCAAGCCAGCCCTCGATCAGGTCCAGCAATGCTTTTTGAAACCCATCCCGGGGAATTTGGTCCATGCCGCTTGCGGACTGAGCCTGGTCCAGAATGGTGTCACCTTGCATTGCCCATGCCCGCAGATGAGTTGTTCCCCAATCAACAGCGATCCATTCGATTGTCATGTTCTCATCCTGTTACTACAACACCGCCATCAACGGCCATGCATTGCCCGGTCATGGCGCGACTGGCTTCCGACGCAAGAAACAGGGTCGGTGCGATCATATCCTCGGGCGTCAGGTGGTCCTTTAGGCATTGGCGTTCCAGATGTGCGGCCAGATCTTCTGGCGTGGCCCACATGTCCAGCTGTTTCTGTGTCAGAACCCATCCGGGGGCCAGCGCATTAACGCGGATTTTCTGCGGGCCAAGCTCGCGCGCCAACGACCGGGTCATCCCGGTGATCCCGGCATTTGATGTCGTATAGATCGGATAACCGGAATTACCCATCATATAGCTGATCGAGCTGAAATTGATGATTGATCCGCCCTTGTCTTGCATTTGACGTGCGGCTTCTTGGCAGGCAAAGAAATACGCCTTCAGATTCACCTCGATCATCCAGTCCCAGAATTTGGGCGTGGTTTCGTCAAGCGAATGGCGTTTGTCGTTGGCGGCATTGTTGATCAGCACACCAAGGGGGCCATGGGCCTCGGCGGCTTTGGCCATTGAGGCGCGCAGCAGGTCGGTATCTGTCATGTCGCCTTGCAGAAACAGCGGCCCGCGCCCGTGCTTGGCGCGCATCTCATCAACAAAGGCACTGGCGTCGGAGCGCCCGATAAAGGCGACCTGTGCACCCTGCGCCAGAAATCCGTCCGTTAAAGCGGCCCCGACACCAGAACCACCTCCGGTGATAAAGACGGATGCACCGTTCAGGTCGTGGAAAGTGGCGGGTTGGTCCATCAGTGGCTCTCTCTGGTCACAAGGCGGGTGTCTTTGCCGACAAGAAAATCCAGGTCCGCACCCTGATCGGCCTGCAGGACGTGGTCTATGTAAAGCTTGGCATAGCCGCGGGAGTAATGCGGAGCATCCGGTTGCCATGCGGCGCGTCGGGCGTCCAGTTCAACTTGGTCAACCAGCAACTCGAGCGCGCCCTTGCTAGCGGATACACGGATACGGTCACCGGTCTTGACCAGCGCCAGCGTGCCGCCCGCCTGGGCTTCGGGGCTGACATGCAGGATGACAGTGCCAAATGCCGTGCCGGACATCCGTGCGTCCGAGATACGGATCATGTCGCGCACACCGTCCTTCACCAGCTTGGCCGGGATCGGCATATTGCCAACCTCGGGCATGCCGGGATAACCCTTGGGTCCACAGCCTTTCAGCACCAATATGGTCTCGGGCGTCACCGGCAGGTCATCCCTGTCGATATTGGCCTTCATATCTTCGATGCTTTCGAAGACATGGGCCACAGCCTCGGTCTCCAACAGTGCGTCCGTGGCCGCCGAAGGTTTCACAATGGCCCCGTTCGGCGCCAGATTGCCGCGCAGCACACGCAGGCCTGCGGCAGGTTTTACTGGGTCGTTGAAGGGACGGATAACATCGCGGTTGAAACATTCTGCACCTTCGTAATGGGCCGAAATATCCTTGTTCAAAACCGTTTTGGCAGGTCGTAGGAAGGGTTTGAGTTCGTTTAAAACCACAGGCACGCCACCTGCATAGCAGAAATCCTCCATCAGGTATTGGCCCGAGGGCATACAGTTCACAAGCAGCGGGATATCCGACCCGATCTCAAAATCCTTCAGTGTCAAGTCGATGCCTACACGACCGGCCAAAGCCAGCAGATGCACCACGGCGTTCGTCGATCCGCCCACGGCAGCATTGGCCAGAATGGCGTTTTCAAAGGCTTCTTTGGTCAGAATGTCCGAGGGTTTGAGGTCTTCATCCACCATCTCGACAATCCGCTTACCCGTCAGATGCGCCAGCGCCATTCGGCGAGCATCTACGGCGGGTAGCGCGGCGTTGGTGGGCAGGCTCATGCCCATCGCTTCGACCAGGGATGCCATGGTCGACGCGGTGCCCATGGTCATGCAGACACCGGCGCTGCGCGACATGCCGGATTCAGCACTCATGAAATCCTGCAGGGTCATTTCCCCGGCGCGCACGGCTTCGGAAAACTTCCATACATCCGTGCCCGAGCCGATATCCTGTCCGCGATACTTGCCGTTCAGCATCGGGCCGGAACTGACAACGATGGCGGGCAGATCGACCGAGGCGGCTCCCATAAGTTGCCCCGGCGTAGTTTTGTCACAGCCACCCAGCAGAACCACGCCGTCAATCCCATAGGCGCGGATGGATTCTTCGACATCCATGGCCAGTAGGTTGCGAAACAGCATGGCGGTGGGCTTCATCTGGGTTTCACCCAGCGACATGACCGGGAATTCGACCGGGAAGCCGCCAGCCTCCCACACGCCGCGTTTGACGCCTTCGGCCAGATCGCGCAGGCCGGAATTGCACGGCGTCAGTTCGGACCATGTATTGCAGATGCCGATAATGGGACGCCCGTCAAAGGCATGGTCGGGAAAGCCCTGGTTCTTCATCCAGGACCGGTGGATGAAACCATCCTTGTCCAGCTTGCCGTACCAATGCTGCGAGCGGCGTTTTTTTGTCATTATTGTCAGCCCTTTAATATTTGGTCATGCCGCTTTGGCCGGTTTGCACCAGCCTGGCAACCAATCCGCATGCGCGATCAAAAGATCGCTGACCAGATTGCGGATCTGTCGCAGGTCAAGCTCGGCGGCGGTATGTGGGTCCATCATGGCGGCGTGGTATATGTATTCGGGGTTCTGGTCGGTCAGCGCCCGCACGGTCAGTTCCTGCACGTTGATCTGGGTGCGCATCAGCGCAATCAGCTGCGGTGGGATGTCGGTCACGACCGAGGGTTGCACCCCGTTGCTGTCCACCAGACACGGTGTTTCTACGGCGGCCCCCAAGGGCAACTGTGGGATCTGGCCGGTATTGGGCAGGTTGCCATAGGCGGTGTAGGGCGTATTGGTCACGATGGCGTTCATCAGATCCGCCGCGAATTCGTGGCTGCGACATACCTCTACCGCCCGCCCGTCGGTCAGGGTTTTTGCCTGTTCCTTCCAGTCCTCGACCTGTTCCACGCAACGGGTGGGATACTCATCCAGCGGGATCGAGAACTGTTCGATCAGATCTTCGCGCCCGTCTTTGATGAACCAGGGCACATATTCGGCCAGATGTTCCGAGCTTTCGGTGCAGAAATAGCCCAGATGATCCATCACTTCGTATCGGACCTTGTTGGGGCAGCGTGGCATCAATAGGGGCGGTTTCGGCAGTTGTCCACCGGCATATCCCTGTCGGAGCGCAGGATAGAGATCGCGGCCCTGATGCTCGAGCTTGAGGAAGAAAGCCACATGGTTGACGCCTGCGACCTTATAGCGAAACTCCTGCTTGGGCAGCTCCAGATCATGGGCCAGTTCCTCGACCGTGTTTTGCACCGAATGGCACAGTCCGACATGTTTCAATGTCGGAAACCGTTCGGCCAAAGCCCAGGTGTTGATCGCCATCGGGTTCACATATTGCAACAGCGTCGCGTTGGGGCAGAGCTGCATCATGTCCTGCGCCACGTCCCACAGAACCGGAACGGTGCGTAACCCGCGCATGATTCCGCCCACGCCCAGCGTATCGGCGATGGTTTGACGCAGGCCATATTGCTTGGGGATCTCGAAATCAGTCACTGTACAGGGGTCATACCCGCCGATCTGAAAGGCGGTAATCACGAAATCCGCCCCCTCCAATGCGGCGCGCCGATCGGTATGGGTGGTTATGGTAGCCCCCGTGCCGACCGAGCGCACCATGGCGCGGGCCACGGATTCGCTCTCAGCTAGGCGCTGTGTGTCGATATCCATCAAGGCGAAATGGCTGTCGGCCAGGGCGGGGGTCAAAAGGGCATCGCCCACGATATTGCGCATGAAGATCGTGGAACCGGCCCCGATAAAAGTGATTTTGGTCATCAGGCAAACCTTTAGCTTGATGTTATTTTACGGCACCGAGTGTCAGGCCCGCGATAAAATGTTTCTGCATCAGGAAGAACATGGCAACCGGCGGCAGCGCCGCGACAATGGAACCGGCACTCATCAGCTGATAGGCGGCGCGGAACTGCGCGTTAAAGCTGGTGATCCCTGCGGTTACAGGCTGGCTCTCAGCACCTTGCGTCAGCACTACTGCCCAGAAATAGTCGTTCCAGATGAAGGTAAAGATCAGCACACTGAGCGCCGCAATGGCGGGCTTCATCAGCGGCAGCACCACGTACCAGAAGATACGCCATTCACTGATCCCTTCGACCCGCGCCGCCTCGATCAGTTCAAAGGGCAGGGCGCGGATGAAATTCCGCATGAACAGGGTGCAAAACCCGGTCTGGAACGCGATGTGAAACAAAACCAGCCCGGTCTTGGTGTTGTACAGGCCCAGGTCCAGCGTCAGGTCGCGCACGGGCACCATGAGGATTTGGAAAGGCACGAAATTGCCCGCTACGAACAGGAAGAAGATCCAAAGGTTCGATTTGAATTTGTAGATGCCGAGTGCAAACCCCGTCATGCTGCTGAGCGCGACGCACCCGATGACCGTGGGAACGGTGATCAGGAAGGAATTCATCAGATAGCGCGGCATATCCGAATTGAAAAACACCTGCCCATAGTTGAATGCGCCCTCAAAGCTGGACGGCATCCCCCAGTAGTTGGCATTGGTGAAATCCGCGGCGGGTTTGACCGAGAACAGGGCGACGGCCAGCAACGGCCCGAGCCAAAAAAGCAAGGCCAGCGGCAGCAACGCCTGATAGGTGATCTGCGCTGCACGAGGTTGTTTTTCGATTGGCTTGGGAAACATCTCAGTGCCCCCTTTCTTCGCGGTACATTGACCACAGGAAATAACCGATGAAACACAGCATGATCAGGAACAGGATCACCGCGATAGCTGCGCCATATCCCATGCGGAATCCGTATTCGGACAAGGCGACCTCGAACATGTAATAGGCCAGCACGCGCGATGATCCGAACGGACCGCCCTGTGTCATGATTGAGATCAGGTCAAAGCTGCGAAGCGCGCCAATGATGGTGACGACAAAGGCAATGAAGGTGGCAGGGCGCAATTGCGGCAGGATGATATGCCACAACATCCGCCAGCTCTTGGCACCGTCCAGCCGCCCGGCTTCGATCTGTTCGGGGTCCACAGCGTTGAGGCCGGTCAGGTACAGGATCATGCAATAGGCGGTTTGTGGCCAGAGGCCAGCAAAGATGATGCCATAGGTGACGAAACGCTCGTCGCCCAGCACGTTCACCGGGCCCATGCCAAAGAATCCGAGGAATTCGTTCAACAGGCCGAATGTGGGGTCATAGAACCATGTGAACACTAGGCCAACAACTACCTGAGAAATCACGAAGGGGAAGAAAAACAGGGATTTATACAGGCGGATGCCCCAGACCGTCTGGTTCAGGAACAGCGCAATGAACAGACCCGCCGGAATCGCCGCCAGATAGAGCAGCAACCAGATCAGGTTGTTTTTGAGCGAGATGTAAAAGGCGTCCCGGTCCGACCATTCCCAGTACAGGTCTTCATAATTGCGAAATCCGACATATTCGGCAGCCCCCAGGCCGTCCCATTCGTAAAGCGACAGGTTGAAGGACTGAAAGACCGGAATGATCACATAGACCATAAAGAACAACAGGCCTGGGGCCAAAAATAACCAGGGCGCGATGCGCTGTTGGTTTCGGTGGAACCAGCTTTCTTGTTCGTGGGTATCGACGGCGGTCATGGGCGTCCCCGGTTCTGGTAGGCGGAGTAAGGCGGGTTGATACCCGCCTTACGCAGGTCATGGCTCAGGATGGGCTTTGCCAATCCTGACCGGTTCAGTTGTCGTAGATGCGCTGACGCGCCCGTTCGAGTTTGGCTAGGATTTTGTCCGCATTGTCTGGCTTGACCATGAATTCCTGGAAGCCTTCCATCGACGCTTTGGCCATTTCTGCCGGTGCGTCGCGGTCCCAGAACTGGGCGACTCCGCCCGGGCTGTTTGACGACAGCATGGTAAAGCCCTGCTGCAGGAACTTGTCGGCATCTACCGAGGACTGAGCATTGACCGGCAACTGGCCGAGATTCGAACCATTGTTGATCTCGGTCTGTTCATCCGCAGACACAACGAAGCGCAGGAATTCACGGGCGGCTTCTTTGTTCGCCGCGTTTGACGGGATGTGGAACGTGTCGGTCGGTGCATCTTCGGCCAGTTCGACATCGGGGTTGATGGCAACAAACTGGTAGAAGTCCAGCTGGTCGTCACTCAGGCCCGCCTCACGCAGTGGCGCCACGGCGAAGTTGCCCATCAGATAAGCCGCCGCATCACCGTTGACCATAAAGGGCAGAGCTTCTTGCCAGCTATAGGTCTGGTGGTTGTCGATGAAGGCACCCATATCGATCAGCTGTTTCCAGTTGGCGAAGGTCTGCTTGACCCGGTCATCCTCCCAGCTGATTTCACCATTGGCCAACTGGTTGTGGAAGTCATAGCCGTTGGTGCGCATGTTCAGGTAATCGAACCAGCCACCGGCAGTCCACAGGAACTTGGTGCCGATCGTATAGCAGGCGCGACCGGAATCGACGATCTTCTGGCAATTCGCCAGCTCTTCTTCCCAGGTTGCGGGCTCGGTCAGGCCCAGCTCGTCAAAGATGTCTTTGCGATAATAAACGCCCCACTGATAGTAGGTGTAGGGCACGCCCCATTGTTTGCCGTCGATCGTCATCGCACCTTTGGTTGAGGCCAGATTGTCCGCAATCGCAGGTTCCGCCCACAGGTCCGAGACGTCTTCGAACAGGCCAGCCTCGACATAGGGTTTCATCCGATTCGCCGCGTACCACGTGGCGACATCCGGCGTATCCGCAGTCAAGAAGTTGCGGATCTGGGTTTTGTAGGCCTCGCGGTCGATCACCGTTGTCTCGATGGCCAAATCCGGATGCTGTTGCTGAAATCTGTCGATCATTGCTTCCATCGTGGCCCGGGGTGCCGGGTTCGATGTGTCCAGGAATATCCGCAATTCGCCGGTAAGCTCGGCAGAGGCGGGAACAGCAAGTGCAACGCTCATGGCCAGCGCGGCCGTGGTGCGCTTGTAGATGGAATGCATGGTTTCCTCCCTTAGCTTCCATTTTAGTTCCATATATTGGAACTTAGTTTTATATGTTGAAAACTACACATCGACTCGGTTAGTCTTGTCAAGACCCTCGTGGCTGCGGCCGCAGGTTAATCGGAGGAGACAGAGCGCCCGTGGCAGGTGATGGAACGATAGGGAAAGCATGTGACGTGCTGGATCAGGTGGCCGCGTTTCAGCGGCCAATTCGCTTTGCGGAACTGCTGGAAAGCAGCCGCTTTCCCAAAGCAACGCTGTATCGGTTTCTGCAATCCCTTACCAATCAGGGGATGTTGTCCTATGACCCGGATAGGCAGACCTATGCGCCGGGTTTGAGGCTGGTTCGGCTGGCCCATGCGGCGTGGACGCAAAGCTCACTGGCGCCGATCGCAAGGCCGTTTCTTGATACGCTCAGCGGTGAAACGGGCGAGACTGTGCATCTGGCGCAGCTTGATTCTGGTCAGGTTCTGTATGTCGATAAGCGCAATGCTGCCCAGCCGGTTGAGATGTATTCACAGGCGGGCAAGGTCGGACCGGCCTATTGTACAGGTGTGGGCAAGGCGATGATGGCCTTTCTGGACGAGGCTGAGCTGAACAAGGTGATCTCACAGCAAAGCTTTCACCGGTTTACGGATAAGACCTTGGCCTCGGAAGCTGCGCTGCGGTCCGATCTAGAGCTGATCCACAGCCGGGGCTACGCCCTGGACGATGAAGAACACGAGACGGGGATCATTTGTGTTGCCTGCCCGATCCGAACGCCGGGCGGGCGGATGCTGGGTGCAATATCGGTGACCGGCTCGACCGAGCGGATGAATTTCGACCAGCTCGAGGCTTGGATTCCCCGCGTGCGCCGGGTGGCCGAACAAATCGCGGCCGAAGCTCAGGCCTGGCGGTTCCCTGAAACACGCCCCGATGGCCAGAAGGACAGGATACAAGCGACATGACCGGAGTAACTCTGAACCAAACGATCAAACGTTACGGCCAGACGCAGGTGATACACGGTATCGACCTCGAAATTGAGGATGGTGAATTCTGTGTCTTTGTCGGCCCATCGGGATGTGGAAAATCCACTTTGTTGCGGATGATCGCAGGGCTTGAGGAAACGACCGAAGGCCAAATTCATATCGGCGCGCGCGAGGTGACACATCAGGACCCTGCGAAACGGGGCGTGGCGATGGTGTTCCAGACCTATGCCCTGTACCCGCATATGACTGTGGCCGAGAATATGGGGTTTGGCCTGCGGATGAACGGCGTGGTCAAAGCCGAGATCGACAGGAAGGTTCAGGAAGCCTCGGGTATCCTGAAGCTGGACCAGTACCTGAAGCGCAAACCCAAGGCCCTGTCGGGTGGTCAGCGCCAACGCGTTGCCATCGGGCGTGCGATTGTGCGCGGCCCCGAGGTGTTTCTGTTCGATGAACCTCTGTCCAACCTGGACGCCGAATTGCGCGTTGAGATGCGTGTGGAAATTGCCCGGCTTCACAATGAAATTGGCGCGACCATGATCTATGTGACTCACGATCAGGTCGAGGCGATGACCATGGCCGATAAGATCGTGGTGCTGCGCGATGGTCGGATCGAACAGGTTGGTGCGCCGATGGATCTGTATCGGGATCCAGATAACAAGTTTGTAGCAGGGTTCATTGGCTCGCCTGCCATGAATTTTCTGGATTGCGACATCGTTGATGGTCAGGTGACTCATCCGGCGATCACTCAGCCTCTGCCTGTCCCAGCATCGGTTCCTTTGGGTCTGTCTCGGGTCACGCTGGGTATCCGCCCGGAACATATTCAGGTTGATCGGTCGGGCGATACCTGCACCGTTGATCTGACCGAGGCGCTTGGCGGCGTCAGCTATTCCTATTTGCTGACATCGAATGGCGACAAGCTTATCGTTGAAGAGCGCGAAGACGAGCGCAGTAAGCAGGGTACACGCATCGGTATTTCGATCCGCCCGGAACGCACCATGCTGTTTGATCCTGAAACCGGTCTGCGGTTGAGATAATCGCCGTTTAGACAGTCAAAAACACCCGCGTCAGACGAAAGGTCCAACGCGGGTTTTTTGCGTCGAATTATATATGGATTTTGTATCCAATATCCGTTATCGCGTGCAAACGGGCGCATGACGCCTATCTGGACTCCTGTAACTAGAGGATAGCACCGTATGTCGACCAATGTATTTAGCGGTACGATGCCCGCGCTCATGACCCCTTGCTCGGCGGATCGGCAGCCGGATTTCGACGCACTTGTTCGCAAGGGCAAGCAAATGATCGACGCAGGCATGTCTGCGGTCGTCTATTGCGGATCCATGGGCGACTGGCCGCTTTTGACGGATGCACAGCGCATGGAAGGGGTGGAACGTCTGGTGGATGCCGGGTTGCCGGTTGTGGTCGGAACCGGGGCAATCAACACCAAATCCGCCGAGGCCCACGCAGCACATGCGCAAAAGGTCGGCGCTGTCGGGTTGATGGTCATTCCCCGGGTTCTGTCCCGAGGGAGCTCATCAACTGCGCAAAAGAACCATTTCAAGGCAATCCTGTCTGCTGCGCCGGACGTGCCGGCAATTATCTACAACAGCCCATACTATGGTTTCGCAACAAAGGCTGATCTGTTCTTTGCCCTGCGTGCCGAACACCCTAACCTCATTGGGTTCAAGGAATTCGGAGGCAAGGACGATCTGCGCTATGCAGCGGAAAACATCACCAGTCAGGATGATGATGTGACGTTGATGGTGGGTGTGGACACCGAGGTTTACCACGGTTTCGTCAACTGTGGGGCAACCGGGTCGATCACCGGGATCGGAACGGCCCTCCCACGTGAGGCGTTGCTGTTGGCTGCGCTTTCTCAAAAGGCCGCGCGGGGCGATGCCGAAGCCCGATCACGGGCGCAAGAACTGACCGAGGCCATTCAGGTGCTGTCCAGTTTTGATGAGGGCCCGGATCTTGTGCTGTATTACAAGCATCTTCTGGTGTTGAACGGGGAAGAGGAATACCGCCTGCATTTCAATGAAACTGACGCCCTGACAGATGCACAGCGGAATTATTGCGAACAGCAATACGCGTTGTTTGGGGCTTGGTTCGCCGATTGGTTGAAACAAGGTGGGGTGATCGCAGAATGCATGTGATCGACAGCCACACCGGAGGAGAACCGACCCGGGTCATCCTCGATGGTGCACCAGATCTGGGCTCTGGCCCTCTGGCTGAACGCGCCCGGCGGCTGGACACCGAATACAGGGATTTCTATCGTTCGGTCATGCTTGAACCGCGCGGACAACCGGCCATGGTCGCGGCCTTGTTGGTGGAACCGGTTGATCCAACCTGTGTCACCGGCGTGATCTATTTTGATGTCGATGCTGTTTTGGGAATGTGCGGCCACGGAACCATTGGCCTGACCGTGACGCTGGCGCATCTTGGTCGGATCGATGTTGGAATACATCGGATCGAAACGCCAGCCGGAGTTGTCACGGTCGAACTGCACGATGCCAATACTGTCACGGTCACGAATATCGAAAGCCGCCGCGTTCACAGCGACATTTCACTTCATGTGCCCGGTTTCGGTGAGGTTGCAGGGGATGTGGCCTATGGTGGAAACTGGTTCTTTATCGTCGATCCAAGCCCGCTTTCCGTTATTCCGGCCAATATTCGGGAACTGACCGATAGGGCCGTTGCTATCCGCAAAGCCTCGATCGCGCAGGGGGTTGGGGGCGAGCAGGGTGAACCGATTGATCATGTAATCTTTCAGGACGCATCGCCCGAGCAAGCGATTCACAGCCGCAACTTTGTTCTGTGCCCGGATGACAATTACGACCGGTCGCCCTGTGGCACCGGCAGCTCTGCTCGGCTGGCCTGTCTGGCCGCTGAGGGTCTATTGGCCCCGGGGCAGGAAATCGTCCAGCAAAGTGTGATCGGCAGCACCTATCGCTTGTCCTATCAGGCTGGGTCCAATGGCGGTGTTATCCCCTCGATCACCGGGCAGGCCTATGTCATGGCGGAGTCGCGGTTGATTTTTGAAGCGGCTGATCCATTCCGTTCGGGGATTGAGGTATGACCCAGCAGATCGTCGTCATCGGAGCTGGTGTGATTGGCATGACCATTGCGCTGGAACTACAGCGCCGGGGTCATGCCGTGTTGGTCCTGGACAAGGAAGGCGTCGCCGCGCAGACCTCGGCCGGAAATGCCGGGGCCTTTGCTTTTTCCGAGGTTGAGCCTCTGGCAACGCCCGGCATCATGAAAAAGGCACCGAAGTGGCTGCTGGACCCGTTGGGGCCGTTGTCGATCCCGCCTGCATATGCATTGCAGATTGCGCCCTGGATGTACCGTTTCTGGCGCGCGAGCCAGCCCGGTCGCTATGCCGAGCTGTTGGCCGCTCAGGCCAGCCTCATGAAAGTGTCCAGCGCCGCGCTTGAACGGTTGATCCCAGCGGTTGACGGCGAGGCGATGATGCAGCGCGACGGTCAGATGCAGCTCTATGAATCCGAGGCCGAATACCGCGCAAGCCTGCCCGCCTGGGAGGTGCGCCGCCAGCATGGTATCGACTTTGAATTGCTGGAAAGCCCTCAGGCGATCGCCGAAAAACAGCCGGGCCTCAGCCCTCGGTTCACTCATGCGGGATTTACGCCCAACTGGTTGAATACCGTTGATCCCAAGAAATGGGTCGAGCGCCTTGCCCAGACCTTTCAAAGCCGGCAAGGTCGGATCGAGCGGCGCGATATTCAGGCGTTGGTGCCACAGCAAAGTGGCATGCGCCTTGAAACGGCGGAAGGGCCCGTGGACGCGGCGAAAGTGGTCGTGGCTGCTGGCGCATGGTCTCATCACATCGCTAGAACTCTTGGTGACCGGTTCCCGCTTGAAACCGAGCGAGGATACAACACGACCCTGCCCGAAGGTGCATTTGATCTGCGGATGCACCTGTCCTTTTCGCGGCATGGGTTCGTTGCCAGCCGGATAAACAATGGCGTCAGGATCGGCGGCGCGGTCGAGTTGGGCGGTCTGAACCTCGCCCCCAATTTCAAACGAGCCGACACGTTATTGCACAAAGCCGAAGAGTTTCTACCCGGCCTCAAGACCGAAGGAGGCACGCAATGGATGGGGTTCCGACCGTCGATGCCTGACAGCATCCCGGTCATCGGTGTTTCTCCAAATGCGTCTGGCGTGTTCTATGCGTTCGGCCATGGGCATCTTGGGCTGACCCAATCCGCAGGCACGGCCGAACTTGTTGGGGCCATGGTTGACCGTCAGGCCCCCCCGATTCCGCCAGCCCCTTTTGCTGCTGGCCGGTTCTGAGGGAGGGGGTCGTGCGCAGTATCAAAACTCTCCACGTGATCTCCGCCCATGCCGAAGGCGAGGTCGGAGATGTCATCGTTGGCGGTGTTCTTCCGCCACCCGGTGATACCTTATGGGAGCAGCGGTCGTTCATCGCGCGTGACCAGTCCTTGCGCAACTTTGTCCTGAATGAACCGCGCGGGGGTGTATTTCATCATGTAAACCTGTTGGTACCACCAAAACATCCGCAAGCAGATGCAGGCTTCATTATCATGGAGCCCGAAGACACACCGCCCATGTCTGGTTCAAACTCGATCTGTGTGGCCACCGTGCTGCTGGATAGCGGGATCATTCCGATGCAGGAACCGGTTACACATCTGACGCTTGAGGCACCGGGCGGGCTGGTCTCGGTGCGCGCCGAATGCCGGAATGGAAAGGCTGAGCGCATATTTGTGCAGAACCTGCCCAGCTTTGCAGACCGGATCTCCGTTCCGCTAGAGGTGCCGGGCCTTGGTACCCTGACCGTGGACACGGCCTATGGGGGCGACAGTTTCGTGGTCGTCGATGCAGCGGCGCTTGGGTTCGACATTGTACAAGACGAAGCGCGTGACATTGCGCGGCTGGGTGTAGCGATCACCAATGCGGCCAACGAACAAATTGGGTTTACGCATCCCGAAAACCCGGACTGGAATCACATTTCATTCTGCGCTTTTTGTGGCCCGACCGAGCGGGTCGCAAATGGCCTGCGCGGAAAATCCGCTGTGGCGATCCAGCCGGGCAAAGTTGATCGGTCCCCTACCGGTACCGCAGTTTCTGCCCGTATGGCTTTGATGGCCGCCAAGGGAGAAATGGCGGTCGGGCGAACTTTCCAGGCGGTTTCGATCATAGGCTCGTCTTTCACCGGACAGATCGTCGAGGCCACAACGATCGGGGGGCGTGCCGCGATCATTCCCGAGATCAGTGGCCGCGGATGGATTACCGGTACACATCAACACATGCTTGACCCGGACGATCCCTGGCCGGGCGGATATAAGCTCAGCGATACTTGGGGCGTCTGAATTTTGCCCATTGGCAAGCAGTTTGGATGATTTTCCGCAAACCGTGTCAAAATGCGCGGTCTCTGGCGATTGATCCCAAGGCAAACGTCATTTAAGGGAGGCCCTGTCAATACAGAGTCATCCCGGGACGGCAGTCTTGTAACGTCCCTTAAGTGCCACATCGACGTGGCCCCAACTCTTGGATCGCACGCCCCGAAAGGCTTAAAAAGGTAAAAGAATATGGCAGATAAATCGAACTTCGACATATTGTATACCATTGTAGACGAAGCGCCCGAGCTGGCCAGCGCCTCATTCCTACCCATCATTCGAAAGTTTGCATCCGCCGCCGGTGTCAGCGTCGGAACCAAGGATATTTCACTTGCTGGGCGGATTATTTCGACCTTCCCCGAAAAGCTGACAGATGCGCAGCGCATCACCGATGATCTGGCCGCATTGGGTGAGTTGGTGAAGACACCCGATGCCAATGTGATCAAGCTGCCCAACATCTCG
Organism: Ruegeria sp. CDSC079; assembly: GCF_059610505.1. Classification (NCBI taxonomy): domain Bacteria; kingdom Pseudomonadati; phylum Pseudomonadota; class Alphaproteobacteria; order Rhodobacterales; family Roseobacteraceae; genus Ruegeria; species Ruegeria sp. CDSC079. The sequence continues at coordinate 424,697 of NZ_JBXWNT010000003.1, forward strand.
GCCTCGGTGCCGCAGCTGGTGGCCGCCGTCGAAGAGTTGCAAGCACAGGGTTATGACATCCCGAGCTATCCCGAAGAACCTGCGACTGACGAAGAAAAAGCGATCCGCACGCGGTATGATGCTATCAAGGGTTCGGCTGTGAACCCGGTTCTGCGCGAAGGTAACAGCGACCGTCGCGCCGCGCGCGCCGTCAAGAATTATGCCCAGAAGAACCCGCATTCGATGGGTACATGGGCCGCGGACAGCAAGACTAAAGTCTCGTCCATGTCCGGCAATGATTTCTACGCGAACGAGAAATCGGCCACCATCACTGCGGCGCAAGCCGGTGACGCCAAAATCGAATTTGTCGGACAAGACGGCAGTACTACGGTTCTGAAAGACGGCTGGCCGCTGGCCGAGGGCACCGTTGCCGATGCGACCTTCATGTCCGTCAATGCGCTGTCGTCTTTCCTGGCCGAGGCCATCGAAGACACCAAAAAAGACGGCACCATGTTCTCGCTTCACCTGAAGGCCACAATGATGAAGGTCAGCGACCCGATCATCTTCGGCTATGCGGTTAAGGCGTGGCTTGCCCCGGTATTCGAGGCCTATGGCGCTGAACTGGATGCGCTGGGTGTGAACCCGAACTCGGGTCTGGGCGATCTGCTGGAGCGGGTTGCAGGCAACGCCGATATCATGGCCGCCATTGACGCGATCAAGGGCGACCGCCCGTCCATGTATATGGTTGACAGCGACAAGGGTATCACCAACCTGCACGTGCCGTCTGATGTGATCATCGACGCCTCGATGCCTGCCGTGATCCGTGCTGGTGGCAAGGGTTGGGACGAAACCGGGTCCAAGGGTGACACCAACTGTGTGATCCCCGACCGCTGCTATGCGTCTATTTATGATGAATCCGTCAAATTCTTCAAAGCCAATGGCGCGCTGAACCCAGCCACCGTCGGAGCTGTGGCCAATGTGGGTCTCATGGCACAGAAAGCCGAAGAATACGGCAGCCACCCGACAACATTCCAGTCGCCTGCGAATGGGACCATTCGCATCGTGCTGGCCAATGGTGAGACGTTGCACGAGCATGCGGTTGAAAAGGGCGACATCTGGCGTGCCTGCACCGTGAAGAAGGCTCCGATTGAGAACTGGATTCAACTGGCGATGGACCGTCAGCGTCTGACCGGGTCCGAGGCGATCTTCTGGCTGGACGCAAACCGTGCCCATGATGCCGAACTGATCAAATCCGTCCAACCCGCACTGGAAGCTGCTGGCGTGGCGGACAAGTTCCAAATCCTGGCACCGCGTGAGGCGACCCGCCAGTCGTTGGAGACCATCACCGCCGGTAACGACAGCATCGCCATCACCGGCAACGTGCTGCGTGACTATCTGACCGACCTGTTCCCGATCCTTGAGTTGGGCACCTCGGCCAAGATGCTGTCGATCGTCAAGCTGATGCAGGGCGGCGGATTGTTCGAAACCGGCGCGGGTGGGTCTGCCCCGAAACACGTGCAGCAGCTGGTCGAGGAAAACCACCTGCGCTGGGACTCGATGGGTGAGTTCTGCGCGCTTGGCGAGTCTTTGAATTTCCTGGCCGACAGCAAAGGCAACGCCAAAGCCGGAGTTCTTGGCGCCGCTGCCGAGGCCGCAACGCAGGGCATTCTGGACAACAACAAGTCGCCCAGCCGCAAAGTCGGGCAGCCGGATAACCGCGACAGCCACTATTGGTTCGCGCGCTATTGGGCCGAGGCGCTGGCCGCGCAATCCGATGATGCTGATCTGGCCGCCGAGTTTGCGCCGATTGCTGCAGAGTTGGCCGCTAAAGAACAGCAGATCCTATCCGAACTGGCCAACGCGCAAGGGGCAGCGGCAGATCTGGGTGGTTACTATCACACCAACCCGACCAAGACTGCAGCAGTCATGCGCCCGAGCGCGACACTCAATGGTATCATTGACGGGTAATCCAGGTGCCCTGTCCTGATTTGGGCAGGGTTCTGAACCTGACGTAAAAACTAAAAAGGGACCGACCCCCAAAGTCAGTCCCTTTTTGAGCGAGTGGGGAGGCCGAAGCCTCTCCGGTGTAGTTGCGTTAACTGTAACAAAACCCTGCTGGCTGGATATTAGGGGTTTCCCGTATATTCATCCGTCTGCTGTGCCGCTGACGATACACCCGCCAAAATCATTGTCCTCCGGCGACGGAAAGGACTATGTCGCCGTACTGAATTCGGGAACAATAGGCCGTACAAGGACGGATTATGCGTGCAATGTGATGGCGCCGTGCGCCCACTAGGCGTTGAAAGAGCGGGTGATTTGCTTTTCGGCATAACGGTGGTAAAAAAATCTGGTTTTGTTTTGTATTCGAGTGTTGTGTGCTGTGTGTATTTATCCTGTTGTTTTTGAGCGTTTTTCATATTCTAGAGGGTCAGGCGATGCGTCTGCTTCCTGCGCGTTTCAGGCCGCCGCAGAAAAGCTTGCCGATGATACGCAAATCGGTTCAACTGAATTCGCCCGGTTTCGCCGTTAATGACGGCAAATGTCGATATCGGTCGAAAGGGACCAGATGGAATGACTGAAAAAACCCGCAGTTCGCGTTTCGGGTCAATCCTATGTCTGGTCGCCGCTCTCTATTTCTTTGGGGTCGTCGCATATGCACTGGTAAATTCAGCGGAATTTGCCAATGGAACAGCGCGGTTGATCCGATACATACTGGCTCCGGGCGCGATTGGGCTGGCCCTGGCCTTGTGCGCGGCCTTCTTGTCGAACGAAGCCAGGCTGACTGTTGGTTTGAGCGCGGTATCGCTTTTGGCGGCTCTGTTTGCATTTGAGGCCTATCTGACCATCAAAATAATCCCCGGACGCCTAGGGCTAGTCGGATTTGTCGGCGATGAGGTAAGCGTCGAAGAATACAAGGAAAACTTGCCTCCGGGCAGGACAATGAAACATGTAAACGATGCGCTGGATACACAACTGCTCGAAACTGCGTATCTGGCCCCCATGCCGGGTGACAAGATGCTATTGTGCTCGGTGTTGGGCGAGCCGGTGACCTACACGCCGGATCGTCTGGGGTTTCGCAATCCACCATCGGTCTATGAAAACGATGTGAGTGTGATGCTGCTGGGTGACTCGTTTTCCGAGGGGTTCTGCCTGAGAGAGGGTGAGCATCTGGCGGATAAGCTGCGTCAGGGCATGCCGAACCTGCTTAACACCGGCCACAGGGGCATTGGCCCGCTGTATCAACTGGCGGTTTTGGGCCGGTACGGGCCAGAGTTCCAGCCCGACCTCACGCTTTTCTCTTTCTTTGCGGGCAATGACTGGCGCAATCTGGAACGAGAGCTTGAGAAGCCATGGTTGAGCGCAGCACTAGACCCGGCTGTAGATTTTGGCCCAATCGAGCATCCGGACCAGTCGGAATTAACCGCACCGGTGATATCCGGATGGTGGGCAGAGACTACTTTATCCTGGGGCGATTACCTGCGGGCGCAACGGGTGTTCAGAAACTTTCTGGCATTGCAGAAAACGGCCGAGATCCTTGGGATTCACTATCCCAAGGCAACTGATGAAAATCCGGTATTTACCGATGTTCTGATGCGGGCAAAACAGATTACATCAGAATGGGATGGTGAGATTGCCATTGTGTATGTTCCGACGGTCAGCCGCTATATGGGTCTGGTCGCCCAGCCCTTTATCCACGACCCGCTGCGAGTATTGGTGAAAGATGCGGCTGCGCAGGCTGGGCTGGACGTGATAGACTTAACGGATGTTATCGAAATGCAAGAGGATCCGGCATCGTATTATGCGCCGGATTCTCATTTCAACGAAGCAGGCGCAGAACTGGCCGCTCGGGCAATTACAGAGGGGCTGCGCCAACGCAATTTGATAGAACAGTAACGAATTGGTGTGTTTTGCCAGGACCGCGCAACAAGCGCGGTAAAGAGGTGTGAAATGAAGATTTTGTCATTCAAGTCGGGTCACGACGGTACGGTTGCGGGTATTGATGCCCAAAACGGTAACCTGCTGTTTTCCTATGAATCCGAGAAAGACAGTTTTCCCCGCAACACGTCAGTCACACCGGATACATTTATCGACTCTGGCCTGTGGTTCCGGGACTTGCCTGATATCCTGGCCCTTAGCGGCTGGTCAACGACCGGAACACAACATGTGACGACCTCGGGGGCAGGGTATTTCGGCACTGGCGAAGATGCTCAGACCGTGGGGAAACGGACGTTTTTTGGCAAAGAGATCGACTATTTCTCATCGACCCATGAAAGGGCACATATCTGGGGCGCTTATGGGATGTCTCCGTTTCGTCAAGGTGAACCTTGTTATGTGTTGGTTTGGGAAGACACGCTTGGCGATTTCTACAAGATTGATGAAGATCTAAAGCTGTCTCATGTCGGTCGGGTGATGACCGGGCCCGGTGCCCGATATTCGTTCCTGAGCGCACTGGTTGATCCCGATTATCCCGTGCTTTCGCGTGAACAACGGCGTGAAGACCCCGGGAGGATGATGGCGGCATGTGCCTATGCAGAGCCCGGTTCACATGACGCGGATGAACATGCGCTGATAGACTATCTTTTGTCAGATCAGCCATTGGCCGAGATTCTACGCAAGGACCGTCTGACCGATTCCCCGTTTTTCAACGTCGGAATGCACAGCCAGCAGTTCAGTAATCTTGCACAGAAACTCTCGGATGCGATTTTTTCACGGTTCCTTGCCTTTGCCGAACAGAACCTGACAGAGGGCTATCCGCTGGTGATTGCCGGCGGATGTGGATTGAACTGCGATTGGAACACCAAGTGGCAGAATTGCGGCTTGTTCCGAGATGTATTTGTACCGCCTTGCAGCAGTGATTCCGGCTGCGCCATAGGAACTGCGGTTGATGCCATGCGCCACTATACGGGCCAGGCAAAGCTGGATTGGACGGTTTATTCCGGTCAGTCCTTTGTGGATGATAAAATCGACAGTAGCGGCATGCGGGTCAGCGAGCTGCGTCTGAACGATGTCGCGGATGCGTTGATGTCCGGTGAGCTCATCGGTTGGGCCAGAGGGAACTGTGAAATCGGTCCGCGCGCATTGGGCAACCGCTCGATTCTGGCGGCCCCGTTCTGGGCCGAAACCCGCGTGCGCCTGAACAGGGCTAAAAACCGGCCGGATACAAGCCCCGTGGCCCCATCTTGCCTTGAGGAAGATGTCAGCCAGCATTTTGAGTGGGAAAACTCCGCGCCTTATATGTTGCATCTGCAGAAGGTGACCAATCAGAACCTGGCCGCGATCACGCATGTAGACGGGACAGCAAGGGTCCAAACAGTCCGCCGGGATCAGAATGCTTTCTTTTACGACCTGCTGAACGCATTCAAGTCGGCTTCGGGCACGGGTGTATTGTGCAATACGTCACTGAACTTTCGCGGAGCGGGGTTCATAAACAAAACCAGTGATCTGCATCACTATGCAAGATCGGCAAAGCTGGACGGCTTTGTCGCAGGAAACACGTTCTACAGGTTTAACTAGTAATATTGGCGCGCTTGCGGTGTCGCCGCACTTTTGGAGGTTAAGTACTTTGTCGTATGAATCAGGTCTGCAAAGCTTTGAAAGACGCCGCCTTATAGCTTCTGCAACAGCAAGGATTTCGGCCCATTGTCTCTTGTGTGGAAACATTGAGCAAATAACGACAAGAAAACTCGGAAAAATGGCCAAGCTGTCCAATCATTAGGATAAGAATTCGTTCGAACATGGGCGCAGCATCAAAGATTTGTATTTCAGGCGACGGTGATCTTGGTCGCTACAAGGGACGATAGAGAATGGATCAAAACCATATCGCAAACCAATTTGGCCAACAGCGTCTGGATGGCATATGGCGGATGATTTACCGTCATCTGAAGTTGATCCTCGGAGTGACCGCAGCCGTGATCATCGGCACGTTCATGGTCGTCAATCAGCTTGACCCAAGGTACAAATCCCGCGCCGAAATCGTTTTGACATCGCTGGATATGCGCGTCCGCGCCGATAGTGTCGAACTGGAATCCTATGAACTGACCCGAACGCTGATCGAAACCGAGATCGACATCCTGCGCTCGCGCGAGTTTGCGGCAGAGGTTGCTCTGGCGCTGGATTTGTTCGAGAACGAGGCCTTTGCCGGGGCCCAAACCCCCGCAAATCCGCAATCCACATCCGTTATCCGCAATCGTGTAATCGACAATACACTGTCGACATATAACGTACTTCGGCAAGGAGAGAGCCTTGCGATTGAGATCATCTCAACAGCCGAAGACCCGCAGCTGGCAGCCGATATTGCCAATACAGTTGCAGAAACTTTTATCCTTCGCCTGCAGCAGCGGCGGCAGCAGGGTCTTTCATCTTCCATTTCTTTTCTTAAGGACCGCGTAAATGAGCTGGGTGACGAACTGACCCGTGACGAACTTCAGATGGCGGCCTTTATTCTTGAAGAAAATCTGGCGGATGAATCCGTGCCGGGCAGGCTTCGGTCGGAACTTGCGCGGCTCAACTCGCAAAAAGATGTGCATGAGATCAACGGAGCCAGCAGCGAAGAGGTCAACAAAATTGCTGACCAGATTGCCGTTGTTGAACAGGCATTGCGCAGCCGGACCGGTTCGGAAATTGCATTGCTGCGGATGGAACGCGCGCTAGAGCTTCTTCGGATCCGGTATCAGACGACGATTGAAAAGCTGAATGATTTCGAAACCCAGCAACAGTTTCTTGGCCAGGCGGTTCAGCAGGTTTCGGTTGCTCATGCGCCGACTTCGGCATTCTGGCCGAATACCAAAGTCGCCGTCGCAGTCAGCGCGATTGTCGGGTTCTCTCTGGCATTTGTGATCGCCCTTTTGATGGAGGGCAGCAACACGCGGATCGTCAACGAAAACCAGATCGAACAGCAAACCGATCTGACCAATCTGGGTTTCCTGCCGGATACGGTGATGGATTCGGACACGGATGGTCAGCAGGAGTTGTTGCGCTTTATCCGTGATCAGGGCCGCTCGCCCTATGTCGAGGCGCTGCGCAGTGTTTTGACGATGTGGTTTAACACAAATGATGACGGCAGCATCGTCATGGTTACCTCTGGTGTTCCTGGAGAAGGCAAGACCGTGGTTGCGGTTTCGCTGGCCCTAGTGGCGGGTACAGATGGGATGCGCGTTCTATTGTTGGATATGGACAACCACCGTTGCCGTGCCTCAAAAACACTGGGTCTGACCGGGGCGGCCCCGGTCGAGATCGAGGACGCGCTGAGCGGTGCCGTGCAACCCAGCCAGATTTATGTCGATGGTGAAAGGGTGCCGGGGGTTTCGTCGATCAGTCTGAACCTGCGTCCGAAAATATCCCGCAAACAGTTGATGCAGCAGCTTGGCGAATACGGGCGCATGTTGCGCAATCAGTACGATCTTGTGTTGGTCGATACGCCGCCGACATTGGTCATTGATGACACGATCCGACTTGGGCCGCTTGTCGATGGTACGTTCCTGGTGGTGCGCTGGGGGCAGACCACCGAAAAAATTCTCAAGGATGCAATCGAAAAGCTGCGGATGAGCAATATCAAGATTTCCGGTACGATCATGAATGGTGTGAACATGCGGAAGCAAAGGCAATATGGGTATGGTGCCTATACATATCATTACTCGGATGAGCCTGGGAAAAGCAGCTGATTACGGTTCGCAGACCCTTGTAGGATTTGTTAGATTGGTGATTGGGTATTGGTTTTTATTTGCGAATATGAGGGCACAGCGCCCGCGACGCTTTTGCGGCGTGGTCCAATGACCGGCAGCCGCCAAGGGGTGGAATTGGCCGGTCGTTTGTGCGGCGGGCGGGTGGATCAGACATGACCTCTCAGCCCGGCGCAACCTCAATCCCGACTGCTGTGCTTCGGCGTTTACTGCGCAATCTGAAATGGATCTTCTCCTCTCAGATCGCAGTCGCTTTGCTGGGCCTTGTGTTCCTGCCCGTGGCAGCCCGCGCGCTTGGGGCGGCAGGTCTGGGTGTGATGGCCATCGCCGAGGCCTATGCGCGGATCGTTTCCCGGTTCCTTCATCTTGAGCCCTGGCAGGCGGTGATTAGATATGGAAGCACTGCGCTGGAGGAAGAAGACCGCGAACGATTTCGCCGACTTGTCGGGCTGTCGGTCCTGATTGACGTGGTTGGGGGCGTATTGGCCGCCGGCGCTGCGATCGCATTCGCACCGATCATCGCCGGATGGCTGGGGCTGGATCAGGATCTTGCATGGGTGCTGCCGGTCGCATCGCTGGGAATTCTGGTTTCGCTGAGGCCAACCGGGCTGGCTTTGTTGCGGTCCTTCGACCGGTTCGATCTATTGGCCAAACTGGATATTTTCGCAGCGTCTGTGCGGATGGTGCTGGGGGTAATTGCCTGGCAACTTGGGTTTGGGCTGCCTGGCTTTGTCGCGATATTTGTTGCTGTCAGCCTTTTAGACGGCGTTCTGGCCTTTGCCGCGGGGCTGCGAGAAATGTCGCGGAATGGCTATGGCCGCCCGATGCTTGGAATAAAGCAAACTCTGGGTGAAAATTCCGGGTTTCTGCGCTTTGTTTGGAACAGCAATCTCTCGGTCATCTTGCGTCAGACCACGCAGCGCCTGGACGTGATCATATTGGGTGTTCTGATTTCACCGACGATGGTGGGATATTACCATATCGCGAAACGGTGCGGCGAAGCTGCACTGCGTCTTGGACGACCGCTAAGCCAGGCGATCTATCCCGAGTTCACCCGGTTTGCCGCCCGAAATGAATTTGACCGTTTGCAAAAAATGCTAACGGGTCTCAGCGCCGGGTTCTGGGGGGTAATTGCCCTTGTCTTGATTCCAGTGATCTTGATGCTGGAACCGATCGTTACTGCGATTTTTGGCGTGGATTATGCCCCCGCAGTACCGGTCGTGCGCGTGCAGGCAATCGCGGTAGGTATTTATCTTGGTGGGATACTGCTGAACCCTGCACTGCTGAGCCTGGGGCAAGACCGGGCCTTGGTTCGGATCGGTTTGTTGAACACCATTTTGTTTCTGATCCTCATCGCACCGATGGTTTCTGTTTTGGGTGTGGTCGGCGCCGCTGTGGCGCATGTGCTGTGTAATTCCGTTTGGCTAGGGCTGTGTGTGTTACACTTGCGGCGTACATTGCTGAACCCTGCATTACACGGAAAGGAGCAGGTGCGCCCATGAGACCTGCATCGGCCCAATCAGTTTCCTTTGGCAAGCCGACCAATGGAATCGGCTATTTGCCAAGCGTAGACATGGCAGCTCTCTATTTCCTGATGGCGGCTGTAGCCCTTGCGCCGATGAACTATCTCAGAGTGGATTTCGTCTATTTCACCCTCTCGGATTTCTTCTTTGTGCTGGCTGGGTTTGTCATGCTGGCAACCGGCCAGCTGCCGGTTAAGATATTCGGGCCAGCAAGCGGGTTCTGGTACAGTTCGTTCCTGTTTTTCACAGGGGGCCTGACCATAGGTTCGTTGATCAACGGTGACCCGACCGAGCTGCTGACAGTGTTTGTTCAGTACTTCTTTTCGTTGATCGTGCTGCCAGTCCTGATCGGCAATCGAAGCTTTGATCAGATCGTCCTGCTGATGAAGGCATTTATTATTGGTATGGGCATTGTTGTGCTGTTTGGCATCTATGCAATCAACTTCATGGAAGACCCGACACACCGGTTTGTATCCGCCAATGGTCGCATGCTTTCGCTGGTCGAGCGGGCAAATGAATGCGCGCTTATGCTGGCGATGGCCATCGTTTTCCTGCTTAGCCTGATCCTGCAGAAGCAAAGCAGCCGCATCTGGGGGCTGATCGGGCTGCCAATCCTGTTTTACGGCGTCATCCTGACCGGTTCGAATTCTGGTCTGATCGTGACCATAGTGGGGACTGTCGCCATTATCCTCAGCAGCGGGTCCCCGCGTCATGTTGTGACCCTGATCGTCGGCACGTTGATTGCGGTTTTGGTGGTCCTGAACTTTGGTGAGCTTTTCTTGCCCGAGGTCTTTCGCGAACGAGTTCTGAATGCCGTTCTTGCAGGTGACATTAGCCAGGCGGGCACGTTCTCTGACCGGTTATTCCTGCTGCAAGAGGCTTTCGAGGTATCCCGTGGCACTTTGTTGATCGGGCTGGGTGCAAACCAGTACAGCCTGGCCAGCGAACAGGGAATCGTGGTTCATTCGGCCTATTTGCTGACTCTGTCCGAAGGTGGCTTGATTTCTCTGCTCGGTATGGTCGGCTTTATTTTGGCCAGCATATACTTGGCCTGGATGGCCATTTCTGTCGGCCGCTCGCCATCGGTCGGGGCACTGACCATCGTTGCCATGCTGATGTATGTCGTGCTGCTTGCCGGAGCGACGACCTTTTATGCCCGGTTCTGGAACGTACCCTTTGTCCTTGCCATTGCGCTTAGCGTGTCGCGCCTGCCGGTGTTAGGACCAACGAATACACTTAGGAGAATGTCGTGAAATTATTGCAAAAACTGATGCTTTCTGTGATCGCGGCTTCGGCTTGTTTTATCGGTGCGCTTCAGGCCGAGGAATATGTTCTGGCACCGCAGGACAAGATCAATTTGCGTGCGATGCGTTGGGATCCGGTGGTTGCGTCTTTTGTGAACTGGCAAGGCGTTTCCGGTGAATATGCGCTTTCTTCGGGAGGGATGCTGATGGTGCCTCTGGCCGGCCAGGTTCATGCTGAAGGGCGAACGACCGAAGATCTGGTACTGCTGCTGGAAACTCAGATGCGCACTCGCGTGGGGATGGCAGAACCGCCTCATCTGGCGATCGAAGTCATCGGCCATCTGCCTGTATACATATTGGGGGATGTCCAGATTCCAGGCTCGTACCCCTATCGGCCACAACTGACCGCGCAGCAGGCGATGGCGCTTGCGGGCGGGGAATACCGGTTGCCGTTGCAAAATGACGTAGGAACGAACTTTACCGGATTGCGGGTTCAGGGTGAAGTTCAGTTGTACAATGAACAGATCGAAGCTCTGCAAGCCGAACAACGCCGACTGCTGGCTGATCTGTCAACACTAACCCCGGACGGTGGTGATGCCAAAATTGAACCCCCGCAAGGTCTGCAGGGGGAGATTCTGCAAGCGGATCAACAGGCCCGGGAAGGGCAGGGTGAACGCATCATCCAATTACAGGAAACCCTCAAAGATCAGATCGATAGCCTCGAACGGCAGCTGGAATTGCGCGCAAATCAGATCGGGATCACGCGCAAAGATCTGGATGATGCTCTGGCACTACAGAAAAAGGGTCTTACGGTCAGTTCGCGCGTGTCATCTCTGTCCAACTCGCTGAACGATCTGGAAAGCAAAAGTGTGGATATCGAGATCGCTTTGGGCTTGGCCCGGCAACAGCTGAACCGCGCGCAACGCGATGAGCTGGAGTTGCTTGATACCGCGCGCTCGAATGCGCTGGTGCGGCTGAATCTGGTGCAGATCGAACTCGAGGATTTGCAGACCCGGCTGGGCACCGCGAAAATCCTGCAGGCCGAGCTGGCAGCGCTTGGCGTTGTTGAAGAGGTTGATGCGGTCGAAGAGATCGTGATCGAATACTCGGTCACCCGCGCGGCCGGAGGAGCCGCAACGGCGATTTCGGGTGACACTGTCTTGTCCCCTGGGGATACGCTTTCGGTTTCTCGAACCTTCGTCACGCAAACACAATAGATTTCAGTTCAATGATTTATGGTTCAGCGCGCGGTTCTGATGTCCGGCGCTGAGCCAAAAAGGCGGCAGGCCAGAATGAAAAAGATACGCGTTTTATTTCCCTTTGCAGGTTGGGCAGATCTGGGCGGCAGTCATGTTTCCGCGCTCAAACTTGCGTCCTGTCTGGACCGGGATCAGTTTGAACCATTGGTCCTTTGCCACAACGAAGCTGGGTCGGTTGGGCAGTATGCTCAATCGCTGGGTCTGAATGTCGATGTTTTGCAGGGCCCCAGGCTTATGGGCCCTCCAAACAACAAAACGGATGCAGATGTTGGCTTTCCGGAATACTGGACCCGGACCTACGGCCAGCTCGTCCGGTTTTTGCGGGACAAAAAGCCAGATATCGTCCACACAAATGAGGGCCGATTGCATGTGAATTGGGTGTTTCCGGCCAGACGGTTGGGGATCAAGCATATCTGGCACCACAGGCAGGATCCGCGCGCGGTAGGCGTTAACTATGTCGCGCCGGTGTTTTCGAACCGCATCCTAAGCGTGTCGTATTTTTCGAAACCCTCGCGCCCGATACGCTCGGTTGACAAAAAGTTTCAGGTCATCCGCAGCCCCTTCGACCTGAGCATTCAGCGCCCGGATCCAGACGCGGCGCGTCGGATGATCCTGAACGAAATCGGTGCGCCGGAAAATGCAGTTCTTCTAGGATATTTTGGCCATCTGGAACCGCGAAAACGGCCGGTTCATTTTGTCCAAAGCCTTGTGGCCATTCAGAAACAGATTGGGGACAGGCCGGTACATGGCCTGCTATTTGGCAAAGTACTCAATCCCGATGACGGGTTGGACACAGGCTCCATGGACGTGGCCCGAGAACAGGGGATGGGCGCGCAGATTCATATGATGGGGTTTCGGCAGGATGTTGAAAAGTGCATGGTCGCCATGGATGCCACCCTTGTGCCGGCCTTGAACGAGCCATTTGGACGTACTTTGATCGAGGCAATGCACCTTGGACTGCCTGTTGTGGCCACACGGCACGGCGGCAATGTCGAGGCAATCGATCATGGCAAAACCGGTTTTCTGGTGGATCCAGAAGACCCCGAAGCCTTTGTTGAGCCGGTCGTTTCTCTGATCGAGGACCAGGAGCTGAGGCAGCAGGTTACACAAGCGGCCTACCAATATGTGCAGGATAATTTTGGGTTGGATAAACACGTGGCCGAAGTGTCCGACGTGTACCGCGAATTGGTATCGTGATCCCGATGCGGATCGTAGGGATTAGAGGATAATATGGGCCTGGCGAACGAGCGAAAGATAGATTTCCTGATATTCGGTGCTGCGAAATGTGCGACCACCTGGTTGCAGAATTCTTTGACGGCGACGCCGCAGATTTTCATGCCGGATCCCGAGCTGCACTATTTCTCGGATCATTTTGACCGGGGGGCGGTCTGGTATCGCGATCAATACGAGGGATATGCGGGCCAGAGCATCGTGGGTGAAAAGTGCAATACCTACCTGACACATCCAGAGGCCGCCAAAAGGATCGCCCAGGATCATCCCGATGTCAGGTTGATCCTGCAGATGCGCGATCCGGTTCGAAGGGCCTATTCCGACTACTGCATGTTGTATCGCCGGGGCACTGTCGGGGACGACATTCATCGGTATCTGGACCCTGACAAGGCCGGTGATGAAAGGTTCCTGCACAATGGTAGATATGCCTATCACCTGCGCCGTTTCTACGATCTGTTCCCGACAGATCAAATTCTGTTGCTGGCCTACGAAAACACGATCTCACAACCGGTAGAAACCTTACGCCGTGTCGCCGAACACATCGGTTTTTCCGGTGTCGTAGAGCCGCCACTAGAAGAGCGGGTCAAAAACAAAAATACGCCAATCGTGCCCTTGCCTCTGAGGCGGGTTCTGGCGCCGCTTCGACCGTTGCTTGACCCGATCCGGCATACGGGGCCGTTAAAGGCGATTCGCAAAGCGGTGGCGCGGCAGGTGGAGTATCCTGAATTGCCGGATGTATTGGCGCAGAAAATGGCCGATTTCTATAGGCCTGACGTCGCCGAGCTTGATGCTATTGATCCGGGTCTCAGCCGCGGGTGGCGCAGTTTCTCGGATTAGACGTGAGCTTAGAATGGGTGTGGATCAGTCGGTGGCAGTGGAGGGCAGCTTGGTATCGCTGTCGATTAGGCCCATCTTCCGCAGCAGGATCGTGTTGATCCGCGCGACGTCGAACTCTTGCTCGGCACGCGCCCGCGCGGCCTGACCCATGGATTCGATTAGGCTCCGGTCTTCAACGAATTTTCTCATCGCCTCCGCCAGCGCCTCTGGATTGCGTTTGGGGACGATAAACCCGTTTTCCCCGTCGCTGACCGCATCGGCGCATCCCGGGGCATCGGTCGTAATGACGGCGCGCCCTGTCGACATCGCCTCAAGAATGGCGCGGGGGATGCCCTCACGATAGACGGTGGGCAATACGAAGACCGAACATTCCTTGAGAAATGGCCGAACATCCTTGGTTTCGCCTAGATACTCGATATGCCCCTGCTGGCCCCATTCTTCGAGCTGCTGTGCGTTGACCGAGTCCGGGTTGTCATCCAGCGGACCCAAAAGCTGACAGCGCACATCAGGGAATTGTTCCCTAAGCTGCCGGGCGGCTTCGGCATATTCGAACACGCCCTTGTCACGCAGCAAACGTGCGATCATCAGAAACACGGGTGGATCCGTAGGCTGATGGGATTTTGCGTATCTGGCGAGATTGACACCGGAACCGGGCACAATCGACAGCGCGGCCTGAGGTGCCAGCAAACGTCTGCTGCGAAACTCCTCGGCGTCGACCGAGTTGTAAACCAGAACTTCGTCGGCACCTTTCAATCCGAACCGGTAAAGGCCTGTCGCCACCGCTCTCAGCACTTTTCGGCGCAGGGTCAGTTCGGCATCCGCAAATACATAACCTAACCCGGTACACATCGCGAACCGCCGCCGAACGCCGGTCAACCGCGCCGCAAGGCCGCTGAAGATGATCGGCTTCATCGTATAGGCAAAGACGATATCGGGCCGTATTTCCCGGCAGATCCCGATCAGTGTGAACAGGGTGGACAGATCCTGAAATGGATTTAACCCCGCGCGCGCCATAGGGATTTGCCGAAATGTCACGCCGATCTCGGCTAGGGCTGCTTCGGTGGCCGCATCGTTTTCCGGTGCGCAAGCAAGTACGTCTGCGCGTTCCGCAAGCTCTTTCAGCAGGTCATAACGAAAATTGGTCAAAGAGGTCGTAAGATTGCCGACAAACAGAACTTTTGGGCGTCCGCCAGTTGTCGAACCACGTTCGGCAGGTACGGCCTGGGCACCGGAAGCGGTGTTGGGAAAATCACTCATCAAAGAAACATTTCAAACTTTAAAAACCAAGGTTGAGACGATGCTGATCCATGTCGCCGAAGCTGTCAACGGGGCTGTCACCAAAGCCGATTGTTGCCTATTTTTCACCTCTGACTGTCTGCGGCCTGATTGTTGAAAAATCACGCTGTTAAGTGACCTGGAACCTTGCATAAGCAATCGATTCAGGTCAGGTTTCGCCTGCCGCGGCACAAAAAGATATTTCCGAAACTGCGGAGTTTGTTTCCAATTCAGGCGCTGGCCGCCAAAAATTTGTTAATTGTTGAGTTTGCCTGACCTCCTCGGATGGTTTGGCGTGAGGTAAAGAAATGATCCGGAAATCCTGCTGTCTAAATTTGAGCAATAATAGGCTTGGCCCATCTTCCCTCGGCTATCCTCTGGCCGCTTATCTGAAGGGAAACAGCTGATGCCCAAATGGCCATTCTTCGAAGAAGATGAAATTGATGCTGTCAGCGCAGTGCTAATATCCGGTTGCGTGAATGCCTGGACCGGCCCCGATGTCAAAGAGTTCGAACGTGAATACAGCGCCTATACCGGCGCGCAGCATGCGATCGCCATGGCAAATGGCACGGTCACTCTGGACGCCGCGCTGCTGGCGTTGAACATCCGACCCGGAGACGAGGTTATCGTCACACCGCGTAGCTTTATCGCGTCTGCCAGTTCGATCCTTCTGGCCGGTGGCAAGCCGGTATTTGCAGATGTGGATCGCGAGAGCCAGAATATCACCGCAGAAACGATTGCACCGGTTCTGACCGACAGAACCGTGGGGATTATCGCAGTCCATCTGGCCGGGTGGCCATCGGATATGGCGGGTCTCATGGATCTGGCGCGCAGTCGGGACCTCTGGGTGATCGAGGACTGTGCGCAGGCGCATGGTGCCATGATCGGTGACCAGCACGTGGGAACCTTTGGCACCTGCGGCTCGTATTCTTTCTGTCAGGATAAAATCATCACAACCGGCGGTGAAGGCGGCATGCTGATCACCGATGATGATGAACTGTGGTCCAGGGTCTGGAGCTATAAGGATCACGGCAAAAGCTATGATCAGGTGTTCAACAAAAGCCACCCTCCGGGGTTTCGATGGCTGCATAGTGGTCAGCCGGGCACCAATCTGCGGATGACCGGGCTGTCCGCCGCCATCGGGCGCATTCAGCTGGCGAAACTGGACGGTTGGCGCGCCCATAGAGCCAAAAACGCCGAGATTCTGGCGCAGGCTCTTTCCGGTTGCGCTGCGTTTCGGGTTCCCGTGCCGCCTGCCGAACTGACACATGCCTATTACCGGTTCTATGCGTTTGTGAGGTCCGAGGCTCTGGCCTCGGATTGGAGCCGCGATCGCATCATCGCCGAGATTTCAGAGGCGGGTTTCCCTGCGTTCTCGGGCAGTTGTTCCGAGATATACAGAGAAGAGATGTTCGCCCGCCTTGGCATCGGCCCGGGTGATCCCTTGCCGGTGGCGAAAGAGCTTGGAGAAACCAGCCTGGCATTTCTGGTCGATCCGACCTGGTCGCATCAAGACGTCGCCGGCCTGGCCGAACTTGTGCGCGAAATCGGAGATCGGGCGCGTGCATAGGCAGTTCACACCGCCGCATCCAGGTCGTGTGTCTAAAGGTTCCGGCCCGGTTTGTCAGTTTCGGGTGTTGAACCGATGATCATGCATGTCATCACCGATTTTTCCGGTCAGGGCGGGGCCCAGGCGATGCTGGCGCGGCTGGTTGCCAAATCCGGGGATCGGGTATTGGTGGTGTCGCTGACGGAGGTTTCGGACAGGATCAAAAGCCAATGTGCAAATCCAAACGCCGTTCTGATCGGATTGAATGCCAGATCACTGTCGTCCATGCCCCGCGCGATATTGCAGATATCGCGTCTTATCCGTCAGTATAAACCGCAGGCGGTTCTGTGCTGGATGTACCATGCGATGGTCATCGGGCTGATTGCCAGCTGGATATCAGGTCGAAAGGTGCCAATTTACTGGACGGTGCGGCAGGCTTTGGACGATACCAGCTCATTCACGCGCAGCACGCGGATTGCCGTTGATCTGTGTCGGCGTTTGTCGGGCAAGTGTGCAGGGATCATTTATAACTCGCAACGCGCATTGGATCAGCACACGAAGAACGGGTTTGCTGCTGCGCGGTCTTGCGTCATTCCGAACGGTCTGATCATGCCTCAAGCCTCTGTGGTGCGGAGCGACCCGCCCAGGGTTTTTGGGATCGCGGCGCGGTTTCATCCACAGAAGGATCACGAAACCCTTTTCCAGGCACTGTCCCTGGCGCTGCGGTCAGTCCCCGATATGCGCATCATCGCGGCCGGGGAGAATATGTCGCCTGAAAACTCCGAAGTACAATCATTGCTGGCGCGCTATAACCTGACTGCGGACAATGTAGAGCTGTGCGGCGACCTGCATGATATGGCTGCATTCTACAAACGGATTGATGCGCTGGTGCTTTCATCCCGAACCGAAGGGTTTCCGAATGTCATTGTCGAAGCGATGAGCTATGGCCACCCCGTTGTGTCGACGGATGTGGGTGATGCGGTGGTGATCATTCGCGACTGCGGATTGATCGTACCGCCCCGCAACGCGGAATTGCTGGCAGACGCTTTGGTCCATGCCGCAAATTGGTCGGCCCCAGAGTATCTGGAGAAAAGAGAAAAAGCCCGGGCGATTGTGGCCAGCACTTACCAGCTTGACCGCGTTGCCGCACAGTATCGGGACATTTTGGAGAGCGGCAGTCTTGATCCCGATAAGATTGCCTCTCAGCCAGAACAGAAGGGGATCTGAGCGATGTGTGGCATCACCGGATTTATCAACTTTGGCACCGTTGATCGGTCTCAGGCCTCATCCGTCCTTGGCAAGATGTGTCAATCGATTGAACACCGTGGCCCGGATGGAACCGGGTTGTTTGTGGACCCAGATCAGGGCGTGGCCCTGGGGCATCTGCGTCTGGCCATTATTGATCTTTCGGAAACCGGGGTACAGCCGATGGATTCCGCCGATGGCCGGTTCACCATTGTGTTCAATGGTGAGATCTATGGCTATCTGGAATTGCGTCAGGAATTGCAGGATCTGGGCATAAGCTTCAGGGGCACGTCCGATACCGAAGTTTTGCTGGCGGCGATGCAGCTTTGGGGTATCCGCAAGACACTGGACCGCGTCCACGGGATGTTTGCCATTGCCGTGTTTGACCGGAAAACCCAAATCGTGACACTGGCGCGCGACCGGATTGGCAAAAAACCTCTCTATCTGGGCCTGGCCGGGAAAACCGTTCTGTTTGGGTCCGAATTGAAGTCACTGCGCGCGCATCCGGAATTTGGACCGGCAGAGGTGGACCGCGCAGCCTTAGGATCGTTTCTTCGGTTGGGATATATTCCTGCCCCGCGCACGATTTACCCAAATGTCCTGAAACTACCTGCGGGCTCTATGGTCGAGATCAAACTTGACACCCCACCGGCCTCGCTGGATGCGCTTCTGCAAGGGATCGAGCGGTTTTGGGATATCGAGGCGGTGGTCACCGAGGCGCGCGCAAACCCATATCCCGACGATGAAACAGCAATAGCTGAAATCGAATCCGAACTGCTGCGCGCGGTGGGCGAGCGGATGGTTGCGGATGTGCCGGTTGGGACCTTCCTGTCGGGTGGCATCGACTCGTCGCTGATCACCGCGATGATGCAAGAGCAGTCGAACAGAAAAGTGCCCAGCTTTACTGTGCGTTTCGATGACGAAGACACCAACGAAGCCGACCATGCAAAGGCCATCGCCGAGTATCTTGGGACGGATTATCACGAGGTGACGGCGACGCCGGAAATGGCGTTTCAAGCCATCGAAGGTTTGCCGCAAGTGTTTGACGAACCCTTCGCCGACCCGTCACAACTACCGACCCTGCTGGTTTCGCAACTGGCGCGCCAGCAGCTTAAAGTCGTCATGTCCGGCGACGGCGGTGACGAGTCGTTTGGTGGCTATGCCCGCTATGTGCGGATGCAGGCCTTTGAACGCCTGAAGGGCAAAATGCCCGACCTGGCAATTCAAGCCCTGTCGCAGGCGCCGCAATCAGTTCTTGCCGCTCTGGTGCCTGTGCTAAGGCCATTCGCCCCGCGCAGCATGCGCGACGATCTGAGCGCCGACCGACTGGCCAAGCTTGCACCGGTTCTGCAGGGGCGAGAGTTCCAGTGCCGGTATCAGGCTCAGTTTTCGATCTGGTCGTCCGGTATGTTTGGAAAGGCTGACATCGCGCTGGGGAATGAGATCGGAACGCATGATTTGCCCGCTGGGTTGAGCCGGTTGGACAGCATGATGTTGTTGGATTCACTCTATTATTTGCCGGATGATATTCTGGTGAAAGCCGACCGCACGTCGATGTCGGTCGGGCTTGAGATGCGCGCCCCATTGTTGGACTATCGCGTTGTAACGGCCGCTTGGCGTTCCTCGGCTTCGCTTCGGTGCGACGGGAAGGTTGGCAAGGTGGCGTTGCGGGAGCTTTTGAAAAAGCGGGTTCCGCAATCGCTGTACGACCGGCCAAAGCGCGGGTTCGGTATCCCACTCAACGCTTGGCTGCGCGGGCCCCTAAAGTCCCGTGTTTCCAGCATTCTTCTGGATGGGAACGGGCTTGAGGGTTTTGTGGACAAGGCAGCGTTGGAAAAATGCTGGGCCGAGCACCAATCAGGCAAACGCAACTGGGGTGCTCAGCTGTGGACGGTCTTTATGTTCCAACTATGGTCCGAAGCGTGGATGCGCTGATCACAGCTTGGCGATTTTGCGATCAGGTCAGTCAGATAACCGACCTGACCAAGACAAAGCCCTCAGCCGCGGCCCGGTGAACCGTCGCGCCACGCAAAGTTGCCAACGCTTTCAAGCTCTGAACCGAACGCTCGTGCGGGGGCTGTTTGACCTGGCTTGCAAATAACTGGAAGGCTTCCAGTTTACGCTCCAATGTATCCGAAATGTCCACAAACATGTTCGGCACGAATGGCGGCGTCAGATATGGCGCGTTCCAATTTGTCTCGGACAGCGTCTCATAGGCCGCGATCGTCGTCGGGTATTTGTTCTGATAAGGTCGGCTTGCCACCAAAGTCGAAAGGAAACTCAACTGGTGGTCCAGATGGATGTCGCCGGGATGCGGCGCCAGGATGACACTTGGGTCGAGATCGCGGATCAGTGTTCCCAGACCTGCGTTCAGGTCACCATGGGGGTGCTCAGCCAGTTCAGCGGCAGGGAAATCCAACCAATGCGTATGCGTCACACCAAGATGCTCATGTGCGGCCCTGGCTTCGGCCTGTACATTGGCGATCTGTTCCGTGCTGAACCGGGGCGACCGACCCGTTGTGACAATCGCAATATGGACTGCGCGACCTGCATCTGCCAGTCGTGCGATGGTGCCGCCAGCCCCAAGGACTTCATCATCCGGGTGCGGAGCAACCACAAGTACCGGTCCGTCCTGTCCGTCAAAAGGTGTCAGCGTTGTCATTCGGAATTCCTGAGCTTTGAGTGCAGTTCGGGCGGCGCATCGGCGCCGGTCCAGCTTGTGATGTCTAGACATTTCCCATCCCCACAGGCGACCGTAAACCGGTTTCCTTCGATGGCCTGTATCTGACCAGGCAGGCCGATATAGTAGCCCTGCAGGGCGGTGTTCTGTACACCCAGCAGGACCAACTTCTCACCGGAGGCAGTGTAGGTGAAAGCGCCGGGATAGGGCGGTCCGGCTGCGCGTATCAACCGGTTAATCTCTGCCGCCGGTCTGGTCCAGTCGATCAGGCCGTCCTCGGGCCGCCGCCGCGCACAAAGGCTGATCCCGGTTTCCGGTTGCGGAGCCGCCGGGATATCGCCTTCGGAGATTTGTGTCAAAAGCTGAGGCAGCAGCTGCGTCAGGGCCTGAAGCGCCCGGTCATACAGCTCGCGCGCTGTTACCGTGTCGGGATCGACCGCATATCGAGCTTGCGCCGCAATCGGGCCGTCATCGGCCCCTTCGCCAAGCCAGAACAATGACGCGCCTACATCGGTTTCGCCCAATATGACAGTCCAGGGGATCACACCGCGTCCGCGCAGACGGGGCAGTGCGGATGGGTGAAACCCGACGCATCCGATCTTTGCCTGGGCTCGAAATTCCGGCCCGCATATCTGAGACCACCCGATGACCAGTATCAGATCAGGTTTTACGGCTTGAATGGTTTTGATTGTTCCGGCCGAGTCACTTTTGGCCGTATAGTGGACAGGAATATCATACCGATCTGCAGTGGGTTTGAGATCTGCAAAATCAGAGTGCCGGTGAGACAAGTCCGGCGGTAGTGTCACCACCAAATCCGGTACAAACCCTCGGGCACATATGGCGGATAAGGCGACATGCGATCCTTCGACCGCCCCCACAAATACCGTCTTCATGCAGGTGTCTCCTTTCGGCTGTCCAGCCAGTTGTCTGCGGCCTGAATTCGGTCAGGGCGTTTATGCTCTCCGGCCAAGGCTACCATAATGGTTTCGAACAATATCTTCAGATCAAGCGACAGTGACCGGTGCGCGACATACCATAGATCCAGCTTTAGCTTCTCGTCATTTGAAAGCGCGGTATTGCCGCTGACCTGAGCCCACCCTGTCAGACCGGGCCGAACCGTGCAGCGCACCCGCCCATTGTCTCCAAACTCTTCGATGGTTTCGGGAAGCAGGGGACGGGGGCCAACAAGGGCCATATCTCCGCGCAAGATGATCACAAGCTGGGGCATCTCATCCAGCCTTACGCGGCGCAGAAGCTTGGTGGTTTTTGTCTGACGTTCCGAATCTGGCAGCAAAGCCCCGTTTTGATCGCGTGTGTCGGACATTGTTCTCAGCTTCCAGATGCGAAAGACGCGCCCGTTGCAGCCTGCCCGCCGTTGGCCAAAAAACAAAGGTTGCCCGACCGAAAACAGCACAATCACACAACCCGCCAGAAAAAAGGGCAGCGCGATCGTGCCCGCGATCAGGCAACACAGTATTTCGAGAAATCTGTTCATATTCAAACCCAAGAACTGTAGCTGAAAACTACGAATATCAAACCAAGAACCAACATCTCTCCGGATCATCCTGTTGGCCGGATCCAAGTTCCGGCGCACTGATACGAAGTCTGGGCTGAGTTGATCCCAAATCGATTCTCGATTCAAGCGGCAGAGCTGACCGGCACCCTGACTATGCGGAAATTTTTCCAAGCATGCGCCAAGTTCACAAAGCCTTTGTCAGGAAAACCGGCCTGCGACTCATTAGAGGATTGGCCGAAAGGAGTTGTCATCTTTGTTGCGTCTTGGTTCACAATGCCCCGATAGGGGCTTATTGTGGATCGATTGGGCAATATTGAGACCCGGACAGCGGCCCCCGAAGATTTCATCGGATTGAGAAAATGACTGTAATTTTCCCCGTGAGATTAGCATTTCTCTTGTTTACGCTAGGTCAATCGGCGCTCAAGTCAGCCGAAACAGGGAGGAAATTCTGCAACCCTCAGCAAAATATCAGTCAAAGAGTACTTCAGGAAACGCTGCAATTCGTTAATGAAGTGTGAAGAAATTACTTTTGAGGGCGCGGAAACGTATGTTAGCGTTGAAGGAGATTGAAGAAATTGCGCTAACCGGCGAACCAGAGGAACAATTTTGTTACTTGCGCGAATTATTATTATTAACGAGTGAAGTGAGTGTGTTCAACTTGGGCGATTGAGACAAGCTCAAGTGAAGGGGGCAAAACAAAGATACGGGTATAAGGCTTTCGGTTGATCATCTGATCGCGAGCCTTTGGTTTATATAGGACAGCTGCAAGCGGTCTGTGAGTGATCAGTTGGGAGCTGTGGCAATGTTTTGATGCTGCAGGACCCTGTTGGGTAACGATGTACGAGTAATTCTCGACCGGAATTGAGCCGGTGATGAGATAAAGGGGTGAGGTAAATGGTTTCGGGTTTTCATTGCTGGCAAACGCAGATTGTTAGTGAGTTGCGTGCCAATCATCGATTAGTCTTTGGAGACATTGTTGCTTCGTCTTTCTCAGCCGTAGTGGCAATCAATCTTGCGAATGGTGGAACGGTAGCGCAACAGATGGCGCCCGCCATGTTCCCGCTGATGCTCTTGTCCAGCCTGATTGGACTGGCGGTTTTCCCGCTTGCGGGCATGTACCGGCGCCACACACGCTCGACATCACTGCGAGACATTCGTCTGATCCTGCGGGGATCGACAATGTTGGTCCTGTGCCTCATGGCTGCCAGTGCAGTTTTCGAAGTGACCAAGGCTGTACCCTTCGCTGCCTTCATTATTCAGCTTGGCTTGATGATCCTTCTGCTCAGTGCCCTGCGTGTAGTTGCCCGTAGCCGTGAGCTGAATCGCCAGAATGCGCGGTTGATGGCCGAACATCAGGACAAGGTTCCGGTGCTTTTGGTTGGCACGGGTGCAAGTTGTGATCTGTTTGTCAGGTCTTTGCGGAATACGCATTCCAAGTATCAGCCGGTGGGCATTATTGACGATGCGCGCAATACCATGGGGCTGTATTTCCACGATGTTCAGATTATCGGATCTCTTCTGGATGCCGATCGCGTGGTCGAGCGGCTTAAAGCCTGGGATCATTTGCCCAGACGCTTGTTCCTGACCGAACCGATCACGCATTTTGAAAGTGACGGCATCCGCAAGCTGACCAGCTGGTGTGAATCCAACGGTATCGCTGTCTCACGCGTGCCGGGTCTTGGGGAAGAAGGCCAGGATGCGGCCAACGGTTGTATTATCAACCCGGAAGAAATTCTCGAGCGGCCACAAAAAGCTGTCGAACGCTCGATGTTGCGCGAGATGTTCCGTGGGCGCCGCGTATTGGTGACCGGTGCCGGTGGTTCGATCGGTAGCGAACTGGCACGTCAGATAGCCTCTTTCGATCCGGCGGAACTGGTGATGATCGACCATTGCGAGTTCAACGCCTATTCCATCGACATGGATTTGTCGCAGAACTTTCCAGATGTTCCCCGGCGGATGTATATCGCAAGCATTCGCAATGCGTCGCGTGTGAATGACATCTTTGAACGTCATCGCCCCGAGCTGGTGTTCAATGCCGCCGCCCTGAAGCATGTTCCGATGGTTGAGATGAACCCCTGCGAGGGCGTTTTGACCAATGTGATCGGAACCCGTAACGTCGCGGATGCGGCCCGGAACTATGGTGCCATCGCGATGGTACAGGTTTCCACGGACAAGGCTGTAAACACCACCAATGTGATGGGTGCAACCAAGCGCGTTGCTGAGTTCTACGTTCAGGCGCAGGACCGTGTAACCAACGGAACCGAGGAAGAAACCCGGTTCTTCTCGGTGCGGTTTGGCAATGTTCTGGGGTCGTCGGGCTCGCTGATCCCGCTGTTTCAACGTCAAATCTCGAACGGTGGTCCGCTGACCGTGACTGATCCCCGGATGGAACGGTACTTCATGACCATCCGTGAGGCCGTGCAACTGACTCTGGTTGCGGCCGCAAGCGGGTTGAAAATGGAAAGCAGCCACGGAGAGATTTTCGTTCTGGATATGGGTCGGCCGGTCAAGATCGTGGATTTGGCCGAACGGATGATCCGCCTTGCCGGGCTAAAGCCTTATGAGGATATCGACATCGAATTCATTGGAATTCGTCCAGGCGAAAAGCTGTTCGAGGAATTGTTTGATGCGTCTGAGAAGCGCCACGAATGTGGCATTCCGGGCGTCGGATCCGCGCGGCCCGAGGGCATTCCCGTCGCCCGCCTGCGCGCCATGATCCGGAAACTGGAACAGGCTGCGGCAGAAGGTGACGAACTGGCAGCCAAGCGCCTGCTGAAAGAGCTCGTGCCAGGGTATGGTGCAAATGGCCTGCGTCCGGTTCCGATTTCGGAATTCTCGTCTAAGCCCATTTTCAAAAGCGCTGGCACAAACGCAGCAAATGCGGTCAGTCAGTCTGAAGGAGAAAACCCGGAACTGCTGCCCGCTGGCAGCTGATTTAGCATTGTTTTTTCTGGTGTCGGTTATTTTGCCGAATTTGGTTTCTGTGTTTAATATTTCCGCCGAAAGGGCCAACATTTGATGGCGAGGCTTAATATACGCTCGGCTTTTGCGCCGTCAGAGGAACGTGCGCAGGTGGTACGGTTTATCTGGGCCGGCCTGATCAACACGGCGTTTGGCTATAGCGTGTTTGCCCTTTTGATTTTTGCGGGCATGCATCCACAGCTTGCGCTTCTGCTTCAATTTATTTTGGGTGTGATCTGGAATTTTTGTATCCACGCCCGGTTTGTCTTTGGCGTGCAGGGATACCGCCGTTTCCCGCTATATGCGATGTCTTATGTCGTGCTGTATTTTGTGAATGCGCTGCTTTTGCGCGGTTTGATGCAGGTTGGGCTTGATCCCTATCTGGCACAGGCGGTCGCATTGGGGCCGGTTGTCATATTGTCTTACCTCATGATTTCGCGTGCGCTTGGCCGGGGTCAGGCGTTGGATCGGAGGGGCTGAGATGAGCGATGCGAGAATATCAAGCTTTAAGGGCACCACCCCGTCAAGTACGCGCATGGGTGCTATGCTTGGGATCGTGACCGCTGGTCTGGGGCTTGTGTTGCTGATTGCCGGTTTGTTCGGCCGCCTGATGACCTATGATCTGCGCCGGGATGAGCTGATGTTCGTCCCTCCGGCGCGTTTACTCGGAGAGTGGGAGCTTTATTCGGACTTCTTCTACAATCACGTCCCTTATTCGGCGTGGTATTACCTTGGGTCCGGCATTCTGTTCGATGAGTTCGGCCTGTTGGGGTCCGCTCGGATCGGCCTGTTTCTGGCCTGGCTTGGATTGATCGCTGCAACTGGTTGGGTAACGCTGCGCTTGTCGGGATCGCCGGTTCTCGCCGTCTTTTCAGTTATCGGCATCGTGACATGCGAGCTGTTTCTGACCGGCGCCGGTATGGCCGCAACCAACAATCTGTTGCCACTGCCATTTGCGGTCATCGGGCTTGGCCTGTTTTTGATCGAGACGTCAAAGCCCGCGCCGCGATTTTTGACGCTGGTCCTATCGGGCGTCGCATTGTCTATTGCGGCGGGGATGAAGGTCAGTGCGGTACTGTTTATTCCGCCGATTGCTCTTGCCGCATTCTTGTTGCCAGCGGATGTTTCGATGGCACGACGACTGAAAGCCGTGGTTCTGCCGCTGCTGATCGGAGGGTTGATCGGGGCCTTGCCCCTGTTTGCCTTCCTGCTCGCTGATCCGGGCGTCTTTCTGGCGCATGTCTTGGGGTTTCACACCGGACCACATGTCGCCTATTGGGAGGCCAACGCCGCAACAGAACCGGGGCTGGCCCTGGGATTGTCGGGCAAGTTGATGCTGGCCCATTCGGCATGGGTGGCCGGAGTGGGCCTGGTGATGGTTATGGCCATTCTGTCCGTGCTTTGGATTATCCTGCGTGGTGGTGCGCGTGTCGACGAAATGCAGCCCTCGCAACTGCGGCATGGTGGTGTTGTTCTGGCGATCATTATCCTGACTGCCTCAATGGCTTTTGTTCCAACGCCCGGTTTTCCGCAATATTATATCCAGCCTCTGGTCTGTCTGCCTCTGCTGCTCGCGGTTCTGTTCCGTCGGCTTGACCCGCCACGGCGGCACGAGGCAGTGCCTGTGCTTGCGGCAGGTATTGTCTTGATGGTCATCCTGGGACTCCCGCGTATCGGGATGGGCCTGGTCTCGCTGACAGAGCCTTCGAAGTTCACCTCGGCCCGTTTTGCCGGTTCCGGCGCTGTCCTGCGGGATGCGGTGGCAGGCAGTGCACTGCCTGATGGTCCGGTCGCGACTTTGCTGCCGATCTATCCGCTTGAGGCGGGCCTGAGCGTTTATCCAGAATTTGCAACCGGGCCATTCGCTTACCGAATTGCACCCTTCACGGATCCGGAACTTGCCGGCAAATACGTGATGGCAGGCGCCGAAGACTTACCGGCTCTGTTTGCAGATAACCCGCCTTCGGCTTTCCTGCTTGGATACGATTCCGTTCTGGAAGCCCCATTGTTGAGCTATGCGCGGGCAAACAACTACCGCCCAGTCGAATTATCAGGTCTGAACAACCGCTACGGCCAAGGTGTGGTATACTTGAAAGCTGCAGGGGCTGAACAATGACCAGTGCCTGCGCGACTCAACCTGCCTATATTTTTCCTGGGCGGGCCCATTCACATGACCATCAATTCTATTGATCGAATAAAGGAAGGATAGACAATGAAAACGGTACTTCTGGCTGGTGGACTAGGCTCGCGTCTGGCCGAAGAAACGGTTTCCATTCCCAAGCCCATGGTTGAAGTGGGCGGGCGTCCGATCATCGCACGCGTGATGGATATCTACAGCCATTTCGGGCATCGTGATTTTGTTGTGGCTGCCGGGTACAAAGCATTGCTGCTGAAGCAATTCTTTGCCAATTATCACCTGATCGCCAACAATATTTCGGTATCGCTGGATACTGGGGAATTGCAACTAGTCCCTTCTGCTCCGGGCGGGTGGAATGTGTCAGTGGTCGACACCGGTGCGCATACCATGACCAGTGGTCGTATCCGTCGGCTCAAGGATTGGCTGACTCCTGATGAGCCGTTCATGTGCACCTATTCGGACGGCGTGGGAAATATCGACATCAATGCACTGATTGATTTCCACAAATCACACGGCAAGCTGGCGACCGTAACTGCGGTTCAGCCCCCGGCGCGGTTTGGTAACATCGAGCTCAAGGGCGACAGGGTTGACGCCTTCACAGAAAAAGTCCGCAATCGCGAAACCTGGATCAATGGCGGCTTCTTCGTCTTCGAGCCGGGCGTCTTGGACTATATGGTTGATGACAATGAGCCGCTGGAACAGACCCCGCTGACCCAGATGGCCCGCGACGGAGAGTTGATGGCCTATCGCCACGATGGGTTCTGGCATCCGATGGACACTCTGCGCGACAGGAATACGCTGGACGGTCTGTGCGAAGGTGAAACGCCGCCCTGGCTTAATTTCAACGAAGGTTCGGGCAAGAGCTACCCAGCTCTGGCGATATGAGGTGAACCGTGAGCGGGCAGGTCAATTCTCAGTTTGATGGCGTTTTTGCCGGCCGCCGTGTTCTTGTGACCGGGCATACCGGATTCAAGGGCGGGTGGATTTGTGCATGGCTGAGGCGTCTGGGGGCAGAGGTGACAGGCTTGTCACTGCCTCCCGAACAGGGGCATTCATTCTTTGATGCCTGTTCTGTTGACGGGCTGACCGACAGTCGGATTGCGGATATCCGCAATCGTCAGGCGGTGCTGGATACACTGTCAGGCGTGGATGCTGAAATCGTGTTCCACATGGCCGCCCAACCCTTGGTGCGCCGGTCTTACAGGGATCCTGCCGAAACCTTTGCGACCAATGTATCTGGAACGGCCCATGTTCTGGATGCCGCTTTGGGGATGCGCTCACTGAAGGCGGTGGTCGTTGTCACCAGTGACAAATGTTACGACAACAAGGAATGGACCTGGGGTTATCGCGAAAACGATCCGATGGGCGGCAGGGACCCGTATAGCGCCTCGAAAGGCTGTACCGAGCTTGTGGCGCAATCTTATGGTCATTCCTTCTTTTCATCAGCGGATGGGCCGCAACTTGCAACAGTCCGGGCCGGGAATGTGTTCGGAGGGGGCGACTGGGGCGAAGATCGGCTTATCCCCGACGTGATCCGCGCATCCGAGGCGGGCGAACCGGTGGTTATCCGCAGCCCGCTCAGCGTGCGCCCCTGGCAGCATGTTCTTGAACCGCTGTCGGGCTATCTGGCCTTGGCCGCGCGAATGTATCGGGATGGGCAAAGCTTTGCTGGCGCCTGGAATTTTGGCCCTGATGTGTCGGGGACGGTGGATGTCCGGCAGTTGGCAACCCTGATGCAGGATGCCTGGGGCGACGGAGCGCCACAGTTTTCGATGGCGTCTGCTGAACAGACATCTGCCGCGCCGCATGAGGCAGGTATTCTTCGACTGGACAGCACTAAGGCGCAAACGGGATTGGGTTGGCGTCCGCAACTGACATTGCCCGAAGCCGTTCGCCTGACAGTAGACTGGTACAAGGCCCATGCCACCGGTTCGGAGATGGGTGGGATCACAAACAATCAGATCGGGTTCTACAGTGACCTGATGTCTTCACGGGATTTCGACCGGGCTCCGGTCGCCGCGCAATAGCGGGTTATTGAGGAGAAAAGAATAATGCGAGTGAATTACGGTCAAACCGTGCATGGCCAGGAAGAGATCGACGCGGTTGTCGAAGTTCTGAAAACGTCCACCCAGATGGGCCCCAAAGTGCGCGAGATGCAGGAAAAAGTGGCTGCTTTGTTTTCCAAACGCCACGGCATCATGGTGAACTCGGGGTCATCGGCGAACTACCTCGCGGTCGAGATTCTGGACTTGCCAAAGGGCAGCGAAGTTATCACTCCGGCCCTGACTTTTGCCACGACGGTTGCTCCGCTTGTCCGTCAGGGCCTGATCCCGACATTTGTGGATGCCGCGGTCGGGACCTATAATATCGACGTAGACGCGATCGAACGCATGATCACGCCAAATACATCTGCCGTCATGATCCCGTCACTGATCGGAAACCTGCCAGATTGGCGCCGTATCCGCGAGCTGGCCGATGCGCATGGTCTGAAGGTAATTGAAGACAGCGCTGACACGCTGGGCGCAACCATCGACGGTACAAGCACGGGCGTCTATTCCGACGTCTCTACCACCAGCTTTTACGGCAGCCACGTCATCAATGGCGCCGGGAATGGCGGCATGTTGTGCGTGAATGACGAAGAGCTTGGCCGCAAGGCGCTTTTGCTGAGGTCCTGGGGGCGGTCGTCCTCGCTGTTTGTGGAATCCGAGGCCATCGAGAACCGGTTCAACGTCAAACTGGACGGGATCGAGTATGATGCCAAATTTCTGTTCGAGGATCTTGGCTATAACGTTGAACCTTCGGAAATCAGCGCGGCATTCGGGTTGGTGCAGCTGAGCAAACTGGACAACAACATCCGCGTGCGCGAAGAGGCCTTCGCTGCTCATCGCGCCTTTTTTGCCCGCTATGAAGACTGGTTCATCCTGCCTGAACAACTGCCGAACTCGCGCACCGGTTGGCTGGCCTTCCCGCTGACATTGCGCGAAGGTGCCCCATTCACACGGCGCGAGATGCAGATATTCCTTGAGACTTCGGACATTCAAACTCGGCCCGTCTTTACCGGAAACATTCTGCGTCAGCCTGCCATGAAGCAAGTAGAATACCGAGCAGATCCCGCGGGCTATCCCAATTCCGATGCGGTTATGCGCGGGGGTATCCTGCTGGCTTGTCACCATGGTCTGATACAAGCGCAAATCGATTATATGCATGCAAAATTTGAAGAATTTGCATTGAAATTCCAAGGAGCACTGGTCTGATGAACGATCAAAGCATCAATACGTCTGTTCGCACGACCTGCCGGACCTGCCGGTCTGCCAACCTTATGCTTGTGCTGCCGATGGGCGATCACCCGCCCGCCAATATGTTCGCACGGCCCGAGCAAAAGGATGTTCCGCAACCGGCTTTCCCGCTGAATACTCAGGCCTGTCTGGATTGTGGCTTGATCCAGGTTGCAGATCAGGTGCCTGCTGATTTCTTTACGGACTATCTTTATGTCCCGTCCGGTGCGGCAACAATGCATACACATTTCGCCGAACTCGCCTCGGTCGCGGTAGAGCGTGCGCAAGGTGGGCTGATCATTGATATCGGTTGTAATGACGGTCTGATGCTGTCCCATGCCAATGATCAGGGCGGGCGCACATTGGGCATCGACCCGGCGGCCAACCTTGCCAAGATTGCCGGCGAACGGGGCGTTCGGGTCCATGTGGACTTTTTCAACCGCGCCACCGCGCAGCAGATTCGTGAAACCGAAGGGCCGGCCAGCGTCATCACGACGACCAATACCTTCAACCATATCGACGATCTGCACGGCTTTACCGAAGGTGTTCTGGACCTGTTGACAGATGACGGCGTCTTCATCATCGAAGTCCCTTGGGGCAAGATGATCCTCGAGACCAACGAGTTCGACAATGTCTATCACGAACATGTCTCTGAACTCAGCCTTCTGTCCGTCGTCAAGCTGGGCCAGTCCGTTGGGCTCGATGTAGTGGATGTCACAAAACTGCCGGTTCATGGCGGTTCGATGCGCGTGTTCATGCAACCCGCCGCGCTGGACAAAACCCCGGCGCCGATCGTTGCTGATATGCTGGCCGACGAAGACGCCGCGGGCATGACCAACAAAGAGGCATACGAAGCATTTGCCGAGCGTGTTCACGCGATGCAGGAAAGCCTTGTTTCCATGCTGGCCGAGCTTAAGGCATCTGGCAAAACGATTGCTGGCTACGGTGCGCCCGCTAAGGGTAATACGCTGTTGAACTACTTTGATATCGGCACGGAAACTCTGGATTTTCTGGTTGACCGGAACACGTTGAAACAGGGCCTGTATTCGCCGGGCAAGCTTATTCCTGTATTGGCCCCCGAAGCGGTCATGGAACGCAAACCTGATTACCTGTTGGTTTTGGCCTGGAACTTCTTTGACGAAATCCGCGAGCAGATGGCTGATTTCGAAGCCGCTGGCGGCAAGTTCATCGTGCCTTTGCCAATGCCAGTAGTTATTCCCTGAAGGGGAAACAATGACGCGCGTATTGATCACCGGAGCCAGCGGATTCATTGGCTCTCATCTGGTTCGGGCCTGCTTGGCCCGGGGCGATGAGGTCGCTGTGCTTACGCGGCCGGGTTCCTCTCGGGGCCGTTTGCAAGGTGCTTCGGGAATCCGCTTTTTCACCGATGGGTATTCGGATGTTGCCGCGATCAAACGCGTCGCGAATGCGTTCCGACCCCAGGTAGTTTTGCACACCGCCGCGCAGACAAAATTTGCCGAGACTGATGACCTGGCAGATCTGAATGCCAGTATTTTGCAAAATCTCTCGACGCTGGTTGCGATCCTGTCGGCTTTGGCCATCTGTGATCAGCCGCCCAATGCGTTTGTGCGCACCGGATCCATTGCGGAATATGGTGATATCGAGCTGCCCTATGTCGAAACTTCGCGAGAGAACCCGCGAAATTCCTATGGCGCGTCTCTGGTGGCCGGAACGCAATATATTGAAATGGCTCAGCCCCGGCTGCCGTTCAAGGCTGTTACGGCTCGGTTGGCGCTGACCTATGGTCCCGGACAGTCAGAAGATTTCTTCATACCCCATGCCATTGGCCGCCTGTTGCGGAAAGCCCCGGTTTTCCTTCATCGTCCACATGATCGGCGTGATCTGATACATATTGACGACATAGTCGAAGCGCTGCTTTTGATTGCTGACGCGCCGGACAAGGCGGGGTCGGTCATCAATGTTGTTACTGGCGATGCTCCGGATATGGCCGCAGTCGCAGGAGAGTTGCAGGTGTTGACCGGAGCAGCTCTGGATTTGGTTTCTTCTGCGCCGCCGAAGGATGACCCGGTATTGTTGGTTTCGGATCCTTCACAGATGGCGGAACGTTATGGCTGGTCGGCAAAAATCGCTTTGCGTGAAGGCCTTGAAAGGACGGTTCAATGGACAAAACAGTCACAACAAGCGGAGATGAACGCGTGACTTTGGTTTCAATCCTGATCCCCGCTTTGAACGAAGAAGATAACGTTCGCACGGCCTATGAACGTGTGACCAAGGTGTTTGACGATCTGCCCTCTTATGAGCCCGAGATCATTTTCACTGACAACCATTCCACGGATCGTACATTTGAAATCCTGTCGGATATTGCTGCTGCTGATCCCCGTGTCCGGGTTATCCGATTTGCCCGCAATATGGGATATCAGTCATCAGTTCTGACGGCCTATCGATCCGCAAACGGGGCCTGTTCGATCCAACTGGATTGCGACATGCAGGACCCGCCCGAACTGATCCCGCAGATGCTGGATACCTGGCGGCAGGGATATCACGTGGTATACGGCATTCGCCGTAGCCTGCCGGACGGACCCATCGTCGCTGCCGCGCGGCGCGGCTTTTATGCGTTGATCGATATGATCAGCAATGATGATTTGCCGAGAAATGCGGGCGAGTTTCGGCTGACTGATCGGCGTATTCTGGACGAGCTGCGCCGGGTCGATGATCGCTCTCCTTATGTTCGCGGGTTAATCAGTGGGATGGGTTTCCGCCAGATCGGCTTTGAATATGATCGCAATGCGCGCACCGCTGGCGAGTCGAAATTTCCGTTTCGGGCCATGCTGTCGCTTGCTGTCGACGGGTTGATCAACCACTCGCTTCTGCCCTTGCGCCTTGCCTCGATGATCAGTCTGACGGTTGGCACAGGGACTTTTTTGCTGATGATCGGATATGTGATCGGCAAGCTGTTCTTTGGCCAGAACTGGCCGGGCGGTTTTGCCACGACCACCATCCTGTTGCTGCTGTCGATGACCTTGAATGCGATGTTCCTGGGAATAATGGGCGAATATATTGGGCGGATTTTCCTGCAGTCCAAAGACTTGAATCGACCCATTGTCGAACAAGAGTTGAACCGTCCGGAAACTCTGGATCTGGTACAGCAAGCTGATCGTGTAAAAAGCGCCGCTGAGTGAAAAATGAAACTGTTATTGGTGCAAGCTGGGTTCGGAGCGGGCGGTGCGGAAAAGATCGCCGCAATGATCGCCGCGCATCGAATCTCGGCCGGGGATGAGGTTCACGTTGCCGGGATGGCGACAGAGGATTCTGGTTCCTACTTCGCCTATCCTGAGTGCGCGCATTTACACATGATTCAGCCGCTAAAGATCTCGCGGCGACTGACGCAGGCACGGCGCTACTTGCATATTCGCAAGGTCATCCGGGCTGTGCGTCCCGATCTGATCATCTCGTTTCTAACCAAGGTGAATGTGCTGACCATGTTGGCCGCGCGTGGAACCGGGGTGCCTGTCGTGATCTCTGAGCGGAACAATCCGCTGGTTCAAAGCGGAAATCCCATGTGGCTGAAAGCGGTGAACAGGCTTGCGCGGGGGGCATCCGGAATTGTCATGCAGACCGAACGTGCGCGTTTGGATTTGCCTGCGGACCTGATCCCAAAGGCCAGTGTAATCCCCAATCCATGTGCTCCGCTGGGGGGGATCCACATCGGGTCCGGACAGACCCGGCTTGTGGCTGTCGGGCGTTTGGATCGTCAAAAGGGGTTCGATATGCTGCTGCGGGCAATGCCCGAAGTGCTGCGCGACAACCCAGACATCCGGTTGACGATCTTTGGCGAGGGCCCAGAGCGCGACGCGTTGGAACAGCAGATCTCTGCTGCGAATTTATCGGATGTCGTATCATTGCCCGGCGCCAGCCCAAAACCCGGAGACTGGATGCAAGACGCGGATATTCTTGTATTCCCGTCTCGCTTTGAAGGGTTCCCGAATGTAGTTGCCGAGGCCACGGTCACAGGTCTGCCGGTCATATCGTTCGATTGCGCCTATGGGCCACGGGAATTGATCCGCGACAGGGAAAACGGATTGCTTGTTCCGGCCGAGGATGTTGCCGGTCTGACCAAGGCGATTTTCAGCCTGTCAAAGGATGATGCCTTACTGAATAAAATGCGTCAGAATGCGCGCCATAACAGGGAATGGCTGGAACCGCAGCACGTCCTGTCGGACTGGGATTCTTTGATTGCCAATGTGCAAATCGGAGTTGCTGCCAAAGCCGGCACGGCTAAAGGTCTGACAGAACTTCTGTAAGCTGGCCTAAGCTGGTGACCGTGGCATATGCGGCATGCTTAGAACTGGGTGGAATCGGATCATGCACAGCCCCGGGTCGGAGGATTTGAACCGTCCGCCAGCCTCGGGCATTCGGGGTGATAAAGTCCTTGGCCGGATTGTCCGCTACATAGACCATTCTGCGCGGGTTTTGCGCGGCCAATTCCATCTCTTCATAGGCGCGGGGATGCGGTTTCCCGTAGCCATCCGGCCAGGCGCCGGTCGGGCGGATATGCGCAATAAAGCGGTCCAGATCCAGCGCGGCGATCTTGTTGCGCTGCATCTTTTCGGGCCCGTCGGTGATCAACCCCATCGGCTGATCTGCGTTTGTCAAAAACCGCTCGGCGTCTTCGCACAGCGAAATGAGGGGCGGGTGTGATCGGTATTTGGTGATCAGGTCCTGTATGAAAGAATCGGTCGCATCAAGGCCGGTCTGCGCGCAAGCCACATTGAATATGCGTCGTCTTTCCCCCGCATTGTACGCGGCCTGACACCGTTGTCCGAACCCTTCAGCGCCGGTTTTTTCGTGGACCCAACCGTTCAGCCAGTTATAGCCGCTAAAGGCAAAATCTCGCTCCAGATACAGGGTGTCGTCCAGATCAAATACCAGCATCAGCCCTGATACACCGCACTGTCATATCGTATCATTTTCACACCATCGCGCCAGTTGTTATGAGCGGTTGACGGTAATTCGGCGACCTCTTCCAAAAGCCACTGTGCGAACTGTGCGCCCGCATGATCGGCCAGAGGGTAGCCACCCCCGAAACGCGCATTGATCTCAAGCACTGCGGGGCCATGTTCTGGGTCATCGATGATCTGAAAACAGGCGACACCGCGCAGATCGGGCAGGGCCTGTGCAATGCCTTCGGCGATGGTTTGCAGATCATTGCGTCGCCTGGTTTCACCCTTTTCAACCTCACCGGCGCGAATTTGAATGCGCAGATGCGGGATCACCGTGCAGAGCTGACCCGAGGCATCTACAAACATGTTGATTGTGTATTCCGGTCCGTTCAGCTTGTCCTGAAAGATCATCGGTTCGGGGAATTCAGAGGGGACATCAGCGAGGGTTTCGAATACATCCAGCCCCCGGCTTGCACTGCCGCCACTTGGCTTTGCAAAGATGGGCCAACTGATGTCTTGTGGCCGCTCTAGCAATTCCTGATGATCCAATGTGCGCGGAACTGGAACCCCGGCTTCGGACAGTTTCTGGATTGTCAGGCGCTTGTCCCGGACAACCTCAATCACGTTCACTGGCGAGACATGGACTCGCGCGCCCAGATTGGCAAAGGCGGGCGCGGCCTGTGCCAGGGGCATCAGTTCCGGGTCGATTGTGGGGATCACCAGGCTGACCCTGTGTTGACGCACAATCTCGAGGATCGAGGTTGCATAGTCGGGGCTGTCACATCGCGGCACGGCGGCGGCGTGATCGGCAAGCGCGCAAGCCGCGCTTTCATCTGGGTTCAGGTCGCAGGCGATGATGGTCAGATCTATATCCAGACGGTCCGCAGCCGCCCTGAAGCATTGCAGTAGGCCAACACGGCGACCCGCCGACGTAATCAGGATTGTCAGACATTTTCGCGCCATCGGAAACTCACCAATTCATAAACAATTATACGTGCTTAACCTAGCACAGGGTGTCTTGCCCTGTGAACGGGGTAGGGGTGAGTTTGCCTCAATATTGTTTTGAGTTGCGGCAATCCGACAGTGCGGACCCTGCCAGAGATATGCAGCAGTGCGGTTCAATGAAAATCCCGGCTTGGAAACAGCCGCTTTGCCTGATCCCGTGGGTGCATTGCCCTGGCAGGATAGCGGGATTTCTTCGGTGTATCATCAGTGCGGGACCCTTCGGTGCTTAGGACCCCTGGTTGCGGGTGCCCCAATTCGGAAAGCTTATGTGACATGTCCTGAACGTCCTGGGCGATCAGGTGCACGATAATCCCTTCACGCTGCAGATACCCTGTGATCCGCAGCAGGCGCCCGCCCATCACGGCCCGGCGGAAACGCTCATAAACCTTGGGCCAGACCACCACATTGCTGACCCCGGTTTCATCCTCTAGCGTCAGGAAAATTATACCCGACGCCGTGCCCGGCCGTTGACGGGTGATAACCAGACCACAAACGCTGTGCCGCCCCAGGGGCACCTCTAACAAGGCGACATGTGTGGTCAGCCCTGGCAGAGAGGGGCGCAGCAGTTCCATCGGGTGGGCCCGCAGGGTTAGGCGGGTGGCAACATAATCCTCGACCACCTCTTCGCCCAGCTGCATGGCGGGCAGGTTGACCGGGGGTTCGTGAACCGTTTCCCCGTCAATCGGATCATTGAACAAGGGCAGAGGTTTGGGGCTTTGAATGGCTTTGACCTGCCAGAGTGCATCGCGCCGGGTCAGCCCCATATCGGAAAAAGCGTCTGCCTCGGCCAAGCGCGTCAGTACATCAGGCCGCAGCCCCGCACGCAGCCACAGCGCCTCTGGATCCTGATAGCCATTGCCGCGGGCGGCCTCAATCCAGCCGGCGTCTTCTTCCCTGAACCCCTTGATCTGGCGGAATCCCAGCCGCAGCGCCAGCGCGCCATCGGGGCGGCGTTCCAGTATATTGTCCCACTCGGAATGATTGACGCAGATAGGGCGGATTTCGACCCCATGCTCGCGGGCGTCGCGCACGATCTGAGCGGGCGCGTAAAACCCCATGGGTTGAGAGTTCAAAAGCGCGCAGGCAAAGATCGCCGGGTGATGGCGTTTCAGCCAGGCCGAGACATAGGCAAGCATGGCAAAGGCCGCCGCATGGCTTTCCGGGAACCCGTAATCGGCAAAGCCTTCGATCTGGGAAAAACACTGCTCAGCTACTTTGATGTCATAGCCGTTACCCAGCATCCCATTGATGAATTTATCCCGGAATGTGCCGATTGTGCCCATTCGCCGGAACGTGGCCAATGAGCGGCGCAGATGGTCGGCCTCTTCCGCCGTGAATCCGGCCCCGACCACGGCAATCTGCATGGCCTGTTCCTGAAACAGGGGGACGCCCAATGTGCGCGCTGTCACCTGTTCCAGTTTCGGGCCAAAGGGTTCGGGGTTTTCCAGCCCATTGCGTCGCCGGATATAGGGCTTCACCATATCCCCTTGAATGGGGCCAGGGCGCACAATGGCAACTTCGATTATCAGGTCATAAAGCTCGCGGGGGCGCATCCGGGGCAGGAAATTCATCTGCGCCCGACTTTCGACCTGAAAGACGCCGATCGCATCCGCCCGGCAGAGCATGTCATATGTGGCGGTGTCGTCCTGAGGCACCTTGGCGATGCTCAGGGTCTGGCCTTCATGCTG
This sequence comes from Ruegeria sp. CDSC079, assembly GCF_059610505.1. Taxonomy (NCBI): domain Bacteria; kingdom Pseudomonadati; phylum Pseudomonadota; class Alphaproteobacteria; order Rhodobacterales; family Roseobacteraceae; genus Ruegeria; species Ruegeria sp. CDSC079. The sequence goes on from NZ_JBXWNT010000003.1 coordinate 462,701, forward strand.
TTGCAGCAGGCCAAAGGATTTGCGCAGACAACTGAGCATACCAAGCCCCAGCACATCGACTTTCAGGATGTTCAGAGCATCAATATCATCTTTGTCCCAGCAGATGACGGTGCGGTTTTCCATTGCGGCATTTTCAATCGGGCAAAGCTCGTCCAGGCGTCCTTTGGTGATCACAAAACCACCAACATGCTGGGACAGATGGCGGGGAAAGCCGATGATTTCGCCAATCAGATGAATGGTTTGCATGAGGCGCCGGTCGCTGAGGTCCAGCCCCAGCTCGCGAATACGGTCCAGATCAACGCCGCCATTGCTCATGCCCCAGATCTGGCTCGACAGCCCAGCGGTCACATCCTGCGACAGCCCCATGACCTTGCCCACCTCGCGAATGGCTGCACGGGTGCGGAAATGGATGACAGTTGCGCAAAGACCAGCACGTTCGCGGCCATATTTCTCGTAAATCCACTGGATCACCTCCTCACGCCGCTCATGCTCGAAATCGACATCAATATCCGGCGGCTCGCCCCGGTATCTGGACACGAACCGTTCAAAGACCATGGCGATCTGGTTGGGGCTGACATCCGTGATGCCCAAGAGGTAACAGAGCACCGAATTGGCCGCGGACCCGCGCCCCTGACACAGAATGCCCTGCGACCGGGCATATTGTACGATGTCATGTACAGTCAGGAAATAAGCGGGAAACTGCAGATCCGCGACCACCGCCAGTTCCTTGCGCATCAGCCCGACCACCGTGTCGGGCGGCCCTTCGGGGTACCGGCGCTGCAACCCTTCGTGTGCCAGACGTTCCAGACGCGTTTGCGGATGTTCCCCGCTTGCAATCTCATCGGGGTATTCATACGAAAGCTCCGCCAGATCAAAGCTGCACCTGTCGGCAATCTCCATCGTGCGCCGCAAGGCGCTGGGGTGATGGCGGAACAGCCGGACCAGATCATGGCCGGATTTGAGGCGGCGTTCGGCATTGGCCAATGCGCGTGTACCGATCTGATCAATCGTAATATTTTCGCGCATGCAGGTCAGGGTATCGGCCAGTTGCTTGCGGTGGGCGCGGTGCATCAGAACATCCCCGACCGCCACCATGGGGGCGCAGCTCTTCTGGGCCAGTTGGGCGCATTCGGCCAGGTAGGCCTGATCGCTGCCGTCATAGCGCGGAACAGCGCCCAGAAAAACATGATTGGGAAAGCGCCGTCGCACGGTCTGAATATCTGATGCGGCCTCTGACAGGGTGGTCTGGGGCAGGGCGATCAGGATCATGCCCTTGCAAGCCGTCAGCATGTCTTGCGTATAGAGCTCGCAATCGCCCTTATCTGTACGCCGTTTGCCCAGAGTCAGCAGGCGGGCCAAGCGTTTGTAGGCTGCCAGATCACAGGGCAACGCCACCCAATCTACCGCACTGTCGCGCAGCAGCAGCCGGCAGCCAGTAATTAGTTTAGGCAGAACAGTACAGTCCGGTTTCGGAAGCGCCTGCCTGTGGCCAACCTCTTGCCGGGAGGAGGAATCAACCCGATATTCAGATCTGATTTGAAGGGGCTGTTTGGTCTGTCGTTTAAGCTCTCGCAGTGCCGACCATGCGCGCACAACCCCTGCCAACGAATTGTGATCCGTGATAGCTATTGCCGACAATCCCAGCTCGGCGGCGCGCAGGACAAGCTCTTCGGGGTGGGAGGCCCCGGTCAGAAAGGTGAAATTCGTGGTGACACAGAGTTCGGCATAACCCAGCCCCTGTGCATGGGGCTTTGGCATATGGCGGTGCAGGGCGTCTGTCGGGCGGTTTGCTGTGATCATGCGAACTCTCCCTGTACAAACCAGCCCGGATTCTGCGGCGTGTAAAACAGCCAGAGCCTGCGCCCCTGCGTGGTTTCCACCCGCCAGTAATCCCGCAGACCGGACCGCCAGCTTTCATCCTGATGCCACCACTCGGGCGCGATGCGTTCGGGGCCCGTGGCATGGCCGGTTGTCAGGGGCATGCGTCTCCAGCGGAACCGCGCGGGCGGATGTGGGCCGGTTGCCGCAATCGGTTCGGGTGGAAACAGGCAGAGCGGTCGTGGGTTCAGGCTGCTCCACCCGCTGGAGGGGCTGGAATAGGCGGCGGCCGCGATGATGAAACTGTGCTCGGGAATATGGCTGTCCGCAGGTAGGAAACGTTGAATGTTCTCCAGCCCGACCCGGGTGCCCAGCCGGGTGATCAGATCATCCAGCCGGCTCTTGCTGTGGTCCGACACATGGCTGATTTGTTGTACTGGCAGCGCTTCAACCCCGGTAGCCTCCAACCGCATTTGATCAATGCCAAAGCCAGCATCTATTTCCCCCAAACCGCGTTCGAACAAAGACAGGATACGCTGAGGATCGCGCAGAGGTCGGGCCAGACGCAGTTCAACCAGCTGGCAGTCCTGGTCCACCCGACGCAATGTCATGCAAAGTTTCCGGGCGCCCATCTCTTGCGCCTTCAGCTTGGCGCAGAGCTGGGCCAACAGCCGTTCGGTACCAGCCATCACGTCCGACAGTAATCCGATGGGGTCCGGCAGGGTCATGCGCACCGCGTAATGGGGGGGATCGGACAGCGGCGTGATTGCTTCGGGTTGCGCGCCCAGAGCCTGATCCAGCCTGAGCAGCAGACCGGGACCAAAACGCCGTGTCAGCGGTGCGCGCGGTGCTGCCGCCAATGTACCAATTTTGCGCAGGCCCATGCGCTGTAAGGCGACCGAGGTCTTCTCATCCAGACGCAAGGCCGCCACCGGCAGCAACTTTAGGGCCGTCAGCATATTGCCAGAGGCTGCGACCCCCTCGTTATAACGGGCAAGCGCCCAAGCCGCACCGCGCGTATCCCCCAACCCGATCTGCACCCAGAGCCCTGCGCGCGCAAACCGTCCGCGCATATCAGCCAACATCGCCTCTTCGCCGCCAAAGAGATGGGCTGACCCGGTGACGTCAAGCACCAGCCCATCCTCGCCTTCCATCCCCACCCAGGGGCAATAGCGCGTTGCCCAGCGACGCAGGATGTGCAGGAAACGCATATCGGCCTGAGGATCGGCTGTGCAGCTTTGCAAAGCGGGGCAAAAGGCGCGCGCATCCGCATAGGACATGCCCTGATGCAGCCCCTGTTCCGCAGCCTGAGCGTTCAGGCAATAAATACGATTGGCATTCTGTTGTTTGAGCGTCAGGACAAAGGGCCCATTCACCAGGCGTCGACGCAGAACCCGGTCGCTTGCCAACCGAGGAAACCACAATGAAACGACGCGACGCTGCATTCCATCGAACATGCCAGATACCAATATGTTCTTGATTTGTTCTTTTTATGCTTCCGCTTTTACAGAGTCGAGTCTTTTGGATCAAACGCCAGCAGATAGTGCCACCGGGACCAAGTTGTTTCGGCTTCGAAGGGAAGGTCGGCCCTTTTAGGCATCAAACCGCGGCAGCCATTATTCGGACTCTCATTCTTGTCGCAAAAATCTTTGGATCTTGAAAAAAGACAGGGCCGGTCCAAAGACCGGCCCTGCGACTGTTCATATGTATCGGTATTAGTTCGACGCGGCGTTCAGCTTTTCGTTCTGTTCACGCAGCGTGTCCGAGATGATCGCGTACCATTCGCCGGATTCACGCATTTCGTTCAGGCCCTTGTTGACCATAGCGATGTATTCACGTGCAAACGGGTTGGTGCGGTGAGCAAGGAAGCTCATCGAGGACAGCGTGGAAACATAGGGGTTTTCTACGATATCTTCCGAGGTCAGGCCCATGTCCTTCATGGTTGCGGCGAAAAGATCGACCTCGAACGCGGCCACATCGGCTGAGCCGGTCAAAACGGCATCCAGACACTCGCGGGCCGAGCTGGGGTGAACCAACGTCAGGTTATCGGAATTCAAGCCAACTTCTTCAAGTACAACCATGCTCCAGCCGTCCATACGACACAGGGTTGCACCTTTGAGGTCTTCGAAGGCCGTCGCTTGTGAGTATTCGCTTTCCGGCAGAGTGAAGAAACCGCCGACGATGTCATAGACCGGAACCGAAGCAACAAACTCGTTGCACCGGGATTCAGTCGCTGCAGACCACTCATAGGTGTGATTTGTACAATCTGGAACTGTCCAGGCGATCGAGATGTCGAATGCGCCGAGCGGCAAGAGAGTTTCCAAATGCGAAGTCCAGTCGTCGACAAAGCTGACCGAGAAATCACGGCTGTTGCCGGCACGCTGAAGACTTGTGGTCGCCAGGCGGGTCATGATCCCACCACCACTCAGACTTTCGGTCGTGAATGGCTCCCATCCGTTACCCGCTACCAGCTTGATTGGCGGGGCGTAGACGTTCGAACGTTTCACACTGGCCGCACGCTTTTCTTCTGCTGCGATCAGTTCCTGTGCTGACTGGCCATTCGGCAGACTACCGTCTTCACAGGGCAAGGACAGAACCAATCCAGGCGCCAGCGCGTTTGGGTTGGTGATGATGTTGCGGTTGGCGTTGAAGATCGGCTGATAGTTCGAGGTGCCATAAGCCGCGATGGCGATGGTCGCCATCGTGTCACCATCCGCGACGGTATAGTTGCTACAGGCTTCCTGTGCTGCGGCAGCTCCGGCGCTCAGTGCGGTGACGGCGGTGGCCGAAATCACGACTTTCTTCAGGTTAAATTTATACATGTCCACTTCCTCCAGACTTTTTTGAGTTTAGGCCGATAAGGGCCTTAGCCATTTTCCATTTGATAACGCAGAGCGGTTGAGACGATGTCGCGCCACTCGCCTGATTGCTGCATGATCGCCAGACCCTGATTAAGCGTTTCAAGGATCGCTTCTCCATCAGGATTCTCCTTGTGAGTCATGATGTTAAGAGACTTGATTGCTGCCAGGTTGGGGTTTTCTACAATGCGATGCTCGTAACCCAGCCGACCGATTGCCTCGACGGCTAGATGGGCCTCAATTGCGGCGATGTCGGCGGTTCCATCCATCAATGCATGGAAACATTCATCCGGCGAAACCGGGCGCAGCATCGTGATCGCGGGCTCGTACAGCCCCACCGCGTCCATATGCGACAGGGACCAGCCCTCGGGTCGGCAGATGGTTGCACCGGCAAAGTCCGCATATGTCAGGGTCTCTTCATAGCCCGAACCTTCGCGAGCAAAGAACGTGTCCACAACTTCATAGAACGGGTTCGAGAAATTGTAGGTTTCACAACGTGAACGGTCATTTTCAGACAGTGCATCTGCGTCGTCACAATCTGGACGCGACCACGGGAAGGTTGCGTCAAATGCCAGCGTCGGCATCAACAGATCCAGATGTGAAGACCAGTCATTGACGAACTGGATCTTGTAGGACTGTTCCGGTGCTGCGCGCAACATCGCGGTTTCCACAAGATTTGTATATAGACCACGATGCGGCAGAGCTTCATCCGTGAACGGGGAATAGTTGCCGCCAGTGATCAAAATCAACTGACGGTCCCGGATTTCAGGACGTTCACCGGTACCTGCATTGCGGATTAGGGCAGCACCTTCAGCACGCGCAGCCTCGATCTCATCCTTGGCCGCAGCCTTGGCGGCGATGACCGCCTCTGCTTTGGCTTCGGCCACGCGGGACTCGGCTTCGGCGATAGCTTTGGCAGCGCGATCTTCCGCAGCCTTGACAAGTTCGGCGGCCATTTCGGCGGCCATTGCTTCGGCCTCTGTCTGCGGCACGGCAGCCGCGCGCCCGATATCTTCCAAACAGGGCAGGGTCAAAACGTCGCCGACGCGGATGACATTGGGATTATTTCCGATTACATCGCGGTTTGCCTCGAAGATGATCCGAAAATCTTCGGTCGAATAGACTGCGATGGTCAGTTCCCGCAGGCTGTCGCCTCGCTGGATTTCATAGGTTGAGCATGCTTCTTGTGCCGAAGCAGCGCCCGTCGCGGCAGCTAGTGCCAGGCTGGATATGATCAGATGGAGTTTCATTGGTCCGGTTGCTTTGCCTCTAGTCGTTTCTTCTGAGTTTGATGACGCCAATCGACGTATTGTCTTGATCCGGGTCGTTCCTGGTTCTCAGTGCCCGCAACAGCGCATCCGCAATATCTTGAGCCAGCGCATCTTCGTTTTCCTCAAGAATTGCCTGAATTTCTGTGTTGCTCAGATATTGCAGCCCATCACTTCCCACGATCAGCACATCCGCGGTGCTAAGACCCAATGGTTCTTCCGGGCAATCGACCTTGGGAATTGCGGCGCCCATTATCACCGAAGTCAGTTGGTTTCGGTCGGGGTGAGACGACGCCTGGTCTGGCGTAAGGGTACCTGCAGCAACCTGAGCATCAATCATCGGAGCCATCGAATGGTCTTCGTTGATTTGGCTGAGGGTACGGTCGCGATAGAGATAAAGGGGGCTGTCGCCAATCGAAATCCAGAAGACGCGCTTTTCCAGCAGCAAAACTCCCAACATGGTTGATCCCATGTTGAAATCTTCACCCTGCTCCTCACAGTAAGTCGAAATCGCGGCATTTGCCTGCATGGCTGCCAAGGGTAAGGCGTCGATCAGCGCAGTCTCAGCCGGAGCGTCTGCTTCAAGTTCGGTATCCAGTGCATCGCGCCAGGCTTTGACTACCAGTTCAGATGCCACTTCTCCTGCCGCATGCCCACCCATTCCGTCCGCGACGATGACATAGCCCGCATCCGCCGCGTCGAACATACGCGACGCGACCGCGTCTTCCTGCGTGTCGCGCTGACCCTGATCCAGGATCAGCGCAAGATCATATGCTGGGGTCGCCAGCATCAATTAAACATCCCGCCAATCAAAGCCGTCATCGCAGAAGGCTGCAAAACGGATTGAGGTTTCACTGATCCGGATAAGATCGCCTGTGGAGAGTGGAACCGTGCTGAGAACGGGTTTGCCGTTCAGGCGCACCAGATTGGCCTTGCCGCCATGGCCCAGATAGCATTTGCGGTCTTCCGGGTCATAGGCAATTACCGCATGGTTGCTGCGGGAAATCCCAGTGTCGCCAAAGTCCAGCTGGATCGCCTGGTCATCATTACGCCCAATCTGCATCAGGCCTTCTGTCAGCGTAACGCTGGAACCGCGGCCGGGGCCGGAAGTTACAACAAGCCATCCTACCGGGAATGTCGCCTGCGCGGTCTCGGTCTTGGCCATAGCCACCGGCTCGGCTGTTTCCATCAGGTCCTGAACATGCGTATCCGCGCGCTCGAAGCCCAGGAAGGTGGTTTTCACACGGCTGCGTCTGTCTTCTTTTGCCGCAGGAGCAGGCTGAGGTTGTGCCTCGACCTCCGGGGCAGAAGGCGCTTCTGGTTCCGGATCAACTGTCTCGACGACTACGTCTACGACCGGTTCTTCCATCGCCATTTCAGGCGCGGGATCTTCAATCGTGGCTGTCAGTTCTTCGGTTGGCACATGCAGTGTCACAACCGGTTCGTCGTCCTTTGGGTCGGCATCAACTGTAACCTCGGTGGCGCTTTGCACTTCGGCGACCACTTCCTCGACGATAATCTCATCGGCAGTGGCTTGTTCAGCTTCGGAGAACACCGGCATCTTGCCTTCGGGTAATAGTTCTTCGCTTTCATCGTAGCTATCAGCAGCAATGTTGCCGCCTGCCAGTGCGTTACGAAGTGCGTTGAAATCCGCAATCGGTTCAGCGTTATCAGACTCAGGTGACGCGACCTCCTCGGTTTCGGTCTCTTGAGGTTTGCCGGCACCTTCGAGAAGCCGGCTAAGGGGGCTTTTATATTTAAACATGGTGTCGACACCTTTGTTTCTTGGCACAGGAACTACGTCCCATGGGGCTGCTACTCACCTCTGCACGTTCGGCACACAGGCACTGATGATTGGGAACAAAAAACTCATTTACCTTCTGCGACGGGCCGGTCCCCGTCAGAGTGATGGCTTTCGCTTCACTCTCAGCAAACACACACAGGCAGATCACAATCAGACCGGATCATTACTCCTGTACCAGGGGCATAACCGCACCCGTTTCAGTACCGTTGCGCAGAACTGTAAAGCGGGCTTCGGACTGGTTTTCAGAAACAAGGAGCTGCAAAAGCGCGTCCAGCCCTTCAGGGTTGGTAATGTTCTGACCGGTATGATTTTCCGAGATCAGTACATCGCCTTTGCGCAGGCTGCCTGCTGCGGGTGCGTCTGGTGCAGTGTCAACAACAGTTGCCCAGCCGTTTCCATTGCTGTTCCTGATAGTGAACACATAACCATTCTCGAGACCCAACATGCGAATGGCGGGCAGGGCCAGCAATCCGTTCTGCGCACGGGTTTTTCCGAGTTCCCGATAACGGGCAGTGATGCGGATATACCCATCCGGATCGACCTTCAGGTCATCCAAAATCTGGGCGGCAAAACTTGCATCAGCCTGGACCGGCACTCCATTCACAGTATAAATTGACGCCCCATGTTGCACCCATTCTCCGATCACGGAAGTATCCAGCGTGGGGTCAATGCCGGTCACGACAACGACGCTGCCAGTCGAGGCGCGGCGTTTCGAGGTCTGGAACGGTATTTCCACATCCCAATGAGAATACGCAATCTGCGTTTCTGCCGGCTGGCCAGCAGCAGCGCTGATTTCTACCGGGTCGGCAGCAACCGGGGCTGCCTCGACAGGTTGCGCTTCGGCGTTTTTCGCCGTGAGGGTATCCGTCTGCTCAACAGGTTCTGCGCTTGCGACTTCTTGTTCTGGTGCTTCAGCTTCCGCAGCGGCCGGTTCTGCCGTTTCCACGACCTCTTCCGCAGCGGCCGGTGCCGCCGTTTCCACGACTTCTTCCGGCTGTTCCGAGGCTGGTGCCTCTGTCTCGGTCACTTGGACCGGCGCTGCTGTCGGTTCGGGGGTTTCTTCGCTGCCACTGAACAAAACGAATCCGCCTGCAGCCAAGGCAACCACCACCGCAGCAGCGCCTGCGATGACTTTACCGCTGCCGCCTGATCCGTTCTTGACGATCGTATCGACCGCAACCGCGGCCTCTTCTTTTTGTGCAAACTTGGCCAGATCGCCCTCAGACTTATCCTCATTACCCAGGGCAATGTCAGGGTTCCCAGCCAACAAGGCAGTCACCACCGCCTCGGCATTTTCACTTTCGGCTTTGATCCGGGCTTGCTCTTCGACTTCGTCCTTACGGTCCATCGCTACGATGACCGAGACCGGACGATAGGCGAACGAGTCAAACATGACGCCGGGACCACGGAACATCCGCAGCCAATCCAGGGCCGTTTGCAGACGATCTGTTGCGTGAACTTCCATCGCTTTGTCGATCGCTTCAAGGAACCCATCGGGATAGCCGCTGTACTGACCTGCGAGGGGCGTATAGGGATCATCCTGGCCATTGTTGAAGGCATTCAGTCGGGTTTGCCCGTCGATCGGACGTTCGCCACTGATGGCGTGGTAAAGCGTCGCCGCAAGAACATAGAGGTCGCTGCTGGGTCCCTGATCTGCGCCGCGTACATAGAATTCGTGCGGGGAATAGCCGTCTTTGATAACGCGCAAAGTCAACAGGGCAGCAGATTGATTGGCTGCCTGTTCGCGCGCGGCACCAAAGTCGATGAGGACCGGGTCTCCGTTTTGGTCAATCAGAATATTGTCCGGTGAGATATCGCGATGCAGCATTCCGCTTTGGTGGATGAACGAAACGGCCGACAGCATTTTCTCGGTGACTTGGACAATGAAATCCGGGCCCGCGTCGTTTTCGGGGTTCTCGGAATAATCCAGAAGATCGCAACCCCGGATCAGGTCCATTGCGATATACGCCGTGTCGTTGTCTTCAAAGACCTGATGTACGTCAACGATATTGGGATGAACCAGTCGGGCGTGATTGCGGGCTTCCTGAATGAACAGGTCGATGATCGCGCGCAGATCTTCTTTGTGGTCGGGATTGATGGGTTCAACCGCGTCACCATTCCGACGGCACAGAGCGCCCGGATAGCACTCTTTGATCACGACATCGCGTTCTAGGCTGTCGCGGGCCAGGTAGGTAATCCCAAACCCGCCATTGCTGAGGAAACGAAGAATCTCATACTGCCCGCGCAACAGCTTTGCGCCAGGTTCAAGTCCTTCAATCTTAGGTTCGTCGTGCGTTGCACCGACAGCCTGGTTATGGCTCATTTCATTCCGCCCGTTCTAATCGTTTTGCGGCAAAAAACCTGGGCAAATAGCCCGCAAACACACAACCAAAAACAACCGCAGGACACTCAAGTCGGTTAGACGATTCAAATTTGACTTTATTGGGGCCGCCTGATGGCTTCACTAAGGATCGTTTTTGCGATTGATCTATATGTAGTGTTTATTTGACAGTTTATACTACATATAGAAATATATTGTGATAAAATCGAAAGCTAAAAACAAATTCTTAAGGATTGGTCTACAAATTCGAAACAATAGATTCGTAGGAATCGCTTCTACGATTCGCGGAATTGCCGCTCAGCCTTGAGCGGAAATTTCAGGTTCCGGTCTTTGGCTGTGCCGATTCAACCCGGCTGCCGGCCCAAGCAAGGTTGTCACTCAGCTGTGCCAGAATGCTAATCGCATCCTTCAGTGGCGCAACGCCGCTTTCGAACTGAAGCAAAAGCAACAAGTCCGTGGCCTTTTCGAACTCACCCGGAATCCAATCCGCCGTCGGGTCAATCTCGCCATCGTTTTCCAGGCGCTCGGCGAAATCCTCAACGATTTCCTGACAGCTTTGCAGGAAAGCCGCAGGCTCCATATTTGAGGTTTCCCGCAGGTCTTCATAGATACTGGCAATCGCGGCAAGCCAGTCTTCCAGGATCGGATTGTCGATAGGGGGTAGCACGTTTTCCAGCGTGGTCTGCATAGAGGGCGCGTCGAGGGCGGCTATGTCCGGCACCTGAACGTCAATCGATTTCAGATAGGGCAGAAAGTGCTGTTCCAGATCTTCGCGCGCCGAACTCAGGTCTGCCTGTCGCCGGTTCGAAGCAATATCAAGCACCTGCTCGGCCAGCCCCTGTCCACCGCAGGTTTCCCAAAGGGCGAAATCCGGTTCTGGCTCTTGCGCCATGGCACGGACAGCCACTGGGGTGCCGATCGGCACAACCGAGCGGAACATATTGCGCTTTTCTTTGTTCAAGCGGGCCAACACCCGGTCAAGCGCGTCGCGTACCGGAGGCAAATCTGTATGTGTCACAGCCAATATGCTGTTTGCTCGCAACTCTTCCGGAACCTTAGCCCAAAGATGGCGTTCCGTTTCGCGCCATGCATTTGTGCCGTTGGTGCACCAGATCGCGCAATCCACAAATTTGAGCAGATCGAGCGTCGGTTTATAGGTATCATCCAAAGCGCCTGACCCAGGCAGATCGTAGAGCGATATCTCTTGCAGGGCAGGGGTGTTCAATCCAACAGAGATAAAGTCGGGTTCGTCTTTGGCGGCCTTTTCAAGTGCAATTCCGGAATAGACCTTAGGTTCACGGTCCCACCACCCGACAGTTGTTTCGGGGGTTTCGGAATATGCCACAATAACGAGCGGCAGTTTCAGATGTTGCGGCCCGGTAGGCAGAATATCTGCGCCGGCCAACATGTTGGCCAGGCTGGATTTTCCCGCCCCAAATTCTCCGGCGAATCCAATATTGACCGCGTTTGACAAGCGTTCGGCATGCGCCAAGGCGCGGGCGCGCATATCTTCGAGCGCCACGTCGCTCGGCAGGCTTTCGGTCGCGGTCAGAAAGCGCTCGAGCTGCCTCACTTCCTTGTCGGTTCCGGGAAATTCGATCATTCCGCTGCCTCTGCTAGTATTTCATCTGTTTGATGCTGGCTGAATAGGGTGCCCAGCTCGTCAGAAATATGTTGTGCGTGGTTGAAGGCGGCTTGCGCCTCGGCCCGGGCATTTGTTTCGCCGGTTCCGGCACGATGTTCAAGATGTGTGGCGAGCAGGGCCAGATAATGGTCCAGCACGGTATTAAGCCGCTCGGTCAAATCACCGCGGGCGGTATCCACCAGATCATCTCCGATCATCTCAAACTCCTGAACGATCATGCGTTCGGCACGGGACACGACACTTTTACGCGAAATCAGCCGGGACAACCAGTTTACCCGAAGTTCGACAGTGATGCCACGGGTCAAAGCGGACGTGTCCGGACGGAACCAGCGAACTGCGCTGGTGTTCATCCGGTTGTCGGTTGCGTCCTGCCAGCCGGGCAGAGCCCGCAGCGTGGCATTGCTTTGCATGTCGATTGCGTAGAGCTCGCTCAGCATTCTTTGGCGGACAACTTGGGTGGCCCCCTGAACAAGTTCGCGCATGCGGTCACGCAGCGGAGTGAAATTCAGCTCGGTTTCTCCGGTTTTCGACAACAGCGGAGAATCTCCGTTCGGGCCGCGAATAACGCCCGACACCGCCTCAGCCACGGTGTCATCCATTACGCCTCTCAGGTTGGCCAGGACGTCATCCATTTCGTCAATGATCTTGGTGGTCTTGTCGCTGACCGAGTTCCGCAGATCGGCCAATATCCTGTTGTTTTCACCAGCGTCTTCTGCCGAGGTTGTGGTGTCGTTCTCGATCGCGCGCAGATGCGCTTTGGACCGGTCCAATTCACCTTGGGCAAAGCTGTTGAGATGCTGCCAGGCCATACGCAGTTGTTCATCGCGCGGGCCTTCTGTCAGCGCTCGGGTCACATGCCGGCGCAGATCGGGCAACCCGGAGGCGATCATAGCGGCAAAGCGCAAAACACCTTCGCGGCTGATCGGGCCGGGGCCTTGTTTGATCTCTTCGACACCGTCCAGATATTGCTTCATCTGATCGGGGTGCGCGCGCAGCCAGGCCAGGACATCGTCGTGGTTGATACCGGCTTCGTCACCGGTCAGGGCGTAATGCGCCCATTGGGCACTGCCGGTCAACACGTCAATGTTCGAGTTCCCAAGCGCCTTCTCAAGCCCGTCCAGAACATCGGCCCGCACCTTGAACGCATCTTCGGCACCATTTCCCAATTCGTCCACGCGGTTGATAAAAACCACGATCTGGCCCAACTCCAGCGCTTGCATTAGGCGGAACAGTTTCAAGTCCGCCCGAGAAAGCGCCTGATGCGCCGACAGGACAACCACAAAGAAGTCGGACTCTTTGAGGTATTGGCGAGAGATCTCTTCGCGGATCAACAGGGGGTCATTTACGCCGGGCGTATCGGTGACCGTAAGCGGAAATGGGAAATGTCCGATGTCAAAATAGACCTCGGCCTTTCGGGTGATGTCGCTGTAAAGGCCCCGGTCCGATGCCGGATCATGTGTCCCACCCTCGGTCGGGTCATCGCCTGCGCAAACATAACGTGCCAAATCATCCGAATTCAGGTCTTCCAGATCATGATGTTGGCCCAGCAGCTGTTCATAGCTATCGCCCAGCCGAAGCTTGGCGCGGGTCTTCATTGCGTCGACCTGTTCTTCGATCATCTCGCGCTTATAACTGTCCTCGTCATCGGGGAACATGTTGCGCAGCTCTTCGCCTTCGGCAATCAGGGACTGCCACTGACGGTTGTCGAAGAAATGGAACTCGGCACCTTGCGTCCGGCCCGACGGGTGGCCGAAATGCATATCAGTGATTACGGTTGTCCAAGGGTTCACATCCGACGGCAGATATTCGGCCTGTCCGGTAAAACCATTGATCAGTCGGGATTTGCCGGCCTTGATCTGACCAACAAAAGCAATCGAGGGCTTCAGGTTCGAAAGATCACCAATGATCCGAGAGATAAACTGCCCGGTTTCGTCATTGCTGACGCCTTTCATCTCGTTGGCTATTCGAAGTAACTCGCGACGATTATTCTCACTCATAACACATACCCTGACTACTTAATTTCACGGATCGAATTCGTTGAAAAATTGAACTGTTGGCACCGGATCATTTTTCCGATCCCGTAACTGATTTCCAAAGGTTTACGACGGCTCCCAGTTTGCGCGCTTCATGAATGGCCAGCGCAAAATGTGACCCGTCATGCAGAACGGCAAGCGCATCCCCTTTGCCCCCTGAAGGCCGCATTACAATCAGCTGAGGATGATCCAGCGCGGTGGCGGCGTCACCGTCCCACCCAACAAGATCCTGTGTAAACTGACGAAGCAGATCCTGATCGGCGTGCATGGGTTGCCCGACGTCGCATACTCCTTCGAGCCGCAATATGGCTGCACCGTCTAAGGTGACTTCGGCGCGTCCCAATGCGAACCGTTCAGCGCCGTCAAAAAACGCGCTGGCAATGGTTCCGGCTGTCGCCCCGGCGGCGGGCGCTGGAATATCTGTTTCTTGCGGAGTAGGCGTGTCGGGAACCAAAGAAACGACCGTCTCGGGCGGCAGTTCGATAGTGCCGCAAGCCTTTGCAATCTCGCTGAAAGTCACACCGACATCATCGACCTCAAGCGCCGTGTCCGGTTGCAGAGAAAGCAGCTCCAACGGGGCAGGGGCTGCTGCAATATCGGACACCAATTCGGCTAAGCGGGTCGCAAGCTCTTCACGCGGAGTAGTTTCAAAATCCGGTATCATGCCCGAGCGGACCCGGAAAACATCAGTTACCCGCGAGCTGTTGACCTCCATTGCCAGACAATCACCATTGGCCGCGGTAAATTCCAGCCGACGCGGCAAAATGGTTCCGCGAATTGTACGCAGGATCTTTTCACGACGAATCTCAGTCGTCTCAGCAGCTAATGTAACCGTCGGATTCAAACGGGCGACCGACAACCGCCCGATGTCTTCGAGCATGTCCAGTATGTCAGTATCCATCATGCCGTGACCCCCTCTGGTCCCGTTATACAGCGGCCGTAACCGGCCCCAGGCTTATGTGCGATTTAGTAAGCGCCAGCCCCACATTGGCACTGTCGCGACAGATGTAGCAGACCACATGGTCCGGGTAGTCCGGGGTCCGCAGGAAAATATTCAGCCGATCCTTTGAAAACACTGCGATTTCGCCAAACCCAGGATTTTCCGTATCGTCGGCGTCGGTCGAACGCAGCAGATTCTCAAACGCGATCACACCGTGCCCCTGAAAAAGGTTGGCCACCGCAATGGCCAGAGTATCCAAGGCTTCGGCACTTTCCGAGTCTGTGACATGGGTGCCTAGCAACATACCTGTCTTCATGTCGACATACCCGGCTGCTATGCAGTCGGGTATGGTCGCCATCGCATCGTTTAATGCTGTTTCGATAGACATCAGTTGCCCTGTCTCCTAGGTTTCTCACCGCTAAAGTACATGTCGTTCAACACCCGTGTCTTCAGAGGTATTGGCCATGGGCCTTACCGCGTTATCTGATTTTCGCGCATTGTGTTCGGCCGTGATTTGGTCAAACTCCTCAAGAAATGCTTGAAATACCTTCTTCAACGCTTCTGGGTTGGTGGGCATGTCTTCGCCATCCGTGACCTCGCGCCACATCGCCGCCGCGCTAAGCGGGGTGTCGACGGACACGTTCACAATGTCTTCAAACGAGCCCGCGATTTCCGGTCTGCTCTCTGGCAGGGCTACAACCTGAGTGTTCACCAGGCCATTGGTTTCCGGCTCTGGTTCGAACTCATCCTCGGCATCATCCGATTGTTCAGCCATCAACGCTGTGATCGAGGATACGGAAAGTTCGACCGGGGTTTCTTCCGGCTCTGCCTGAGCGGTCTCTTCGGGCTCCGGAACATCTGTAAGCTGGTCCTCCAAAGAGGCCATGAATGTGTCAGCTTCGTCTTCGTCACTGAACAGGTTTTCTTCTTCAGCAACTTCGGCTTCCGCAGAAAGTGGCTGAACTTCAACAATGTCAGTTTCATCAATGACGGATACGGCCTGTGGGTCTGTTTCATCATCCTCGGTAGGAGCAACGGACAGATCGGCAACGTCCAAGTCCTCGGGAGTGGTCTCCCGGAAGAACGCCCGCAATTCGTCTTCTTTTTCTTCTTTTACGATCTCGGCGCCCGAGGTCATGTCGGCGCGCAGACGTTCGGCCTCTTGTGGGTCAATGCGCGGGGCACGTTCAACCTCATCGGGGCGCAGTTCGACCCGGGCAGGGCGCACGGGGAATTGTGTCACCACCTCGGGCTCTGTTCCCTCATGCAGCGGATTTACCAGCTTCAGCGGAGCGGTTCCCTGTACATTCGAGAAATTGCGCCGCGGGCGCAGCGGGTGTACCTGAGGAGCATCGGACAAGCTGGTGTCAATTTGATAACGCGCCAGCTGATGAGCGCGGCTGTCCATGATCAGTTCTGTGATTTCCAGGAAGCTGTCGACCATCTTGCCACCGCCACTGCGGGTCCACAATTCGGCGTCCCCACTTTTGTCGCGGGCCATGATGGCATCACGTGCTGAAAACAGGATCGAACGGTTGAACAGGTGACCTGCTTCGCGGTTCACACGACGAAGGACCTTTTGGCGATCCTTGACATCCAAAACGTCTGCACGTGTGACCAGCAACAATGAATTATGTTGCAACCGTTCGGGCAGGGAAACCCAGGTTGCCCGTTCCGTTTCGCGCCATGCCTGCGTGGCGTGCGTACACCAAATAACGCCATTTGCCTGACCGACAGCCCGTCGCCAGACATCAGTAGAAATCTTGGGGTCGGAAATACCCGGGGTGTCAATCAGGTCGACGGCTTCCAGGATGTCGGATTCCAGAAATATGCGAATAAACTGGGCATCATTCACCCCGACTTGTTCCAGCTGGTCCAGGTCAATGTTTTCGCGAGTTCCGTCAGGGCGTTGTACATAGGCCGACCTTCTACCCCAACTGAACCAAACTGGTGGCAGCTGTGTGGCTGTAACCTGTGTAGGCAGTGCCTCCGAGCGCAGCAGAAAGTTCATCAAGGTTGATTTGCCGGCGCTGAATTCCCCCATAAGTGCAAAAACAGGTTTCCTGCGGGACCATTTCTCAATGCGGTCCCATGCTTTTGAAGAGACGAAGCGGGTTTGTGAATCTTTTGCCATATCGCTACTTATGCTGCCTCGTTACTAAGATCTTTCAGGATATCGCCGAGGATATCGTCGCGGGATTTCTGAGGGGCCAGCCCCTCCATCAGCGCTGCACTGCGACCGGGGTCCTTTTCGGCTGAGGCCGAAATGTTCAACAGAGTCTCCTTTTGCTCGCGCATAAAGTCGGAAAGGGCGGCGCGGACATTTTCAAGAACTGCTGCAATCTGGTTTTCTTCGATATCCTTGGTGATCGAATTCGCCTCTGATGTGATCAGGCGCGTATAATCCGCCGCATAGGCCTCGAAACCATTGCGGCGTTGCCACCAGCGGCGCCACCATGTGCTTTGCAAGTCCAGGGCAATCGTGCGTCCGATACCCAGTGGAGGTGGTACCCGCGGGACGATTGGTGCCTCGATGCTGAACTCTCCCAGATGGTTGCCCAGCAAGCTTTGATACAACGCTTCGATGTCAGCGGCTGCCGCTGAATACAACGCACCAACTTCTTTGCGCATCGACCGGGCAAAGCTAAAATAGGCCGCTTTTTGCAAGGTCCGCAGACCGGCAGGATCGTACTGCCACGTTCCTTGCTCGCCATTTTGCTCAAGATGCGCGATTAGAGAATCGGTGGCACGTTTAACAAAGTTGGCTTCGGCCGAGTTCAGACGCTCAAGCACTTTCGCGCGCAAGGAAGCAGTAAGCTCAGCGGCCTTCTTTTCATATTCTGCGTTGACCTCTGCCACGGCGTCTTCGGGTGCTACCCCGTTCAGCTCTCGCACGATCCCTTCGCTGTCGGATAGTTTTTTGGCCACGGCGGTCGCCCGGATCTGACTGGCGATGTTGCGCGCCCGGTGGCGTACACGGTCCAGAAGTCGAGTTCCTGCGCCTTCGGCAATGCGTTCATTCATCGCCAGCAATAGGTCGGGCAAACCGGACAACGCCCAAATCTTGTCCAGTGACGGGGCCTGATCGCCAAACCCGGCCGCCAGATAGAACGTGTTCAGGGCTTTCCGGGATTCCTCAGACAGAATATCGGGATTGCCAGTTATCGCGGCCTCGGCCCACAGGGCGCTGCCGAACACGACACTTGCCTTGGTGTCGATATTGTTCTGTTTCAGCGTGTCCAGAATCCGATCCCGAATCTCAGGAACCTGGGTGACCGGATCTGCAAGTTCGTCAATTCGGTTAACGAACAGGATAATCTGACGATTTTCGAACTGAGCGATGATCCGCATCAGCGCCATGTCCATTGTGGTCAGAGCCTGACTGGCTGCCAGAACCACAATGCAGACTTCGGACCCGCGCAGGCTGCGCAGGGTGATCTGTTCACGCACCATAAACGTATCGTTTACACCCGGTGTGTCGCACAGCTTGAGGGAAATCGGGTACTGGGGGATGTCCATGTACAGCTCAGCCGACTTTGTCACATCCGCAAAACGACCGGTCTTGGGGTTGATGTCCGGGTCGTCTTCATCACCCAGGCACACATACCTTTGGATCAGTTCCTCATCGAAATAGTCGTATTGATGGCTTTGCCCCAGAATCAGGTCGAAATGCTTACCTAGTCGTTCCTCGGACTTAGCTTTCATTTCGCCGATCTGACGGCGGATATCGTCCATTTCATCGTCGGCGCCGGCCCGATTGGCCAGCTCTCCCAGCCGGCCGCCTCCAACCATCAGATTGTCCCATTCCTCTTGTTCGAAGAAAGTGAACCGGGATTTTGTATCACCCTGGGTTCTGGTGTTGATGTTCAGCGTGGTAACCACAGAGGTCCAGGGGTTCACATCCGAAGGCAGCAAGGCAGGGCGTGCGGACAGAATGTTCACAAGCGAAGATTTTCCCGCCTTGACCTGACCGACCAGCGTGACGCTGGCAGTGAAATTCTCCATGCGTGTCTTGAGCGTCGCAAGACGTGCCGAAGAGCGCGCGTCCGCCACCTCTGTCAGTTGGTCAATCTGTGTCGTCAATGCCGACATGGCCGAAGTCATTGGGGTCAGCGCTTCGTTTCCAACAGACAAAAGATGATCGTTACGCGCCATGGTTAGCCTCCGGTTCCTGTAGCGGCGATATGAGGTTCGATCTGCCCGTGAGGTGCGCTAGTCAGCGTATCAATCCGGGCGATCAGGTTCAGGGCGTTGCCCAAAATTGCGGCTTCGGCGCTTGGTGTGATCGATTCATATGCGCGGGCATCGGCCAGCACTTCGATCGAGCTGAAGCAGTCGCTATTTTCCAGGCACGCAACACTGCGCCCTGTTGGGAAACCCTGGGATTTGACCTCGGGCAGGGGCATTCGGGAATTGGCAAGCAAATAATGCCCGCCAGAATGCGTACGCAGCGAGATGCCAAACCCGGTATTCGGGTGTTCGCGATTCAGGGTTTTGAGTTCACCAAGAAAACTTTCGCGTGCAAGACCAATCGCGTCTTGCTCGGCAGATGCAGAGTTCATCATGTTGGTCATGGTAAAGACCCTTGTACTGGAGTTGAGCGAACGAACTGGTAAGACGCCCGAAGGCAAAAGACTCATTAACTCCTTTCCACCCATCAACTACTGGCAAGGCGGTCTTATTTTGACGCGAATAAGATTTTTTGGCGTTTGAATTGTGGCGCAAGTATGGCTGCGGAGTTGCCCGGGCCCACTACTAAACTAAAAAGCGTATAAAAATATGAGCATATCGGCTGAAGTTCACAGCCTGCCAAATTTGATAGCTGGTCTCCAAATGGGGTGTAACTATTTATTAAATTATAGTTTTACATACATGTGGTCAGCTCCATATTTGGCAAAATCTTGTCATGAGACAGAATCCATCGCCCAAACAAAGTGCGCTTTCGGGAAAGGCAACAACAACACGGCACAACGTGAGGGTGTTTAAATTTGGCAGGTTCATCAATGGTGAATTTTAACAGGACGCTATGTTTCACATAGTCTTTTTTGGGGGCTACCTGGTCTGCGAGATTTCTGTTTTGGGCGGCGTCAGGCAAAGCTTGGTCAGCTGAAAGTCCATTGGCCTTTCCGGTCGGTGTGGTCGTGCGGTCTTTCATATGTTTTCGGGGCGTGTGGTGCCTCTAAGCAGAGGTTGGGTTTGTTCTGAAACGGGCATCAATATTCTTCGTGTAAACTACAATTTCCCTCTCGCACTCGTTCAAAAGCTTTGCTATTGAGCGGCATTCCGGCAGCTGCTGCTGGTCGTGCGGGTGTGGCGAAATTGGTAGACGCACCAGATTTAGGTTCTGGCGCCGCAAGGCGTGGGGGTTCAAGTCCCTCCACCCGCACCATAGTTCAGTGTATTGCATTGATTATATTTTATAAATTAGACCCAATAGAGCAACTTTCCCGATTGCCCTGGGACCTTCGCACGAAAGAAGGCGCGCTTCTGACAGCTTTTCGAAACATTTTGGGTTTCCGGTCTCGCTATAAATGACGCAGAATGAAGATTATGTTAAAATAATGCGACATCCTTTGAATATCGTTGCTGCAATTCGATTCTAGGTGCTGGCTGCTGGACACAGTTGGTTCAGCCCGCGCTTATCATTGTCCAGCAAGTAGATTGTCGTGTTGAGACAATTATGGGCGGCAGAGTTGACCCATATGAAATCATCCCCCATCCTGAGCTGATCCGGTCACCGGCAAGTATTTTCGCCTGGTGGCCAATTTCTTTTGTTTTTGGCAAGGTTGCATCATGTCTGACGTATCGGAAAAGCAATATGTGCTTGATACTCATCGCCTGCGAAGCCCCAGCCAAACATTGGAAATCGTAACGCCCTATTTGCGTGAAATGGGCATTACTCGAATTGCGAACTTAACCGGCCTGGATCGTATCGGATTGCCCACGGTCATGGTTGCGCGCCCGAATTCCCGATCGGTTTCGGTGTCGCTCGGCAAGGGATTGTCAGTCCCGGCCGCGCAAGCGTCGGGGGTTATGGAAGCGATCGAAAGCTGGCACGCGGAACGGGTAACGGCGCCTCAGCGTCTGGCACGATTTACCGATATAGCGCGCGATGCGCCGGTGGTGGATGTTGATAAGCTACCTCGGGTGACTGGTGGCCGATTTGATCCTGATGCGAACAGATTGTGGGTAGAGGGTCGGGATTTGAATTCCGCTTGCGCCCGTTGGGTTCCAATGGAGATGGTCGATACCGATTATACGTCTTTGCCGATGGGTGGGCAGGTAGCCTTTCCCAGAACGACAAATGGTTTGGCATCCGGCAACAACCTGTTTGAAGCCAGTTGCCATGCGATCTTTGAACTCATCGAACGCGATGCCACCACACTGTGGCAATTTCAGTCCGCGCCAGCACGGATCCACCCAGACACTATCGATGATGACAGGTGCAAGGACGCAATAAGCATGATTGAGGCGGCGGGCCTGAACCTGGGCATCTGGGACACCACCTCGGACATCGGAATCGCCTGTTTCCGATGTACGATCAGCGAGCCGGACGGGCAGAACGGCCACATCGGTATTGGTGATGGCTGCCATCCAGATCGCGCCATTGCTTTGTTGCGGGCCCTGACCGAAGCGGCACAAACCCGCCTCACCTATATCTCTGGCGCGCGTGATGATCTGGACCCAGAAGAGTTTACTGACCAGGCGCAGATAGAAAGATGTGCCTATATTCGCAATCAGATAGACAGTTCGGACGCGACGCAGGATTTTTCGAATACTCCGACATATGCCACCGGATCATTCCAAGAGGATTTGAACTTGCTGACTACCCGCCTCGAAACTGTAGGTATTTCGCAGGTGATCACGGTCGATCTATCGCGCCCGGAATATGAGATCGCCGTTGTCCGAGCTGTCATACCGGGGCTTGAAGCGCCTCATGACGACCCCGATTACATCGCCGGGGAACGCGCGCAGCGTGTAATGGAAACATACGGATGAGTGTCGTTATTTTTGTGGGCCCGACGTTGACAGCCGATGCTGTGGCCCAATGCTTGGACCCTGTGATCTTGCCCCCGGTCCGGCAGGGGGACGTATATCGCGTGGCACGTGATCGTCCGCGTGCGATCGGGATAATAGACGGCTTTTTTGAGGGCGTCCCGTCGGTCTGGCATAAAGAGATTCTTTGGGCGATGGATCAGGGAATCCCCGTTTATGGCAGTGCCAGCATGGGTGCTTTGCGTGCGGCAGAGTTGGCTGATTTCGGTATGATCGGCGTGGGTCGAATCTTTGAGGATTTCTACAGCCGAACCCTGCAGGATGACGACGAAGTTGCGGTCCTGCACAGCCCGGCAGAATTGGGCTATTTGCCATTGAGCGAACCCATGGTCTCGGTCCGAGCAACGGTTGAGGAGGCGCATAATCTAGGCATGTTGGTCGCTGAACGTGCCGCAGAGGTTCTGCGGATTGCCAAAGGCATGAACTATCGTCAGCGCAGTTGGCCTAACATAATTGACGCGTTGAACGGGCTTTCTGACATCCAGAGTTTTGTGGACTGGCTGCCAAACGGCAAGGTTGATGCAAAAGCGCGTGATGCCATTGAGATGCTTGGGCGTATGGCCGAAGATCTGGCAAACGACCTTCCCTTCCCGGCGACGCAGCAACCGACCGAAGAAACGCTGATGTGGAAAGGGCTGCGTGCCCGAGTGGATGCCGATCAGAAGGCCGATCAGGCGGTTATCGATGAAGTCAGGCTGAACCCGGACATGTATACGCGGCTGCGTGAACGGGCCGCGCTGACTCTGCTGGCGCGGGAAGAGGCTGATCGGCGGGATGAAGAGCCCGACCGCCCTGCCCTGATGGCACAAATGGATGCGCACCGGCAAAAAGCCGGCCTGTCGCGCCGCGCCGCTTTGATGGCATGGCTGGACGAGAATGATCTGAGTGTCGAGGAATACGAGGCGATGCTGGCCGATGCCGCTCGGGTGCACGGCCACATTACCTCTCGGGCTTCGGTCCTTGAGTCATCGCTTTTGCGCGAGTTGCGCCGTGACGGGAGCTATGCCGAATTGCGGGATCGTGCCCATCGCAAGGCACAAAGGGGAGCTGAATCATTGACTGCCCGAGGCGGTCCCGCAAGCAGGCGCCTACCTATGGTTATGTGGTATTTTGAAACACAGCTTGACCAACCAGTGCCAGATGATCTTGAATCATATGCAGTTTCACTTGGATTGGCCGGGCGGGAAGCATTTTTTGATTTGATAGAAGCAGAGTATTTGTTTTGTCACGCGGATGCCGGATTAAATAGTACCGTTGACTAGCCGCCCCAAGGCGGATCCGAGGCGTGGCCTGAAAGGGGGGTATTGTGAACTTACCAGATCACCTTGATGAAGAAGAGCCTGGAACGCGATTTCTGCTGTATCCGCAATCCCCTTTTCTGGAAGAGGACCCCCAGCTTGAGCTAGTCGAAATATCGGCCCCGCAGGGCAGTATCGGCCCTGGTCCATCGGGTCCGCGCATGTACACGGTTAACCCTGTCGGAAAGACTACACCCTATGGGGCCATCGTGCCCGGACCGGATGGTCCGGGAATGTATCTGCCGCCCTGGAACGGATATATCCATCCCCCGGCAATGCCTGATGAGTTCGGTAACTTTATCCATATTGGCCCGTCGGACCCGGCTTTTGAGGCAGCGCATCTGTTTGGCTCGGCGCATTTCACGATGGATGTCTGGCAGGGCTATTTTGACCGACCAATCCCATGGCATTTCTCCCGCGATTTTGACCGACTGGAACTGTCGCTGCTGCCAAGCCTGGACAATGC